>JAICYG010000043.1 GCA_025934335.1 Thermoleophilia bacterium | reverse complement strand
GGCAACCCCGAACGAGGCGAGCGACACGACCGCTGCGACTCCGGCCACCGCGCCCGCGGCGATCGTCGTCCCCGCCCGCGCCGACGGGACGGCGCGCGTCACCCAGAGGATTGCCGCGATGCCGGCGAGCGCCGCGGCGAGCCACGGCCAGGCGTGTGGCCGCCGGTAGCGGACGAACGAGCCGGCGATCGCGGCCGGACGGCCGTCGACACGCAGCGGCACCGTGAACCGGGCGACCGGCCCCGCCCGCTCGTCGCTGTACGGCGGCGGAGCGAGCCGGTGGTCGTGCCACGCGTACGTCGAGCCGCCGACCCGCTGCCAGCCGCTGCCGCTCGAGACGAGCCGTTCCGCGGCCGCTGTTGCGGATGCCCGGTTGGCCCACGCACCCGATCCGTCGATCCGGAGCATCGGCTCACGGAGATCCCCGAGCACGACCACTCGTGCCGACCGCGCGCTGACGCGCAACGAGCGGTCACCGTCGAGGATCTCGACGCGCGCGCCCGGAAGCTCCTTCGTGGCGGGGTCGAGAACGAGCCGGTAGTCGAGCGCAACCGTCGACGATCGGGCATGCGCGGCCGCACTCGCGGGAGCCGCGAGCGCGATGCACGCCAGGATCGGCGCGACGTATCGCTTGCGCAAAGACGAACCTCCTCCTGCGCGACCCGCAGGCCGCGCGTCCTCGGCTACCCGACGGCGAGGTGGCGCGGAGGCGCACGGCCCGCCGCCGCCCGGGCGAGCGGCCGCACGAGTGCCGGTGCGACGCCCACGGGGACGACCACGTCGCCGAATCCGCGCACGCGGGCGCGTGCGGCCGTGGCCGCATGGCGCAGGAGCGCGCGGCCGAGGAGCAGCAGGGTCGCGACGAGCGCCGCGACGACGGCTGCCGCCGGAACGGCCCACCAGCCGCCGTGGCCGAAGACGCCGCCGGCGCCGCCCGGATGACCGGTCGCGAGGAATGCCTCGAGCGTCTCCTGCACCGCGTAGACGGCGAGGAGGCCGAGCCACGAGACGACCCAGAGGCGGAGCGCGGAGCTGCGGCCGACGCCGTCCTCGCGCCCGGTCCGGGCCGCCGCCACGAGCCTCCGGAGGAAGAGCCCGCCTCCGGCGGCGAGCGCGAAGATCGTCCACGGAACGAGCGAGTGCAGGTACGAGTGGCCCTGCGCGGTGAGCTCGGCGTTCGCGCGCGGCCCGTACGCGAGCCAGTACCGCAGCTGGTGCACGGCGAACGCCGCGGCCGGTAGCAGCAGGAGGCCGCGGCCTTCGAGCGCGAGCTGCCCGTCGCGTCTCAGGGGCACCCCAGCAAGGTACTACTTCACGCCGGAGCGATCGCGCACGGCACCCATGGCGTAGCCGCCGGCGAGCATCGCAGGCGCGCGTTCGAGCAGGCGCTCCCACGGCGGAACCTGCCAGGCGAACGAGTCGGCGAGGCGCATGATCATGTTGAAGAGGGCAGCCACGCGTGCCGCGTCGCGCAGCGCGTCACGCGAGACACCTGCGGCGTACGCCTGCTCGGCGTCGGCCTCCGTCAGGTCGTCCGGGCGCAACGTCTGCTTCTCGACGAAGGCGAGAGCCGCGCGCAGGCGCTCGTCGACCGGCGCCGAGCGCCAGTCGGCCTTGACCGCCTCCCAGACCTCCTCGCCGAGCGCGTACGACGCGACCGCGCCGTGGGAGCCCGCTCAGAAGAGGCACTGGTTCAGGTGCGAGACGAACCCCGCGAAGAGCTCTCGCTCGCCTGCGCTCCACTCCGACTCCCCGCGCATCGCCGCGTCGAGCACGTCCGAGAACGGGCCGCCGAAGAGCTCGGGCCGGTAGAGGAGCGTCTTCACGACGCCGAGCGCCTCGGGCGGCGCGTGGTCGCCGCTCAACACGTCGAGCCTCATCCGAGGACTCGCTCCGCGGCGTCCCAGCGGCGCAGCCCTTCCGAGACCGCCGCCGCGACCGTCTGCTCGAAGATCTCGTCCTCGGTGACGCCTGCGTCCTTCAGCGCCTGCACGTCCTCGTCGGTGACTCCATAGGCGCGGTCGCGCACCTTCGCGAGGTAGTCCGCGAGACGCGTGTCCGGTGTGCGTGCGGCGAGTGGGCGAAGCTCGTCCACGCCTTGATCCTACGCCGCCGCGTCGTCGTCGTCGCGCTCGAGCTCCGGCCGCTGCCACGGCTGGAAGGTGACCGTGAGCCGGTCGATCCGCTGGCCCTCGAGCGCCTCGACGCGGAAGAGGAGGCCGTTGTGGGTCACCTCGTCGCCGGGCTCGGCGCTGCGGCCCAGCTCGCCGAACACGAAGCCGGCGACAGTGTGGTAGTCCTCGTCCGGCAGGGCGCAGTGGAACTCCTCGTTGAAGTCGTCGATCGGGAACGTGCCGTCGATGCGGATCGTGTCGTCGTCCACCCGCTCGACCTGCTCGTCCGGCAGGTCGAACTCGTCCTCGATCTCGCCGACGATCTCCTCGAGCAGGTCCTCGAGCGTGACGATGCCCTCCATCGAGCCGTACTCGTCGATCACGATCGCGAGGTGCTGGTTCGTCCGCCGGAACTCGGTCAGCAGCGCGCCGAGGTCCTTCGTCTCCGGGACCATGTACGCGGGGCGCACGAGCGACGCGACGTCGACGGCCACGATGCCCCGGTCGTGCATCGCCTCGATCAGGTCGCGGACGTGGAGCACGCCGACGATGTCGTCGAGCGACGCCCGGTAGACCGGGTATCGCGTGAACGGCGACTCCAGCACCGCCTTGAGCGCCTCCTCGGCGGGCAGCTCGATCGAGATCGCCACCACCTCCGGCCGCGGCACCATCACGTCGGCGGCTTCCTTGTCGGCGAAGTCGAAGACCTTGTAGAGCATCTCCTGCTCCTCGTGCTCGATCTCGCCCTGCTCCGCAGACGACGAGAGGAGCATCCGCAGCTCGGCCTCCGAATGCGCCTCGTGCTCGGCCCCGGGCGGCTGTAGGCCGAGCGCGCGCAGGATCAGCGCCGTCGACCCCTGCAGCAGCCAGATCAGCGGCCGGAAGACGAGGAAGAAGATGCGCACGGGCGTCGAGACGGCGAGCGCCATCCGCTCGGGATGCCCGAGCGCGATCCCTTTCGGGACGAGCTCGCCGATCACCACGTGCAGGTAGGTGACGATCAGCAGCGCGAGCACTACCGCGAGGAAGGAGGCCATCACCGAGTCGAAGTGGTGGGCGAGCACCTGCTCGCCGAGCGCGCCGATCGCGAGGCTCGAGATCGTGACACCCAGCTGCATCGCCGAGATGAAGCGCGGCGGGTCGTTCGTGATGTGCAGCACGGCGCGGGCGCGGCGGTTCCCCTCGTGCTCGAGCTCCATGATCCGCGTTCGCCGCGACGTGACGAGGCCGTACTCGGCCGCGACGAAGAACGCGTTCAACAGGATCAGGCCCGCAAGGGCCAGCATCTCGAAGAGGAACGTCATGTGCGCCCCCGGGGCGCCCGCGTACTTGGCGGCAGCTCGTCGTCCACGCGAATCAGTCCGCGAAGTATAGCTGCGACTCGGCCGGAGCGAACGTGTGTTCTATCATGCGTGGATGCGGGTCGAGTACCGAGAGGAGCCCTGCAAGGCGGCGCTGAACCGCGTCAAGGGCATGCCCTTCACGTGGTCGCTCAATCCCTACATGGGCTGCGTGCACCGCTGCACCTTCTGTTACGTGCGTGCCTTCGAACGCCGCGCCGACCGCCCGTCCGACCACCGCTACGGCACCTCGATCCGCGTCAAGGTCAACGTCGCCGAGCGGTTGCGGGCCGAGCTCACGCGGCCGTCGTGGCGGGGCGAGGGCATCGCGATCGGGGCCGCCACCGACCCGTACCAGCCCGCCGAAGGTCGCTACCGGCTCACGCGCGCGTGCGTCGAGGTGCTCCGCGACACGGCGAGCGCGTTCCACGTGATCACGCGCGGTCCGCTGATCGTGCGCGACGCCGAGTTGCTCGCAGAAGCTGCGTCGCGCGCCGACGTCTCGGTGACGTTCTCGGTGCCCACGGTCGACGACGACGTCTGGCGCGCAACGGAGCCCGGGACGGCACCGCCGCTGAAGCGGCTGAGGGCACTCCGGGTGCTGGTGGACGCGGGCGTGCGCGCCTCCGTCGGCATGGCGCCGCTCCTCCCCGGGCTCTCCGACGGGCCGGACTCGATCGAGCGGGTCGTCGCGGCCGCCCGCGAGGCCGGCGCGTGCGGGATCTGGGCGAACCTCCTCTACCTGCGCCCGGGGACGCGCGAGCACTTCCTCGAGTGCCTCGCCCGCGACTGGCCGGAGCTGCTGCCCGACTACGAGCGCCTATACGCCCGCGGCGCCTACCTCCCCCGCACGGCCGCGCGGCCCGTGAAGGAAGAGGTACGGCGGCTGGCGAAGCTGCACGGTGTGCGTGACCGGCGGCTCGTCGCGGCCCGGCCGCCGGCCCGCGACGAGCAGTTGTCCCTCCTGACCCCGGCGTAGGATCCCCACATGGCTGACGAGATCACGACGCTCATCGTCGACGACCACGAGGTCGTTCGGGAAGGCCTGCGGCTCTCCCTCTCGCGTGCGCCCCACATCCGGGTGGTGGGCGAGGCGGGCGACGGCGCATCCGCTGTCGAGCTCGCCGAGCGGCGGAAGCCCGACGTCGTGATCATGGACGTCCGGATGCCCGGCATGGACGGGCTCGAGGCGACGAAGCTGCTGACCGAGAGAGTGCCGGAGTCGAAGGTGCTGATCTTCACCGCGTACTCGGAGCGCTCGCTGCTCGGCCGTGGCCTCGAGAGCGGCGCGAAGGGCTACATCCTCAAGGAGGCGCCGCACCAGACGCTCGTGCGCGCGATCGAGAAGGTCTCTCAGGGCGAGGGCTACGTCGACCCGGCGCTGATGCCGGCTTTCCTCTCCGGCAAGGACCAGACCGACATGCTCACGACGCGCGAGCGGGAGATCCTCCAGCTGCTCGCGGACGGCATGTCGAACGCCGACGTCGCGCAGCGGCTCTTCATCTCGCAGGAGACCGTCAAGAGCCACGTGAGGCACATCCTCACGAAGCTCGAAGCGGACACGCGCACGCATGCGGTCGCGATCGCGCTGCGCGAAGCGATCATTGACTGACGACGTCGACCGGCTGATCGCCGCCGAGCAAGACGAGCGGCGGCGCATCGCGCTGTTCCTGCACGACGGGCCGGTGCAGAACCTGGCCGGGATCGCGCTCATGCTCGACGCGGCGCTCCACGCGATCGTGACGGACAAGCTCGAGGACGCCCGCAGTGTCCTCGAGTCGGCGCTCGAGCGCCAGCGCGCAACGATCAGGGAGCTGCGTGATCTGTCGTTCGCGCTCGAGCCCGTGGTGCTGCGCGACCAGGGCTTCGGCCCCGCGCTGCAGGCGCTCGCCGACCAGGTCGGGACGCGGAACCAGATCCGCATCGACCTCGACGTCGCCGACGCCGAGCGCGTAGGCGCCACGGCGCAGGTCGCGCTCTACACGATCGTCCGGGAGCTGCTCGAGCAGGCGGTGCGCCGCGGGCCCCTGACGCGCGTCGAGGTGACGATGAAGGCCGAGCATGGCGGCGCCTTCGAGACGGTGGTCGCCGACGACGCCGAGCCGGAGCGCCGCCGTCGCTCGTTCGAGGCGATCGAGGAGCGCGTCAAGCAGCTGCACGGCTCGATCCGCGTCGACCCGTCGGAGCCGGGCACGCGCGTGGTGGTCACGCTCCCGGCGTACGCCACCCGGCGGTAATCTGGCGCCGTGAACGGCGGCTACGTGCTGATGGTGTGGTCTCCCACCGGCTACACGCTCCGCGAGCTCGACGGCGACCCGCCGCAGCCGGGGGACGAGCTCGAGGACGGCGACCGGACGCTCGTCGTCAACAAGGTCGGCGCCTCGCCGCTCCCGGGCGACAGGCGCGCCGCCGCCTTCACCGTCGGCAAGCGCTGACGCTTGAAGCTCCCGTCTCGGGGGTTCATGATCGAGCGTCGTGGCGGTCGCGGCGGGCACCGTCGAGCTCCTCGAGCGCGAAACCGACCTCTCGGCGCTCGCCGCCTGCCTCGACGAGGTGCGCGCGGGCTCCGGCGGGCGAGTCGCGCTCGTCGGCGGTGAGGCCGGCTCGGGGAAGACGACGCTCGTCCGCCGCTTCTGCGCCACCGCGCGCGTCGACGCGCTCTGGGGCGGCTGCGACCCGCTCTTCACGCCCCGCCCGCTCGGGCCGTTGCTCGCGGTCGGCGAGTCCACGGGCGGCGAGCTCGCGGATGTGCTTGCGGGCGAAGCCGTTCCCCACGACGTCGTTCGCGCCCTCGGACGGCACCTCCGGGCGGTCCCGGCAAGCGTGCTCGTGCTCGAAGACGCGCACTGGGCCGACGAGGCGACGCTCGACGTGCTCCGCCTGGTCTGCCGCCGCATCGAGTCGGTGCCGGTGCTCCTCGTCGTCACCTACCGCGACGACGAGCTCGAACGCACGCACCCGCTTCGGCCGCTGCTCGGCGAGCTGCCGCCCCGCGGCGTCGTGCGGCGCCTGAAGCTGAGCCCGCTCTCGGAGGTGGCGGTGCGCGAGCTCGCCAGAGGGCATCAGGTCGATGCCGGTGAGCTGTACCGAAAGACGGGCGGAAATCCCTTCTTCGTGGTCGAGGCACTCGCGGCGGCGGACGGCAGCGTGCCCGAGACGGTGCGGGACGCGGTCCTCGCCCGCGTCGACCGGCTGGACGCACGTGCTCGTGCCCTGCTCGAGGCGGTCGCGCTCGTGCCTCAGCGCGTCGAGCCGTGGCTCCTCGAGGCGGTGGTCGTGTCGGACGTGGAGCGTCTCGACGACTGTGTCGCGGCCGGGATCCTGGTCGCCGACACAGGCGGGATCAGCTTTCGCCACGAGCTCGCACGCCTCGCGGTCGAGGAGTCCGTCGCGCCGCGCAGGAAGCTCGAGCTCCACCGGAAGCTCCTCGCGGCGCTCGCCGAGCCGCCGTCGGGAGAGCCCGATCCGGCGCGGCTCGCACATCACGCGGAGGAGGCGGCGGACGGCGACGCGGTGCTTCGGTGGGCGCTCGCCGCGGCGAAGCGCGCCGAGTCCGTCCGCGCTCACCGTGAGGCTGCCGCGCAGTATGCGCGCCTCCTGCGCTTCGCGACGGCGCTGCCGGGGGCGGAACGAGCAGACCTCCTCGCAGCACAGGCACGTGCGTGCTACCCCGCCGATCTGTACGACAGCGGGATCGCGGCGCTCGAGCTCGAGGTCGAGCTCCGGCGCGAGCTGGGTGATCGGGCGGGCGAGGGCGATGCGCTCCGGCGCCTTTCGCACTTCCTCTGGTGCCCGGGCCGAACCCCCGAGTCGCGGGCGCGCGCCGAGGGAGCGGCTGCCATCCTCGAGGAGCTGCCGCCGTCGAGAGAGCTCGGGGCCGCCTACGTCAATCTCTCGTTCACGCACGCGGCGGCGTCGAACGTCGAGGAGGCTGTCCGCTGGGGGATGCGCGCGCTCGAGCTCTCCGACCTGCTCGACTCGCCGGAGCTCCGAGCGGAGGCGATGATGCGGCTCGCCACGGCGCGGATGGACGTGGCAGGTCTCCTCGAGAGCGCTTCCGTCGCCGAGGCGAGCGGCGACGTCCACGGAACCGCCCTGGCACTCGAAACCTGCGCCGGAGCCGAGCTGGCGCTGCGTCGACCTGCCGCGGCGGAGCGACACCTGATCTCGGCGCTCGCCCTGTGCAACGAGGGCGGCAACGAGCTCACCCGGCTGTACGCACTCGCGGACCTGGCACGGGCGGAGCTCGATCTCTGCCGCCTTTCGGACGCCGCCGAGAACGCCGCACAGGTGCTGCGGATCCCTCGCACCTCGACGACGCCGCGGATCCACGCGCTCGTCGTGCTCGCGCTCGTCCGGCTCCGGCGAGGCGATCCCGACGTGACGCCGCTCCTCGACGAGGCGTGGTCGCTTGCCGAGCCGACGAGGGAGCTCGGCCGGATGTGGCCGGTGGCCGCCGCGCGGGCCGAGGCGGCATGGCTCGAGGGTGACGTCGCGGCGGTGGACGGCGCCACCGCACCGACGCTCGAGCTCGCGCGCGAGCTCGCGGCCCCGCAGCACGCGGGCGAGCTCGCATCGTGGCGCCACCGCGTCGGCCTCGACGTCGGGGACTTGCCCGACGGCCTCGTCGAGGCGCGCGCGTGCGAGCTGGTCGGCGAATGGGCGCAGGCGGCGGCGCTCTGGCGCGAGCTCGGTTGCCGCTACGACGAGGCGCTCGCCCTCGCCGAGACGGAGAACGCGCACGAGCTCGAGCGGGCGCTCGACATCCTCCACGAGCTCGGCGCACGACCCGTCGCGGCGATCGTCGCCCGGCGGCTCGGCCGGCGCGGCCCGCGCCGATCGACGAGCGCCAACCCTGCGGGCCTCACCTCACGCGAGCTCGAAGTGCTCGCGCTCGTATCGGAAGGCCTGTCGAACCGGTCGATCGCCGGCCGCCTCGTGCTGTCGGAGCGGACGGTCGACCACCACGTCGCGGCGATCCTGCGCAAGCTCGCGGTGCGGACACGTGCCGAGGCGGCCGCTCATGCGGTCCGCCTCGGCATCGCCCCCCAGCGTCAGCCGTAGAAGTAGGGGTCGAGGACCCGAACCTCTCGGATCCTGTCGACCGGCAGCCGGTTTGCGATGGCCACGCGGCGGATCGCCTCCGGTGTCGGTGCGTCGTAGACGCAGAACGTCGTCTTACCGCCGTCGGTGACGTACGAGTGCAGCCACGTGACGCCGCCGTCGGCGTTGCAGTCGATGATCGGCGCGTAAGCGCCCGGCGCGGCCGGCGTCGGCAACCCGTCCGGGAACGTGCGCTCGACCAGGTACCTGGGCATCGCTGTGTCAGCCTGCGTTGTAGGCCGAGACGAGCGGGTTCGTGCTCGCGAACAGCCCGGTCGGATTCGGGTACCAGAGCCACACATGCAGGGTGATCAGCAGCGGGTGCCAGAAGCCGAACTTGGCGCCGGACCCGGGAGCCGTCTGCGGACACGCGTCCTGCGCGTCCGCCGGCACGAACGAGCCGTCGGCGTAGTGGCACCCGGCGCCGAAGGCTCCATACTTCGCGCCGGGGAACGGCGCCTTCGCCGGCTTCGCCGTGTAGACCCATTCGAGCGCTGCGAGCTGCCACCGCGTCCCCTGGTGCTCGTAGACGAGGATCGCCGGCCTGCGCGGGTCGAACCCCTTCACCTTCGGGTTGAGGTAGTGGTACCCCATGTTCGGGATCATCTTCGTGATGATCTGATAGCCCTCCCGCTTCGCGAGCGGAAGGTTCGTGACGTACTTCGCGGTCGCGGCACGCGCGGCGGCGAGCTGCTGGACGAGCGCCGCCGGAGCCGCGCTCTTCGTCCCCCGGGTCTGGGCGGACGGCCGCGCCGCGGCGACGGCAGCCCCGGCTGCGAGCGCGGCGCCCACGGCGAGGACGACGATCCACTTCGTCATGTCGAGCTCCCTTCGATGGTTCGCTGAACGCATTCGAAGGTACGAGCGCGGCCGCGCCGCCACATCGGCGGGGTTACCCAGGTTGCGCGGCGGGTGCTACCTATCTTGGGCCTGGCATTCGAGTACAGCGAACGTGGTCGTCCGGCGTACCGACTTTGTGTTGAGTCAACACTAAGTCCGTTCCTCCGAGGGCCGGCCACCTCAGCCGGTTGCGGCGGCATCCTCGGCGGCGACGAGGCCGAGAACGAGGGCCTGGGCGAGGCCGCTCGCATAGCCGCCGGTCGCAACGCCGCCGGCGTCGACGCCCGCCGCCCAGAGGCCGTCCACGGGGGATCCGTCCTCGCGCAGCACCCGCGCGCGATCGTCGATCCGGACGCCGCCGATCGTGTGCGTGATCGATGCGACCACTCGCACCGCCGCGACCACGCCCGGGGGCGGGTCGAACGGCAGGTCCGGTAGCGACACGTGCGCTTCCGACGGCGCGGCCGCAACCATCTCCGCAACCGTCCGCTCGCGCACCGTCTGCCGCAGCGCCTCCTCGTCGAGCAGGTAAAACGCCTTCGCGCCGGGTCGGCGAGCCGTCGCCTGCACCACGTTCGTCTCCGACCACGACACGTCGCCGCGGGCAAAGAACTCGACGCCGTCCCCGTCGTAGACGCGCGCGAAGCGGCCGTAGAGCTGGGAGAGCGAGACGAGCTGCGTCTCGTCCCACGCCGCGTCCGGCATGTTCCGCCCGTAGAACTCGTCCAGGCCGGTCGACAGCGCTGCGCCGCGATCGAGGGCGAACCCGAGGCCGTCGCCGGCCGACCACGGATTGGCACGCAGCCGCAGCGACGCCGCCGGGCGCACGAACCGGGTGACGAGCTCGGACGACGCCGCGAAGCCGCCGGTGCAGAGGACGAGCGGCCCGTCGACGCATCCATCTGAGCCGAGCTCGACCTCGACCGCGAGCGCCTCCACGAGCCCGCGCGGGTCGAGCCGCTTGCCGACGGTGCGCGGGTTGCCGGTCTCCTCCCACACGACCGGCGCGCCGCGCGCGACGAGCCACTCGATCGCGTCGTCGAGCCTCTCCCACACGAGCCGCTGCAGACGCTCGTCGCCGCCGGGGCACTCCGCACGGAAGTCGTCGAAGCTCCGGTGGCGGAAGACGACGCCGGACGAGAGCAGCATCGAGCCGCCTAGGCGCGAGCCCTTGTCGCGCACCACCACATGGCGCCCGAGCTCCCGCAGGCGGGCCGCGGCGACGAGCCCGGCCATGCCGGCCCCCGCGACCGAGATGGTCACGTCAGGCTGAACGTGGGCTTGTGCTCGACGTACTCGATGCGAACACGGTCGGGCCCCCAGAGAAACGCCGCATACGTGTTCGCGGCGTCGACGACGGACTCGACCTCGATCTGAAGCTCGGCTGCGTCGGCGACCACCTCGTCCGCAGAGTCGACCAGCACCGCGATGTGGTTGAGGAGCGGCCGTTCGTTCCGGCCCGGGTCGCCGGCATGCACCTCGACGAACGCGCCGCCGACCTCCACCCGCGCCGGGCCCGCCTCGTTGAACCCGTAGCGTCGGTAGTCGCGCGCCGTCTCCTCGGGCGAGGCCGACCGGAGCGCGACGTGGTCGAGGTCGTACTCGACGTCCGTCTCGGCCTCGACGAGCGTGACGTGGATCCCCTCGCCGATCTCGAAGACGTCCGCCGCGTCTTTGGGAAGCGCCGCGCGTGCGGCAGCGAGATTCGAGACACGCAGCCCGACGTGCTCGAGCGGCCCCCGGTCACGCGGCCCGTCGGCGTCGAAGAAGGTCAGCTTTCCCCGACGTGCGTCCGATCCGACGAGAGTGAAGTTCAACTCGTTCGAGATCACGTGCATGCCCAGGTGCCGCTCGCAAAACGCCACGATCGGCACCCGATCCGTCACCCAGAAGGCGACGTGATCCAGTGTCCTCGGCTCCATTCGCGGCAGGTTACCGGGCGCCGACAGCCCGAGGAGGAGCCGGGCTCCACCCTCGCGGGGGGAGCCCGGATGCTCTTCGAGCTACCGCGACGAGCGCCGGCCGCTGCGCGACCGCGACGCGGCCTTGCGCGTGCCGGACGACCGGGTCGACGACCGCTTGGCGGTCGACTTCCTCTTCGCGGTCGACTTCTTCTTGGTCGACGACCGCTTGGCCGTCGACTTCTTCTTCGCCGACGACCGCTTGGCCGTCGACTTCTTCTTGGTCGACGAGCGCTTCGCCGTCGACTTCTTCTTCGCCGACGACCGCTTGGCCGTCGACTTCTTCTTGGTCGACGAGCGCTTCGCCGTCGACTTCTTCTTCGCGGTCGACTTCTTCTTCGACGACGACTTCCGTGCGGTCGACTTCTTCGCCGACGACTTCCTGGCCGTCGACTTCTTCGCAGTCGACTTCTTCTTGGCGGTCGACTTCTTCTTCGCACCGGACTTCTTCGCGGTCGACTTCTTCTTGGCCGTCGACTTCTTGCGGGTGCCGGAGCTGCGGGTCGACCCCGAGCGGGACGAGGAGCGCGACGACGACCGTGTCGTCGCCGGTACTGCGACCGCGCGCTCGACTTCTGCGCCCTCGGTCGTCTCACCGATCGCGGAGTCGCCCCACGCCTCTTCGGCGTCCGCAGTCGGTTCGCCCCACGAGCCGGCGATGGGCGTTGACGCCTCGCCGGTCCCGCTCCAATCCTCTTGGGTCATCTAGTTGACCTCCTGGTCGGATTGCGCGTGCACGATTCCCTACCACGTTGGTTTCTAACGTGCAATGCGGACGACATAGCTTCCTCGCACGTTGCTGAAAAGGAAAACGATCAGCGCTTGGTGCGAGACGACGTCTTCCGCGACGACGACTTCTTCGCGCTCGCACGTCCACCGCGTGCGCCTGCTGTGCGTACCGACATCGTTCCGCGACTGCTCGTCGTGCGCGACGACGACGTGCTGCGGGTCGAGGACTTCCTCGCGGTTGCGCGTCCGCCCTTGGCTCCGGCTTTCTTCTTCTGCGCCGTCGTGCCCGCCCGGCCGCCCTTCGCGCCGGCCGCCTTGACGGACATCGTCCCGCGACCGCTCGTCTTGCGGGCGGTCGTCGCGGTCTTCTTGCGCGGCGTCGCGGTGCTCTTCTTGCGGGCGGTCGTCGCGGTCTTCTTGCGCGGCGTCGCGGTGCTCTTCTTGCGGGACGCCGTCGCAGTCGCCTTCGTCTTCGACTTCGGCCGCGAAGCAGTGCTCGTCTTCTTCCGCAGCGACGTGCCGCCGCCGCGCGACGAGCCCGAGCTCCGCGAGGATGACGAGGACGACGAGGACGACTTCGCCTCACCGGACTGCGATCGCTGCTTGTTGACCGTGCGGGCGGCGATCTCCTTCGCCCGCTTCGTCGAGCGGCCTTGCTTCTGCTCGGACTCCTTGACGTGCTCGTATTGCCGTTCGCGCTTCGCGCTCCAAGACTTGGGCATGGATGCAAACCTCCTCGGTGGTTTCCTGGCCTGCGAACACATGCCCAGGACGCACGCTGTTTATGCGCGTGCGATCAACGAACGACCGAGCCGGTCGGCTACTCGATCGGTTCGTTCTGAACGTTGTGCTCGGTCGCGTACTGCTCGGTGAGCTCGTCGACCTGCGCCATGCCCTCGTTGTACGCGGCGTTGATCCGCACGAACGGCTCCCACTTCTCGGGGAGCGCGTCCTCCGGGAAGATCGCCTCGACCGGGCACTCCGGTTCGCATGCGCCGCAGTCGATGCACTCCTCGGGGTCGATGACGAGGATCCGGTTCGCCTCGTGGATGCAGTCGACGGGGCAGACGTCGACGCACGAACGATCCTTGATGTCGATGCACGGTTCGGCGATCACGTAGGTCATGACTGCGACCTACTCTACCGAGGCGATCAGACCCTCAATCAGTTCACGCGTTCGCTCGAAGAGCGCCGATTTCGCGACCACGCGGTCGAAGCCCGCTTCGTGCGCGCGGCGTAGCCCGGCGGTGTCGGTGTGGTTCGTGTAGCCGAGGATCGGCACGTCCTCGTAGTTGTCCGCAACGTCACTTGCGTCGATCCGCGCGATGTCGGCGATCACGAGATCGGGCGGATCGACCCCGTCCACCGTCGTGAAGCGGTGCTCGGGGAGCACGGCCTCGAGCTTGCCGCGGATGTACAGGTCGACCCCACACAACAGGATCGTCGCCATGCCTGCGCGCGACACTAGCACCGTCACGGCGTCGTACAAGAGGGGGCTCGAGCTCGCCCGGAGCGGCGCGTTCTTCGAGGCGCACGAGGCGTTCGAGGACGCCTGGCGGCGGTGCGAGGAGACGGAGCGCGACTTCTTCCAGGGGCTCGTCCACGTGGTCGTCTCGGCGTACCAGGAAACCCGAGGGAGGCCCGTGGCTCAGGAGCGGCAGCGGGTGAAGGCGCTGCGGCGGCTGGCGCCCTACGCGCCGGCGCACCGCGGTCTCGACGTCGCGCTGCTGCTGGCGGCGCTAGAGCGTGCCGAGACCGATCCGCGTGAACACCTGGTCGAGCGCCACGCGCAGCCACCAGTCGCGGTTGAAGAAGAGGAGCAGCCCGAGCGCGACGAGCGTCGCGCCCGATAGCCCGCGCACGATCGCGTAGTGGTCGCGCACCCAGCGGAACGCGCGCATCGCGTGCGCGAAGGCCACGCCCGCCGCTACGAACGCCGCCGCGAGGCCGAACGAATACGCCACGAGCAGAACGACACCGCGCAGCAGCGTCCCGCTCGACGAGGCGAGGACGAGGATCGACGCGAGCACGGTGCCGATGCACGGCGCCGCGCAGATCGCGAAAGCGCCGCCGAGGAGGGCGCGCGAGCCGCTCCCCCGCGCCCGCTGCAGCAGGCCGGGCGCGACCGCCCGCTCGGGCCACGGCAGCACGCCGAGGAACGCGAGGCCGAGCACGACGAGCACGAAGCCCGCGATCTCGAGCTGCGTCCGCTTGTCGACTGCACTGCCGACGGCGGCGGCGCCGGCCCCGAGCAGCACGAAGACGGCAGTGAAACCGAGCACGAACGGGACGCTCGAGGCGACCACGCGCTTCCCCACACCGCGCTCGCCGAGCCGGTCGACCTCGACCGCCGACACCGCGGAGAGGTAGCCCGGCACGAGCGGCAGCACGCACGGCGTGATCACGGAGACGAGCCCGGCCAGGAACGCGATCGGGAGCTTCTCAGCCATCGAAGCGCGCGAGCTCCAGGTCGATCCGGCGCTCGGTCTCCGGGTCGAGGCCGCTGTCCTCCTCGGGCGGCTCCGACGGCGGGCCACGGCGCGACCAGTACGCGGCGCCGAGCGCGAGCGCGACGATGCCGGCGGCGGCGCCGCCGAGCGGCAGCAACCACGCAAGCAGGTCGAAGCCGTGCTTCGCCGGCGTCGACAGCACGCCCGGCCCGAACTGCCCGACCATCTCGTCGATGATCTGCTTCTCGGTCCACCCCTGCGCGATGCGCTGCCGGATGTGCGCCTTCATCTCCTGCGCGATCGGCGCCGTGGACTGGTCGAGCGTCTCGTGGCAGACCGGGCAGACGAGCTTCGTCTCGATCGCCTCGGCGCTCGGCGGCTTCCCCGCGAGCGCGGGCGCCGCCAGGACAAGCCCCGCGACCAGGAGCGCGACGAGCCTCACGTCGAAAGCGCGTGCTCGATCTGGGAGTCGAGCTCCGAGTCGGACACCGGGCCGAGAATGCGCTTCACGATCCGGCCGCGGCGGTCGACGAAGAACGTCGTCGGCGTGTAGGCGACGCCGTACCGGGAGGCGAGGTCGCCGAGCGGATCGACGCCGATCGCGTACGTGACGCCATGCTCGTGCGCGAACGCGCGGGCGGCGCCGCGACTGTCGAGGACGTCGACGCCCACGACCGCGACGCGATGGTTGGCCCAGCGCTTCGACGCCGCCTGCAGGCGCGGCATCTCTTTCTTGCACGGGATGCAGTCCGAGGCCCAGAAGTTGACGACGACGGCCTTGCCGCGGTACCCCGCCAGGGACACCGGCGCGCCGCCGCCGAGCCGCGAGAGCTGGAACGCGGGAGCCGGCACGACCTTCCCGTGGGCGACCGCCTTCGCCACCTTCGTGTCCTGGTGGGCGAGCCGCCAGCCGAGCACCGCGGCAAGCGCAAGAACGCCGGCGCCTGCGATGACACGGAGCGCGACGGTCACGAGGCGAGCGCCCTCTGGATCGCACCGTTCAACTGGCCGACGGCGACCGGGCCGACCACGTGCGGCGGGATCACCCGCCCCTGCCGGTCGACGACGAACGTCTCGGGGAAGCCGGTGACGCCCCACGTGCTCTGGGTACGGCCGCCGACGTCGCGGACGACGGGGTAGTTGACGTCGTAGCGCCGCATGTACTTGCGGGCGGACGCGCTCAGGTCGCTGCCGTCGATGCCGATGAACACCGCCTTGCCCTTCCACTTCGCCGCCGCGTCATGGAGCGCCTTCGCCTCGAGCTTGCAGTCGACGCACCAGGACGCCCAGAAATTGAGGACGACCACCTTCCCGCGGTAGGCGGCGAGGTCGAACGTGCCCGGATCGCCGAAGAACGGCATCGCCGTCTTCGGCGCCGCGACGGTGTGCCCCTTGTCGACCCTGGAGGCGACGCCGCCGTGCCCCGAGTGCGACACGTCCCACACGAGCAGGCCGAGGAGGGCGAGCACCACGGCGGCTGCGGCGACGCGGACGAGACCCATCAGACGATGTAGACGGTGGTGCCGACCTCGACGTGGTCGAAGAGCCACTCCGCGTCGGGCACCTGCATCCTGATGCAGCCGTGCGAGGCGCTGTAGCCGATCGAGGCCGGGTCGTCGGTGCCGTGGATGCCGACGCCGGGTGAGTCGAGCCCCATCCAGCGCGTGCCGAGCGGGTTGCCCGGCCCGGGCGGCACGGGCTTCAGCCCCTTCGCCCACGTGTCGTTGACCGGCGGGTACCACCACGGGTTCTTCCACATGACGACGATGTGCCAGAGCCCGCGCGGCGTCGGGTAGACGGACTGCCCGGTCGCGACCGGGAAGCTCCGGTCGAGCTTCGCGCCGTCGTAGAGGTAGAGCCGGTTGATCTCGCGGTTGATGACGATGACGTCGTCGAACGAGGTGCTCGTCACCTTCGGCTCGACGGCGCGCGTACGCACGCGGAGCGGCAGGCGAGAGTTGCGGTTGAGCGCAGAGATGATGCGGCGCGTCAGCGCCTTCGAGTCGACCCGGCGGCCCGCCTTCTCCTTGCGCACGACGGGCTTCGCGTTCCGGAACGTGAGCCTCGCGTCGGCGGCGGTACGCGCGAAGCGTTTCTCGATCGCCGCCACCCAGTGATGGACGGCGGCGCCGCGGACGCCGACGACCAGGCGCACGTTCGTGCCCGGCTCGGCGATGCGTGCGCGCGCGACGGCGGTGGCGGCGTACGCGGAGGCGATGCGAGTCGGGTCGAGCAGCAGGCTGCTGCGATCGACGAGGACGGGCAACGGCCGGGCGAACGCCTCGCGCACCGCGGCGACGGCCTGCGCGGGTGTCAGGCCGCCGACGCGGACCCCCGCGACGCGTACGCCCTGCGGCAGCACGTTCGTAGGCGGCGTGGTCGTGGTCGGGGCCGTCGTCGTGGGCGGTGCCGTCGTCGTGACGTCCGTCGTCGACGTCGAGGTCGACGTGGTCACGTCGGCGATCACGGCCCCCGAGAACGCACCGGCGGCCGCGAGCCCGAGCACGAAAAGACCGACAGCGTGCAGGCGCTTCACGGCTCAGCAAGTGTAGCCAGCGCCCCTTTCGGGTCGTCCGACACCACGGCGTCGACGCCGAGCGCCGCGAAGCGCCGCACGTCGGCAGGATCATTCACCGTCCAGACGAGCACCGGCACGCCGCGTCGGTGGGCCGTGTCGATCGCGGCTCGCGAGCAGAGCCCATGGTGAAGCGCGAGCACGTTCGCACGCGCCGCCGAGAGCAGCAGCGGGATCCGGAGCGGCATCGCGGCGCGAAGGGCGGCAGCGCCCGGAGCCACGAGCGACTTCGGCCAGGGGAGGCGCGAGACGCCTAGGCGGTCGCGCGGGTAGCCGATCGCCACCGGCAGCTCCGGCGCGAGCCCGCGCACACACCGGCCGGTGGCGGCGTACGCCGTCGAGACGAGCGCTCGGCTTCGCAGCCCGTGCCGGTCGAGCGCGGCGACGACGTCGCGCTCGTAGCCGGGCGCCTTCAGGTCGGCGTGCGCGCCTGCTCCGCTCGCCGCGACGAGCGCGAGCACCTCGTCGAGGCTCGGCCCGTCCCCGCCCGTCTCGTGCGCGACGACGAGGCCCGGCGAGACGTCGAACTCCACCAGGTCGACGCCCGCGGCGAGCGCCAGCTCGATCGCATCGAGCGAGTTCTCCGGAGCATCGGCACTCGCTCCGCGGTGGCCGATCACGAGCGGCCGCCCGTCGCGGCGGTGCAGGTTCACAAGCGCCGGATGACGACGACGGCGCAGTCGTCGGGAAGGTCGCCGCCCGCGAAGTCGCGGCAGGCGGCGAGGACCGCATCTGCGATCATCTGAGCCGACAGCGACGCGTTCGCGGCCAGCACCTCGTCGAGTCGTTCCACCCCGAACAGCTCGCCCTCGCGACGGGACTCGATCACGCCGTCCGTGTAGAGGACGGCCGAGCCGCCCGGCGGCAGCTGCGTCGACACCTGCTCGTACGCCTCCGGCGCCAGGATCCCCAGCGCCAGGCCGCCGCAGGCGAGCGCCGACACGTTGCCGTCGACCGTCACGACCCGCGGCTCCGGGTGGCCCGCGCTCGCGCACAGAACGTTCCCGTCGCCGTCGACGGTCACGTAGACCATCGTGATGAACTTGCCGGTCGCAATCTCGCGGACAACGACGTCGTTCGCGCGCGCGAGAAACGCCGACGGGTCCGGATGCTCGCCCGCGAGCGACCGGAACACGAACTTCGCCATCGCCATGTCGGCGGTCGCGTCGATGCCGTGGCCGGTCACGTCGCCGAGCACCACCGCGAGCCGGCCGTCGCCCAGCTCCAGGAAGTCGTAGACATCCCCGCCGACGTCGACCTGCGCCGCCGACTCGTACACCCTCCCCACCTCGAGCCCGGGCACCGACGGCCGCTCGCGCGGCAGGAGCGAGCGCTGCATCGTCTCCGCAAACGCCTTCTGCTGCTGGTAGAGGCGGGCGTTGTCGACCGCGAGCGCCGCCTGCTGCGCGATCGTCCGCGCGGTCGCGAGCGTCTCCTCGGTGATCGGCTCGGCCGGG
>JAICYG010000209.1 GCA_025934335.1 Thermoleophilia bacterium | reverse complement strand
GAGCGGATCAACCTCTGGGCGGGAACGCGGTTCGCCGCGGCGCGCGAGCGGCCCGCGGCCGAGGTCGTCGCCGAGCTATGCGCTTAGGTCGCCCCGCGCCTCTCGGAGCGCACGGATATCGATCAGGTCTTGCTCGCGTCCAGCCAGCGTCTTGAAGTCGATCAGGTCCTCGTAGCTCGCGAACAGCACGGTGCCGAAATCGAAGTCGGACGGAACCGCCCGTTCCCTGAGCCCGTCGTAGTCGGCGGCCGTCTCCAGCTTGCCGACGAGGTACCGGAGGATGTCCAGCCGCCCGACCCTCGTCGCGATGTCCCAGTTGCCGAGCTCGAGCAGCCCCTCGGGAGTGAACGGGGCAGGTAGTTCCTCTGGCCGGAAGTCCCCGAGGGAGAGCGGCCGCGATCCGAGGTCGACCAACGCGTCCCAGAGACGTCGTAGGTTCTCGTCGGTCGGCGCTGGGACGATGTCCAGATCCTTCGTCGCTCGGAGGTAGCCGTGATGGGCGACCGCCACACCGCCGATCACGATGAAGTCGACGTGGTGCGCTACGAGCGGAGCGAGGATCGCCGGTACATCGGGTGCGGGCGGCATCTTCCGCTCGCGCTCGTCCCCGCCCGGCGTCATTGCCCGTCGTCCTGCCGACGCGCTCCGGCGATCGTGCTCAGCGAACGGTGGAGCGCTGCGAGTTGCAGCACACGGTCCCTCGGAGTCGTCTCCTCGAACTGCTGCCGGAGCTCGTCGAAGGGCACGTTCGGACGTGGCAGGCGTGCGACCTCAGAGCCGTAGACGAGTCGACGGCCACGGTCTCGCCAGCCGAGCTCGCGCACTGCCCTCGCGATGACGCCGCGCGATTGCCCGCCTCGGCGCAGGCGTTCGACCGCGGTCGCCAGCTCGAGAAGCGGTCTCGTCTCGACTCCGAGTCGCTTCACGCCACGCGACGAGACGGCAGGAAGCACCCCCCGGTCGATCCAGCGATCGAGGGCGGTGACGCTCACCCCCAGCACACGCGCA
Organism: Thermoleophilia bacterium; assembly: GCA_025934335.1. Taxonomy (GTDB): domain Bacteria; phylum Actinomycetota; class Thermoleophilia; order Gaiellales; family Gaiellaceae; genus PALSA-600. The sequence goes on along the minus strand of JAICYG010000209.1, from coordinate 2,078 downwards.
GCGGCGCGCTTCGGCACGCTCGGCCCCAGCTCGCCCCGCAGCGAGACCTCGATGTCCCGAAGCTCGCGCCGAAGCTGCGCGTCTCGTGTGTCTTGAAGCGCGAGCCGAAGCCGGACGGCAGCCCCGAGCAACACGTCGCGGGATGTCATACGCGTAGCCTATTACAGGTTGTCGTTATGCGCTAGTTTACGCCAACTTCATGCCCGCAGCACCGCGCGTCGCGGCCCGGCGAGAAATCCTGCCTCGACAAGCAGCGCCATCGCCTCGCTCTCGACGACCGGCTCGCCGTCGAAGCGCTCGACGGCGAGCCGCTTCAGGCCGCCCGAGCGCACGTGCCGCACGAGCGCGGCGACGGCCGGCCGCAGCCACGCCTCCTCGGGCTCGCGCAGCGGCACGAGCGAGCGCCCGCCCCGCTCGACGTACAGCACCGCCTCGCCGCCGAGGAGCACCACGTAGGCGCCCGCGGCACGCGCCGCCCGTGCCCCTGCGCGCTTCGGCCACGGGAGCGCCGCGCCGTACGGCTGCGCGGGGTCGGGCGCGGCGAGCACGAATGCCTCCGGCTCCAGCGGCGCGTCGCGCAGCTCGCGCAGCCGCTCGACCGCGCCGCCGAGCGCGAACTGCGCGCCGCCGAGACCCTCGACGAAGTAGCCGCGCCGGCAGAGCCCCAGCGTCTCGAGGGCGCGCAGCTCCGCGTAGACGGCGCCGTAGCCGCCGGGGATGCCCTCCGCCCGCACGCCGTCGCGCGTGACGATGCCCTGCCGCTCGAGCAGCAGCTCCGCGAGCGCGCGCCGGTCGGGCGCGCCGGCGAAGAGCCGTTCGGTGCTCGACCAGCGGCCCGCCGTCGCTGTCGGCCCCTGCACGCGCCGACGCGAGAACCGACGCGGCCGCCGCTCCGGCTTCGGCACGCCGAACCGCCGCGCCGCCCGCAGCGGCGTCCACGCGTCGTTCGTCACCTCACCGGCCCAGACGAGCTCCCAGAGCGCGGGCAGCGCGATCCCCTCGTCGAGCCCCGACTCGACGAGCAGCTCGTCGAAGAAGAGCGCACCGCGCAGCGCCTCGCGGATCGCGTCGTGCTCCGGCCCCTCCGGCCGCTGCGCCGCGGGTACCTGCCCGAGGGCGGAAGCGTCCTCGCGGAAGTACAGCGCGACCCGGTCCTGCCCCGCCCCGACCCAGACCACCTCGCCCGAGGCGGTCAGCGCATCGAGGTGCTCGGGCCGGTAGTTCGGGACGCGCCGCGGCAGCACCTCTGACTCCCACAGCGAGACCGGGAGCGGCAGCGCCTGCAGGGGCACGAGTGCCTCGCGCAGCGACGCACGCCGGTCGACACCGTGCCACCCGGGCAGGAACCGTGCGAGCGCGGCCTGCTCGACCGCCTCCACCTCGCGCCGCAGCGCCGCGAGCGACGCACGCCGCAGCCGCCGCAGCACGTCGGGGTCGCACCATTCGCGCTCGCTGCCGCCGGGACGCAGCTCGCCGCGCACCAGCAACTCCTCGCGCTCGAGCTCCGCGAGCACCCCCGAGACGTCGCGCCCGAACCGCGAAGACGCCTCGGCCGACGTGAACGGCCCACGGCCGCGCGCGAACCGCAACACGAGCTGCCGCAGCGACTCCGGCCCGCCTTCGAGGAAGACGTCCGGCAGCCCGGACGGCGGCATCGCGCCGAGCGCGTCGCGGTAGCGGCCGGCGTCCTCGGCCGCGATCAGCCGCTCCTCGCCGGCGATCCGCACGAGCACCGCGCGCCGCTCCTCGATTAGCGGAGCGGCCAGCGAAGCGTCGTATTCACCGGAGCGCAGATCGCCGCGCAGCCGCAGCTGGTCGTGCAACGCGTCGGGGGACGTGGGCGAGCCGCGCAGCTGCCGCTCCACCTCCTCGACGGCGTCGCGGTCGAGGAGGTCCCTGAGCTCCTCCTGGCCGAGCAGCTCGCGCAGCAGGTCGCGGTCGAGCGACAGCGCCTGCGCCCGCCGTTCGGCGGGAGGCGTGTCGTCCTCGTACATGTACGTCGCGATGTAGTCGAAGAGGAGCGACGCCGAGTACGGCGACGCGGACGCCGTCTCCACCTCGACGAGGTCGAGCTCGCG
>JAICYG010000005.1 GCA_025934335.1 Thermoleophilia bacterium | reverse complement strand
GTGCGTGAAGTAGTCCTCAAACGGCATCTCGGCGCGCTCGGCGACGAGCGCCGCCGCCACCTCGAAGCCGTAGTTCGAGTAGATGCGCCGAGTGCCGGGCCGCGCGATCGGCGCACCCTGCTCGAAAGGCAGCCCCGCCGCGTGCGCGAGCAGGTGCCGGACCGTCGCACCGGGCGGCCCCGCAGGCTCGTCGAGGTCGACGATGCCCTCCTCCGCCGCCACGAGCATCGCCACCGCGGTCGCGAGCTTCGTCACCGACGCCCACGGGAAGCGACGGGCCGCATCACCGACCGAGGCCTCCGCCGCGCCGGTCACCGCGACGGCGGCGTGCTCGCACGGCCAACCCTCCACCTGGCGCAGCGCCTCCATGACGCGCGAGACTAGCCGCATGGAGCGAATCACCTTCTCATCGGGCACCGCGTTCGAGGAGCGCGTCGGCTACTCGCGCGCCGTGCGCGCCGGCGACCGCGTTCACGTCTCCGGCACGGCGCCGATCATGCCGGGCGACGCCGACCCGCCCGCGGGCGGCTACGAGCAGGCGCGCGTGTGTCTCGAGCGCATCGCGCGCGTGCTTTCCGAGGCGGGCGCGTCCCTGGACGACGTGGTGCGCACGCGGATCTACCTGACCGACGCCTCGCTGATCGACGAGGTCGGCCGCGCACACCGGGAGGCGTTCGCGAAGGCGCGTCCGGCGACGACCGGCGTCGTCGTGCAGCTCCTCGACCCGCGCTGGCTCGTGGAGATCGAGGCGGAAGCGGCGATACTGCCTTCGTGAAGCAGATCTACCCGCCTTCGATCACGGGCAAGAGCGGAGCCGGGGCGGCGGGCGCGCAGGCGAGCGTGCTCGACCATGCGTTCGGCAAGGGCGACGCGTACACGCTCGGCGTCGAGGAGGAGTACATGCTGCTCGACCCCGAGACGTGGGATCTGGTGCAGCACATCGACTCGGTGCTCGCAGCGGTCGCGGACGGGGAGCACGAGGCGCGGATCAACGCGGAGCTGATGCAGTCGGTGCTCGAGGTGACGACGCCCGTGTGCCGCACTGCGACCGACGTGATGCGCTCGCTGCAGCAGCTGCGCGCATACGTCGCCGAGGTCGCGCGCGAGCAGGGCTGTCGCTTCGGGTCGGCCGGCACCCACCCGTTCTCGCTCTTCGAGCGTCAGCGAATCACTGCACGCGACCGCTACCGGAACCTCGTCGACCAGCTGCAGTACGTCGCTCGGCGCGAGCTGATCTTCGGGATGCACATGCACGTGGCGGTCGACGACCCCGAGAAGGCGATCCAGGTGATGAACGGCCTGCTCCTCCACCTGCCGCAGGTGCTCGCGCTGTCGGCCTCGTCGCCCTTCTGGCGCGGGGAGCCGACCGGCCTCTCGTCGTCGCGGCAGATGGTGTTCGCGGCGTTTCCGCGCTCGGGGCCGCCGCCGCGCTTCCGCGACTACGCCGACTACGCCGAGGTCGTGGGACAGCTCGAGCGGACGGGCTGCATCGCCGACTACACGCACATCTGGTGGGACATCCGGCCGCATCCGCGCCTCGGCACGATCGAGATGCGCGTGTGCGACGCGGTCACCCGGCTCGAGGACGTGGTCGCAATCGCGGCGTACTTCCAGGCGCTCGTGAAGATGCTCTGCGAGCTGCACGACGAGGGCAAGGAGATCCCCAGCTGGCACCGCATCCTGACGACCGAGAACAAGTGGCTCGCGGCGCGCTACGGCCTCGAGGCGCCGGTGATGGACCTGGCGACCGGGCGGCGCAACCGCGTACCCGTCGCGCAGCTCGTGCGCCGGACGCTCCGCGACCTCGAGCCGCACGCCCGCGAGCTCGGCTCGGACCGCGAGCTCGAGGGCGTGCGCGAGATCCTCTCGCGAGGCAACGGCTCGGACCGTCAGCTGCGCGTCTGGAACGCGAACCGCGACATCGTCGAAGTCGTGCGCGAGATCGCCGCCGGCACCCAGGCAGCGCTCACCGCAGTGCCCTGAGCTCGCCCGTTCCGGGCGAGTAGCCGAGGGCGACGGCATGCGCGGCGGGGGTGCGACCGACGACCCTGCGCAGGTGCAGGTCGATCTTCGCGACTGTCTCACCGTCGGTCAGTGCCAGCTGCGTCCCGTCGGGGGAGACCGCGGTGCGCGTCGGGTTGCCGAGGTTCCAGTACGAGAGCGAGATCCGGAAGGCGTCGACGATCTTGCGCGTACGGATGTCGATCCCGACGACCCGGCCGTAGCCCGGGCTCGCGAGCCACAACGTGCGCCGGTCGGGCGCGAGCACCATGCCCCAGGACGTGCCGGAGCCGTAGTCGCCCGTACCGGGCAGGTCGATGCAGCGCGCCTTCGCCGTCACCAGGTCGAGCTCGTGCACCATGGCGGCGCCGTTCGACGCCAGGTACAGCGTGAAGACGTAGCGGCCGTCCGCCGAGGAGAGGCGTGACCACGCCTGGCCCCAGATCGTCCCCGACTCGTGGGGATCCTTGAGCAGCTTCGTCTGCGACGTGCGGTGTGCCAGGTCGACGAGCCGCACCTGGTAGCCGCCGCCCCGGAGCTGGATCAGGACGAGGTGGTTGCCGCGCAGCGCGTCGAAGTCCCAGCTGCCTGTCGGTAGCGGCACCTCGCGCACGGACGTCGGCGTGACGAGCTCGACCAGCGTCTTCGCGCGGAACGCGACGGCGCGGCTCCCGTCCTGCGATGCGCCGGCGAGCCTGATCTTCCACGGCAGCGCCCGCTGCGCGGTCTTCTTCCCGGTCATCGCGTCGTACCATTCGATGCGGTTCCCTTCCTGGTGGACGAGCACCTTCCCGTAGACGAAGCCCCACGGCAGCGAGAAGAGCGATTCGCCGCTGCGCAGGTCGGCGACCGAGACCGGCCCGTGGGAGGCGGACCGGTACGCGAGGAGCGTCCCGCCCGAGACCACGACCTGGCTGGGGCCGCAGTCGAGCGGCGAGCAGGCCGCGGAACGCGCGGCGCCGGGGAGCAGGAGCGCGCAGCTGCTGAAGAGGATCACGAGGCGTCTCATGCGTCGTCTACGCGTGCGGGACCTCACGAGGTCCCTGCGCCGTACCCCTCACGTGTGGCGGAGCACGCCTGGATCCGCGGTGCCCAGAAAGGCTCGGTCGACGACCTCGAGCAGCTCTTCCGCGCGCACTGGCCACGCGCATTCCGCGCGGCGCGCCTCGTCACGGGCGACGCAGCCGCGGCGGAGGACATCGCCCAGGAGGCGTTCCTGGCCGCCGTGCGCAACCTCGAGCGCTTCGACCGCCGCCGTCCCTTCGGGCCGTGGCTGCACCGGATCGTCGTCAACCGCGCGATCGACTGGACACGGGCGCGCCGGCTGCGCGCCGAGGTGGAGCTCGGGGACCAACTCCCCGCCCCCGCCGCGCCCGAGCCCGGCGAGGGCACCCTCGCCCGCATCGCCGGGCTCCCGCCCGAGCACCGGGCCGTCGTCGTCCTCCGCTACGTCCTCGAGTACACGCCCGGCGAGATCGCCGAGCTGCTCGACCTGCCGCGGGGCACCGTCAACTCGCGGCTCCGACGCGGCCTCGATCGGATGAGAGATGACCCCTGAGGACAGGGCCTGGGAGGTCGTCCGCCGCGCCTTCGAGGAGCGGGCCCCCGCGTCGGCACGCGGCCGCAGAGGTAACAGGCTGTTTGCGGCGGTCGTCGTGGCCGCCGTTGCCGCCGTCCTGGGCGCGGCTCTCTCACCGCCCGGCCGGGCCGTCTTCCAGCGCGTCCGGAAGGCGGTCGGGATCGAGCATGCGGAACCGGCGCTCTTCTCGCTCCCCGCGACCGGGAAGCTGCTCGTCGTCTCCGCCGAGCACGGCGGCGTGTGGCTCGTCCGCGACAACGGGTTCATGCGCAAGCTCGGGCCGTACGACGACGCGACCTGGTCGCCGCACGGCCTGTATGTCGTCGCGACACGCGGCAACCGGCTGGTCGCCCTCGACCCGGACGGCGACGTCCGCTGGTCGCTTGCGCGGCGCAACCCGTCGGCGCCCACCTGGGAGGGCACGCGGACGGACACGCGCATCGCGTACGAGGCCGCGAGCGGGTTGCGCGTCGTCGCGGGAGACGGGACGGGCGACCGGCTGCTCGACCGGTTCGGCTCGCTGCCCGCCTGGGAGCCGACGCGGTTGCACGTCCTCGCGTACTACACGGGCGGCACCGTCGTGCTGCGGGCGACGGACGGCGGAAGGCTGCTCTGGCGCCGGCCGGTCACGGTGACGCCGACGAGCCTGCACTGGTCGGCCGACGGCCGGTACCTCGCCGTCTTCTCGGCGAAGCGCGTGGTCGTCCTCGACGCCGCCGGCCGCGTCCACCGCACGGTCTCGATGCTCAGCGCCGAGCTTCTGACCGGCTCGTTCAAACCGGGCTCGCACGACCTCGCCGTCGTCGTCCGCCGCCCGGGCCGCAGCGAGGTGCGGCTCGTCGACGTCGACCGGCCGGGTAAGGCGCCGCTCCTCTTCGCGGGTCCCGGCGCCTTCGGCGACGTCGCGTGGTCGCCCGACGGAAGCTGGCTGCTCGTGAACTGGCCGGCGGCGAACCAGTGGGTGTTCCTGCACGGGTCGAAGGCGCGAGCGGTGGGCAACATCCGGCAGCAGTTCGCGCGCGGTGACGAGCTCGGCCCGGTGCTGCAGCTCGCCGGCCGCTGGTGCTGCGCCGGATAGTCTCCGGCGCGTGCTGGACGTCGGCGACCGCATCCCGGAAGCGACCGTCTTCCTCGGGCCGAACGAGCCCGTGACGATGACCGAGCTCGTCGAGGACGGGCCGAAGCTGCTCGTCTTCTACCTGTTCGACTGGTCGTCCACCTGAACGAACGAGCTCGAGCTCCTGCGTGACAGGAGAGCGGACTTCGACGAGGCCGGCGTGCAGCCGATCGGCATCTCCCGCGACTCCCCGTGGACGCACATCGCATGGACGCAGGCGCTCGACCTCAACTTCGGGCTGCTCTCCGACTACAACGGCGAGGCGGTGCGCGCGTTCGGCATCGCGTTCGAGCACCGCGGCCTGCGCGACGTCGCCCGGCGGACGACCTTTCTCGTCGACGGCGACGGCGTGATCCGGAACGTCTGGACGTATGAGACCGGCGAGGTGCCCGACGTCGAGGAGTGGGTGACGGCGGCGCGAGCCTTGAACGTCGCCGCCTGACCTGTTGCAATCCACGGTATGGACACACCTGCAACGGGGTCGGCCGCGCCTGCCCGCGGCTCGAACAACCTCACGTACGCGCTCATCGCCGGCGTCATCGTCGTCGGCGCGATCTTCGCGTTCTCCGGCTCGGCGGCAGTTCCGAACAACTGGTACTCGGTCTTCAAGGCCGTGCACGTCCTCTTCGCGGTCATCTGGGTCGGCGGCGGCGTCTCGATCATGATCCACGCCATCCGCGCCCAGAACGCGCGTGATCCCGAGGGCATCGTCACGGTCGCGAAGCAGGCGGCCTTCATGGGCGAGAAGGTCTTCGCTCCCGTCGGTCTCGTCACGTTCCTGATGGGCATCGCGCTGATGATCAACACCAGCTGGGGCTGGGGCCACTTCTGGATCGTCGCGGGCCTGATCGGCTACGCGTCGACCTTCGTCGTCGGGATCGCGTTCCTCTCGCCGATGGCGAAGAGGATCGACCGGTCGGCCGAGGAGAACGGGCCGACGCATCCGGAGACCCTCGCGCTGATCGACCGCATCATGCTCGTCGCCCGCTTCGACATCGCCGTGCTGCTGCTCGTCGTGCTCGACATGGTGACGAAGCCGTTTGCCTGATTAACCGCGCGTCGCGACTCGGGCCCCGCCGGGGCCCGGGTCGCGGTCGAGCGCCGCGCCGGGCGGCACGACGAGCACGGGGCACCGCGCGACGCCGATCAGCTCGCCCGACACGCTGCCGAGGAACGCCGCCTTGAAGGCGCCGCGCCCGCGCGACCCGACGACGATCAGCTCGGCGTCCTCCTCGTCTGCGAGGTCGGCGAGGCGGTCGGCCGGGAAGCCGTAGACGACACGCTCCTCCGCTTCGGCCAACCCCTCTTCCCGGATGACGTGCTCGAGCATCCCCCGACCCGCCTCGAGCTCCGCCCCGGGCGGCGGCGCGAGCGCGGTCCGGCCGCCGACGGGGCCGAGCCTCGTCGTCGCCGGCGCGGTCTGCACGACGTGCGCGACGACGAGCCGGGCGTCGAGCTGCGCCGAGAGCTGTGCGGCGGCGCGGAGCGCGAGCCGGGCGTGGATCGAGCCGTCGACGCCGCAGAGAACCGTCCTCGTCATGACCCGACCGCCGGCGCGAGCCTCAGCTCGGCCAGTGCCTGCTCGCCGATCGCCGCGATTACCTCGGGACGCTCGAGGAGCCGTGCTCGCCCCGCGGGCGTCGTGCGGTTCCTCATGTAGGGGTCGTCGAGCACGTCCTGCAGCGACCGCCCGCGCGCGTACTCCCGCACCACGTACTGGGCCAGGTACTGCTCGCGCCGGGACGTCACGAACAGAAACCCGAAGGGGTTCCTGCCGTTCACCGAGATCCGCATCGAGCCCTCCTCTCCTTGGTCGGGCCGGGGCGCGTCCGCCGCGCGCCCCGGCCGCCTCGCTTCGGCGGCTTCCGGAGCTCGCTGCCCGTCTCTTCGTGTCCGCTTGCGACAGCCTGGAGTCCGTTCCGCCGTTCGACCCCATACTCTCCGCGCGGTCTCCGCCCGGCCATCGGCTCACCACCCGATCCCGGGGGGTTCGATCCCCCATGGGCGCGGGGGTGGTCGTGAACTTCAGGGCTGGATCAGCCCACGGCGGATCGCGTACCGGGTCAGCTCGACCCGGTCGCTCATACCGAGCTTGTCCAGGATGTTCTGGCGATGCCGCTCGACCGTCTTCACGCTGATGAAGAGCTCCTTCGCGATCTCCTTCGACGTATACGCCTCCGCGATCAGCTTCAACACCTGCAACTCGCGGGGCGTCAGGACGTCGAACTGCTCATCGCCCGACCGCCCACGCTCCACGAAGTCCCTGACGAGCGTCGACACCGCCGACGGATAGAGAAACGACTGTCCCCGCATCGTGCGCCGAATCGCCTCGACGATGTCCTGGTCGGCGTCCGACTTGAGCACGTAGCCAGAGGCGCCCGCCTTCAGCGCCTCGAAGAGGAACTGCTCGCTGTCGTACATCGAGAGCATCAGCAGCTTCAGCTCCGGCTTGCGCTTGTGCAGCTCCTCCGCCGCCTGAATGCCGGTCGTCTTCGGCATCGACACGTCGAGGATCGCGAGATGCACGTCCTCCGACAGCGCCTTCCTCACCGCCTCCGCGCCGTCCTCCGCCTCGGCAACGACCTCCATGTCCGCCTCCGCGTCGAGGACCTTCTTCAGGCCGGACCGGACGATCGGGTGATCGTCCGCGACCAGGATCCGGGTGACGAGCGGGATCGGCATCAGCGGTCCTCTGCGGGCACCTCGAGCCGCACCTCCACCCCGCCTGCCCGGCTGCGTTTGACGGCGAGCGCGCCGCCGACGAGCAGCGCGCGCTCGCGCATCCCGCGCAGACCGCCGTGGCCGTTCGAGGCGACCGCCTGCGACATGCCCTGCCCGTCGTCGGAGACCGAGAGGACGACGCTCGCCTGGCCGCGCCCGAGCGAGACGAGCACGTTGCTCGCCTCTGCGTGACGCGCCACGTTCGTCAGGCTCTCCTGCGCGACGCGGTAGACCGCCAGCTCGGCCTCGTCGGAGAGCGGCGGCAGGTCATCTGCGAAACGCCGCTCGACGCTCAGGCCGCTGCTGTCGGCGAACCTGCGCGAGAGCTCCGTCAGCGCGCTGACGAGGCCGAGGTGCTCGAGCATCTCCGGCCGCAGCTCCTGCGCGATCCGCCGCACCTCCTCGAGCGCCTGCCGCACCGCGTCCTTGGTCTCCTCGTCGTCGAGCCGCAGCAGCACGCCGGTCAGCACCTGGCCGACCTCGTCGTGCAGCCCGCGCGCGATCCGGAGGCGCTCCGCCTCCTGCGCCTGCAGAGCGCGGCGCCCGCTCTCGCGCCGCTCCTCCTCCAGCCGGTCGAGCATCTGGTTGAACGATGTCACGAGCGCCTCCACCTCGACGCCGCCTTCACGCGGCAGCCGCTGCCCCGGGCGCAGCAGGTCGACCGTGTGCATCCGCTCGACGAGCCGGTCGATCGGCGCGAGCGTCCGTCGCAGCAGCACGAAGTTCGCGAGCAGCATGACGGCGAGCCCGAGCAGCAGGTCGACGCCCTCGACGAGCGCGATCGGCGCGTGGACCGTCACCGGTGTCAGCGCCAGGATCACCGTCGCAGCCGCGAGCAGCACCGCGTTGATCGCGAAGACGCGCCACAGGAGCGGCGGGCGGAACACCGTCAGCCACCGAGGTTCGGCCATGGCCACACGGATCGTCGCACAGCGTCAAGGGCGAAGCCCGACGAGGACGACCTGCACGTAGCGCCGCCAGTCCTCGTCTCGCTCCGCGTGGGCGGCCGCCTGGATGGCGGCACCGACGAGCGCGCCGACGTCACGTGCATCGAGCCCGGCGCGGACAGCACCGGCCCGCCGCGCGCGGCGGATCAGCCTGTCGACCGTCTCGTGGAGCTCCTGCTTCCCCTCGGTCACCTCGAGCTCCGCGCACGTCTCGACACCCTCGAAGAGGAAGCGGTCGCGGCGGCAGGACTCGGCGGCGACCCAGATGAGCTCCTCGAACGCCGCCCCGGCGTCGGGCTCGGCGAGGAGAGCCCGTGACCGCTCGAGCAGCTCGTCGAGGCGCCGCCTCAGCACCGCCGCACGCAGCGCGTCCTTCGTCGGGAACCGGCGGAACACCGTGCCGTGGCCGACCCCGGCCCGGCGCGCGATCTCGTCGATCGAGACGTCCGGGCCGAGCTCGGCGAACGCGTCGGCGGCCGCCGCGAGGATGCGGTCGAGGTTTCGCTGAGCGTCGGCGCGAAGAGCGGTCGTCTCGGGTGAGCCCACTACGCCCCCACGATCACCGGCTCGCCGGACGCCGCCTGCTCCTCGATGCGGGCGACGTGCCGTGCGCGGAGGAGCCCGACCATCACTGCGAGCGCGGCCACCATGACGGCGGCGCCGGCCGCGAACGCCCAGTGGAACCCGACGACGAGCGCGTGCAGCTGCGTGCCCCCCGCGGACGACGACTTGCTCGTCGCGAGCGTCGACAGCACCGCCAGCCCCAGCGCGCCGCCGACCTGCTGCGACGTGTTGAAGAGGCCCGATGCGAGCCCCTGGTCGGCGTCCTCGAGGCCGGTGGTCGCGATCAGGGTCAGCGGCATGAAGACCGCGCCCATCCCGAGCGACGAGAGGGCGATCGACGGCAGCACGTTCGTGAGGTACGAGCCGTGCACCGGCAGCTGCGTCAGGAGCAGCAGCCCGCCGGCGCTCAGGAGCATGCCCGCCGCGGCGACCGGCCGTACGCCGATCCGCGGCGCGAACTGCGACGCGATGCCGGCCGAGATCATGATCCCGAGCGAGAACGGCAGGAACGCCACCCCCGCCTCGAGCGGCCCGTAGCCGAGCACGCGCTGGATGTAGAGCGTGTTGAAGAAGAACATCGCGAACATGCCCGACATGGCGAGGAGCATCGCGACGTTCGCGGTCAGCAGCGAACGGGTGCGGAAGATCGACAGCCGGACGAGCGGCGCCTTCGCATTGAGCTCGACGACGACGAACGTCGTGAGGAGCACAACCGCGAGCGCGAAGAAGCCGAGGGTCTTCGCGGATCCCCAGCCCGCCTGCTGCGCGCCGACGATCGCGTAGACGAGCGCCATCAGCCCGCCGGTGACGGTCACGGCTCCCGCGATGTCGTAGCTGCGGTGCGCGTGCGTGTCCCGCGACTCCGGGATCAGGCGCAGCGACAGGACGAAGCCGACGATGCCGACCGGGACGTTGACGAAGAAGATCCACGGCCACGAGAAGTACTGCGTCAGGAGGCCGCCGAGCACGAGGCCGACGGCCGAGCCGCCGATCGCGATCGCCGCCCAGACGCCCAGTGCCTTCGCACGCTCGGCGCCTTCCGCGAACGTCGTCGAGATGATCGACAGCGCCGCGGGCGAGATCAACGCGGCACCGAGGCCCTGGAGCGCACGGGCTCCGATCAGCATCCCCTCGCTCGAGGCAAGGCCGTCGAGCAGGGACGCGCCGGTGAAGATCACGAGACCGATCAGGAACAGCCGCTTGCGGCCGAGCAGGTCGCCCGCGCGCCCGCCGAGGAGCAGGAAGCCTCCGAAGACGAGCGTGTACGCGTTCACGATCCACTGCAGGTTCCCCTCGGAAAGATGCAGGTCGTTCTGGATCGACGGGAGCGCGACGTTCACGATCGTCGCATCCAGCACGACCATGAACTGCGCCAGGCAGATCAGAACGAGCACGACCCATGGGTTGGTTGCCTTGGCCATCGGCGGCCACCTCACTCTCAAATCTGGACTCTTTAGTCCGCTTACGGTACCTGAAGCGGACGGGTCGGTCCGGTTCCCCGGCTGGACGCCCTTCGCGTACCGCGCGATACTTGGCTCGTGGCGGAGGCGCGGCACGCTGAGCAGGTGCAGGCCGCGCTCTACCGGATCGCGGAGCTCGCAAGCACCGCGGAGGACATGCAGGCCTTCTACCGCGCGGTGCACGACGTCGTCGGCGAGCTGATGGGCGCGAGCAACCTCTACATCGCGCTCTACGACGAGGCACGGCAGCTCATCAGCTACCCGTACTACGTGGACGAGGTCGACCCGAGCGTCCCGGACCCCAACCAGTGGGATGCCTTCGGCACGGGCGAGGCGCGCGGCACGACCGCGTACGTCCTGCGCACCGGCGAGCCGCAACTGATCGGGTACGAGCGGATGCGGTCGCTGATCGAGCAGGGGGAGGTCGAGCTCCTCGGCGTCCTCAGCGAGGGCTCCAGCTGGCTCGGCGTTCCGCTCAGAGCCGAGGGGCAGACGGTCGGCGTCCTCGCCGTGCAGTCCTACACGGAGGACGCCGGCTACTCCGAGGGCGACAAGGATCTGCTCGCGTTCGTCGGCCAGCACGTCGGCACTGCGCTCTCTCGCGCCCGCGCGATCGAGGAGACGCGTCAGCGGAACGCCGAGCTGGCGCTGATCAACAGCGTCCAGGCGGCGCTCGCCGGGGAGCTCGAGCTGCAGGCGATCTACGACGTCGTCGGCGACAAGATCCAGGAGATCTTCGACGCGCAGGTCGTCGACATCGGCATCTTCGACCTGGACGCCGGGCTGATCAGCTTCCCGTACACGATCGAGCGCGGCGTCCGACTCCCGGACGAGTCGGTCTCCATCACCGCCTCGCCGACCACCCGGCTCATCCTCACGACCAAGGCGCCGGTGCTGATCGACGACGTGGCGACGTGGAAGGCCGACCACGGCGGCGCGGGGCCGGTGCAGGGCGAGCCCGCGCTCTCGATGCTGGTCGCGCCGCTCATGACCGGGGACGAAGTGCGTGGTCGAATCTCACTGCAGAACCTCGACCGGACGCACGCGTTCACGGAGGCCGACGAGCGCCTCCTCTCGACGCTCGCGGGCAGCCTGAGCGTCGCGCTCGAGAACGCGCGCCTCGTCCACGAGACCCGGCAGCGAAACGCCGAGCTCGCGCTCATCAACAGCGTCCAGTCGGCGCTCGCCGGCGAGCTCGAGCTGCAGGCGATCTACGACGTCGTCGGCGACAAGATCCAGGAGATCTTCGACGCGCAGGTCGTGGACATCGGCGTCTTCGATTACGACGCCGGGCTGACCCATTACCCGTACGCGATCGAGCGGGGCGTCCGCTTCCCGGACGAGGGCCGACCGATCGAGGCTTCGCAGACCAACAAGCGCCTCGTGGAGACGAGGGCCGCGTTCATGATCGACGACGTACCGGCATGGGACGCCCAGCAGGGCGTGACCTCGCCGGTGATGCAGGGCGAGCCGGCGCTCTCGCTGCTCGTCGCGCCGCTCGTCACCGGTGACGAGGTCCGCGGCCGCATCTCGCTGCAGAACCTCGACCGCACGCACGCGTTCTCCGACGACGACCTGCGCCTGCTGACGACGCTCGCGAGCAGCCTGAGCGTCGCGCTCGAGAACGCCCGCCTCGTCCACGAGACGCGGCAGCGGAACGCCGAGCTCGCGCTGATCAACAGCGTGCAGGAGTCGATCGCCGGCGAGCTCGACCAGCAGGCGATCTACGACCTGGTCGGCGAGAAGCTGCGCGAGGTCTTCGACGCACAGGTCGTGGACATCGCCGTGCACGACGAGGCGGAGGGCATCCTGCGCTTCGTCTACCAGATCGAGCGCGGCGTCCACTTCCCGAACGTGACGTTCCCGGTGGTCGGCTTCCGGAAGCACGTGCTGGAGACGCGCGAGCCGCTCGCCGTCCTCGAGAACATGGATGCCGCCCTCGCCGAGTACGACAACCCCGAGGCGGTCGTCGGCGAGCCCTCGCACGGCTCGGCGATCTTCCAGCCGCTCGTCGTCGGCGGCCGCGCGACCGGCGTCATCTCGATCCAGAACCTCGACCGCGAGCATGCCTTCAGCGAGTCCGACCGGCGCCTGCTCTCCACCATCTCGGGCAGCCTCGGAGTGGCGCTCGAGAACGCGCAACTCGTCCACGAGACACGGCAGCGAAACGCAGAGCTCGCCCTGATCAACAGCGTGCAGGCTGCGATCGCGAGCGAGCTCGACCCGCAGGCGATCTACGACCTGGTCGGCGACCGGATCCGTGGTGTCTTCGACGCGCAGGTCGTGAGCATCTCGACCTGGAACGAGGAGACGCGGCTCCTGCACTTCCCGTACGTGATCGAGCGCGGCGAGCGGCTGCAGCAGGATCCGATCCCGCTGATCGGCTTCCGGAGGCACGTGATGGAGACGCGCGAGCCGCTGATGCTCGACGAATCCACGCCGGAAGTCGCCGAGCGCTTCGGCAACCCGTACGTCCTCAGCGGCGAGCCCGTGAAGTCGGCCCTCTTCGTCCCCCTGCTCGTCGGCGGTCGGGCCACCGGCGTCATCTCGCTCCAGAACGTCGACCGCACGCATGCCTTCACCGAGGCTGACCAGCGCCTGCTCGTGACGCTCGCCGGCAGCGTGAGCGTGGCGCTCGAGAACGCCCGCCTCGTCCACGAGACGCGCCGGCGCGCCGAGGAGCTCGCCACCGTCAACAGCGTCGGGCATGCGCTCGCTGCGCAGCTCGACCTCGACGCGCTGATCGAGCTCGTTGGCGAGCGCGTGCGCGAGACGTTCGACGCCGACATCGCTTATGTCGCCTTGCACGACGATCAGCGCGGGAAGATCGACTTCGCCTACTACCACGAGAGCGGCGAGCGCAGGAACGAGCCCGCGATCGACTACGGGCAGGGGCTCACCTCGCAGATCCTCCAGGCGCGCGAGCCGCTGCTCCTGAACCGGGAGGCGCAGTACGAGGGGCGGGCGCAGATCGGCACGCCCTCTCGCTCCTACCTCGGCGTTCCGATTCTCGTGGGGGACGAGGCGATCGGCGTCGTCAGCGTGCAGAGCATCGACGAGGAGGGACGCTTCGGCGAGGCGGAGACGGGCCTCCTGGCCACGATCGCCTCGAACGTCGGCGTCGCGATCCACAACGCGCGCCTCTTCGCCGAGATCGACCGCCAGAAGCAGTACCTCGAGTCGCTCGTCGCGATCACGCCGGTGGCGGTCGTGACCCTGGACATCGACGAGCGGGTCACCGGCTGGAACCCGGCCGCTGCGGAGCTCTTCGGGCACACGGCTGCCGAGGCCCTCGGCCTGCCTGTCGACGACCTCGTCTTCGGGGAGGACGCCCGCGACGAGGGCAGGGAGATCACGCGCGAGGCGCTCGCGGGCGGGCGTGCGCAGCGCATCACGCGTCGCCGGCGGAAGGACGGGACGGCGGTCGACGTCGAGCTGATGCTTGTGCCGCTGACGCGCGAAGGCGAGCGCGCGGGCCTCCTCGCGATCTACCACGACATCACCGAGCTCCAGCAGGCACGCGAGGAGGCGGAGGCGGCGACGCAGGCGAAGAGCGCGTTCCTCGCCACGATGAGCCACGAGATCCGCACGCCGATGAACGCCGTGATCGGCATGACCGGACTGCTGCTCGACACGGAGCTCTCGGCGGAGCAGCGCGAGTTCGCCGAGGTGGTGCGCTCGAGCGGCGACGCGCTCCTGCACGTGATCGACGACATCCTCGACTACTCGAAGATCGAGGCCGGGAAGCTGGAGCTCGAGCGGGAGCCGGTCGACCTGCGGGAGTGCGTGGAGGGGGCGCTCGAGATCGTGGCGCCGCGCGCGTGGGAGAAGGCGATCGAGCTCGGCTGCCTGATCGACGAGGGCGCGCCGGCGGGCATCGTCGGCGACGCGGGACGGCTCCGGCAGGTGCTGCTCAACCTGCTCTCGAACGCCGTGAAGTTCACGGAGGAAGGCGAGGTCGTCGTCGATGTCGCCGCCGCACCGGGCGACGCCGGCTCCTACCGGCTCGACATCGCGGTGCGCGACACCGGCATCGGCATCCCGCAGGACCGCATGGACAAGCTGTTCGAGTCGTTCAGCCAGGTCGACGCCTCGACCACGCGACGCTACGGGGGCACGGGTCTCGGGCTTGCGATCTCGAAGCGGCTCGTCGGGCTGATGGGCGGGACGATGCTCGTCGAGAGCGTGGAGGGTGAGGGCTCGACGTTCCGCATCTCGCTTCCGGCGCAGGCGGCCGATGTCCCCGCGCACGACCATGAACGCGGCGCGCTCCCGCAACTCGCCGGCAAGCGCGTCCTCGTCGTCGACGACAACGCCACAAACCGCGAGATCGTGGCCAGGCACGTGCGGTCGTGGGGCATGGAGCCCGTCACGCTCGAGTCCCCGACCGACGCCCTCGCGCGGGTCGACGAAGGCGAGCCGTTCGACGTGGGCGTCCTCGACATGATGATGCCGATGCTCGACGGGCTCGCCCTGGCGCGCGAGATTCGCCGCCGTCGCGACGCGGATGAGCTGCCGCTCGTGCTCCTCACCTCGCTCGGTCGGCTGCCGAAGAGCGAGTCGGCCGGAGACTTCGTCGTGCAGCTCGCAAAGCCGGTCAGAGCCTCGCAGCTCTACAACGCGCTCGTGAAGGCACTCGCCGCGCGGGCGCAGGAGCAGGCGGCGCAGGAAGCCGCGCCGCAGGAAGACGCGGCTGCAACGTCGCCGCTGCGCATCCTCCTGGCCGAGGACAACGCGGTGAACCAGAAGGTCGCGCTCCGGCTGCTCGACCGGCTCGGCTACCGCGCCGACGTCGTCTGGAACGGCCGTGAGGCGATCGAGGCGATCGAACAGAAGCTATACGACGTCGTCCTGATGGACGTGCAGATGCCGGAGCTCGACGGGCTCGACGCTTCGCGCAGCATCTGCGAGCGCTGGCCTCGCGAGGAGCGCCCGCGCATCGTCGCAATGACCGCGAACGCGATGCCGGAGGACCGCGAGGCGTGTCTCGCGGCCGGGATGGACGACTACGTCGCGAAGCCGATCCGTCCCGACGCGCTCGCGGAGGCGATCCGCCGTGTCCGTCCGCGTGCAGCGGAGGCACGCACGGATGTCGCCGCCCGTCTCGAGCCGAGCGCCGTCGAGAGCCTGAGGGAGCTCGGCGGGGACGCGTTCGTCGCCGAGGTGATCGACACGTTCCTCGCCGACGCGCCCGCCCTCCTCCGGACGCTGCGCCGCGCCCTCGACGAGAGGAACGCAGAGGAGCTCCGGCGGGCGGCACACACGCTGAAGTCGAACGGCGCCACTCTCGGCGCCGAGGCGTTCGCGGAGCGGTGCCGCACCCTCGAGCAGTGCGCGAAGAGCGGTGGCCTCGAGGACGCCGGACAGCTCGTGACGCGCGTCGAGCAGGGATTCGACGAGCTCCGGCAGGCGCTCGCCTCGCTGCGGCCGGAGCCCGTCTCGTGAGCGCCGGCACGCCACCCGGCACGATCCTGCTCGCGGACGACAACCGCGTGAACCGGCTCCTCCTCGCCCGCGGCCTCGAGCAGCAGGGGCACACCGTGATCTTCGCCGAGCACGGCCGCGAGGCGCTCGAGCTCCTGCGCAGCCGGCAGTTCGACCTGCTCCTGCTCGACGTCCTGATGCCCGAGCTCGACGGCTACCAGGTCCTGGCCGAGCTGAAGGCCGACCCGCAGCTCCGCGACCTCCCCGTGATCATGACGTCCGCCCTCGACGAGCTCGACAGCGTCGTCAAGTGCGTCGAGATGGGCGCCGAGGACTACCTGAACAAGCCGATCAACGCGGTGCTGCTGAACGCCCGCATCAACGCGAGCCTCGAGAAGAAGCGGCTCCGCGACCAGCAGCGCGAGCTGATCAGCAAGTTCGCCACCAGGGAGGTCGCGGAGGAACTGCTGGCTTCGGGCTTCTCGCTCGGCGGCAAGCACGTGGAGGCGTCCGCGATGTTCTGCGACATCCGCTCGTTCACGACGATCGCCGAGGCGCGAGAGCCCGCCGAGACGATTGAGCTGCTGAACGACTACTACACGCTGATGATGGACGCGATCGGCGGCGAGGGCGGCGTCGTCAACCAGATGGTCGGCGACGGGCTGATGGCGATCTTCGGCGCGCCGGTCCCGCGCGAGGACCACCGCCGGCGGGCGGTGCTCGCGGCGCGCCAGATGGTCGCGATGATCGGGCTGTTCAACGAGGAGCAGGCCACGCAGGGCAAGGTGCAGATCCGGATCGGCGTCGGTGTCGCGTCGGGCAACGTGATCGCGGGTTACACCGGCACCGCGCACCGCGCGACCTACACCTGCGTCGGGGACACCGTCAACGTGGCGGCGCGGCTCGAGTCGCAGACGAAGGTGCTCGAACGCCCGATCCTGATCGACGAGAACACCCGGCGCGGCCTCGGAGACGACATCCCGGTCGAGGCACAGGGCGAGCTGGAGATGAAGGGGAAGACGGCGCCGGTGACGGTCTACTCGGTGCCGGTCGACGCGCTCGTCCCCGAGAGGGTCTAATCACGTCTCACGCGTCGTGGCTCGTCGGGTCCGAGAGCCCCGGAACAGGGCGACGCCGACGCCGCGGCTCACGGCGCAAACCCGGGCGGGGCTGCGCCGGCTCCCAGGCCGGCGCAGCCCCGTCGCCCGAACGACGTCGCCGCCGCCTACGCATCGAAGCGGCCGACGAGCTCTGTCACCTGCGGCCTCTCCTTGTGCCCCGCCTCCCGCATGATCGGCGGCACCTCCGGGTCGGAGGCGAAGCTCTGCCAGCCGTCGAGGTCCCAGTCGAAGATCGCCCAGACCCGGTCTTCCTCGTTCGGGTCACGGAACACGGTCGAGCCCTTCGAGCCGTGCAGCTTCCGCTTCTCGGCGCCGGTCGTCGAGTAGATCTCCACGAACCGGTCGATGTCCTCGACCGTCGTCGTTGCCAGGATCATCCCGTCCTCCTTCTCGAGTTGCGCGTCACGTGACGCGATCGAGGACGAGTCTGCGCCCGGCGGGCCTCAGCCCGCATCGGGCGAATGCCCCATGCCCCTACGGCCCGCGGACGAGATCGTGCTCGAAGGCCCAGACCGTCGCGGCGGCGCGGCTGCGGACGCCGGCCTTGCGGTAGACGTGCTCGACGTGGTGCCCGACGGTCTTGGCGGAGATGCCGAGATCGTCGGCGATCGCCTGGTTCGAGTGGCCGACCACGAGCGCCAGCAGCACCTCCAGCTCTCGCCGCGTCAGGCCGGCCGGGAGGTCGCGCTGCCGCCTGGGGACGCGATGACCCGCCGCAGCGAGCACCGCGTCGACAGCCGCCGCGTCGAGCCGCCCCTCCTCGACCTCACGCCTCAGCTCCCGCTCGGCGGCGGCGGGCTCGAGCGCCGGCCGGTACGGCCTGACCGCCCGCAGCGCCGTATAGCAGTCCGCGGCGGCGAGTATGCGGCCCACCGGCTCGAGCCCGGATCCGTGCAGCCCCCGGTGGTAGCCCGACCCGTCGAGCCGCTCGTGGTGGCCGCCTGCAAGCAGGCCGATCGGGGCGAGAGCCTGCGACTGGGCGAACGCGCGCTCCGTGAAGTAGGGATGCAGCCGCACGCGCTCCCATTCGCCGAAGCCGAGCGGCCCCGGCTTCTCCCAGATCGCGTTCGAGACGCCGACACGACCGAGGTCCGCCGCGAGCGCGGCGCGGCGCAGGAACGCAACGGACTCCGCCGGCAGGCCCAGGCGCCAGGCGGCGGCCTCGGCGAGGTCGGCAACCGCGGTCGAGTGCTCGCGGAACCACGGCGACTTGAGCCCGGTGAGCGCAGCGAAGGCGGCGAAGCCGGCCTCGATGCCTGCTCCGGAGAGTGTGACCTGGGGAAACGGCTCGCTCTCGAGCGCGTGCTCCCACATTCGCGCGTCGTCGAGCCCCCCGCACACAGCGCGAAAGTGCCGCACGGCCAGCTCGGCCAGGCGCGGGTCGTACGCCGCGCCGGCCCGCCGCTCGAGTACCGTGCGCGCGTCGTCGGCGCCTGCGGCGGAGAGGAAGAGCGAGTAGTCCCGCGCGATGTGCAGGAGACGCGCCGGCAGCGGCAGCTCGTCACCGCCGACCCCGCCGGGCGGCCCGTTGCCGTCCCAGCGCGCGAAGACGAATTCGAGCGCTACCCCGACTCCCGGGCCGAGCTCGAGCCAGCGCGCGAACCGTTGCGCCACCTCGCACATCGCGGCGAACGACTCGCGCGCTCTCGCCGGGTCGGAGAGCGCCGCCTCGATCATCCGCTCGCGCACCTCCGTCGGCCTCCCCGGCCCGAGATGGGTGCGGTAGAACGCGAGCACCTGGTCGGGGTCGGCGGGGTCGATCAGGAAGAAGGCGGCGCGGTGCATGATGTCCTCGCCGAACAGCTGCGTCGCCTCGTGGCTGTTCGACGTGCAGCCGGCGGCGTGGAGGAGCGCGACGTAATAGGTGTCCGCGAGCTCCTCCGCCGACGCTCCCGCGAGCTCGCCCAGGCGGACCGCCAGCACGGCCGTGCGCAGCGCGTGCTCGAGCGGCTGCCCGGTGCCGAGGTCGGTGGCCAGCGAGAGCACACCCACGAGCTCGGCGGTACGGATCGGCTCTTCGATCCTCCGCCCCGCGGGCGGCAACGCGGTCACATTCCCATGGCGTGAAAGCCGGAGTCGACGTAGAGCGTCGTCCCGGTCACGTTGCGAGCGGCGTCCGAGAGCAGGTACGCCGCGGCGGCGCCAACGTCGTCGGCGCCGACGTGGCGGTGCAACGGCGCGCGCTCCTCGACGATCGACTCCATCGTCGGGAACCCGGCGATCGACCGCGCGGCCAGGGTGCGGACCGGGCCGGCCGAGATCGCGTTCACGCGGATGTTCTTCTGCCCGAGATCCCAGGCGAGGTACTTCACCGACGAGTCGAGCGTCGCCTTGGCGACACCCATCACGTTGTAGTGCGGCACCGCGCGCTCGCCGCCCAGGTACGTCATCGTCACGATCGAGCCGCCCCCGGCCGCGTCCATCAGCGGCTCCGCCGCCCGTGCGGTCGCGACGAGCGAGTACGCACTGATGTCGAGCGCCAGCCAGAACCTGTCGCGCGGCGTATCGGTAAAGCGGCCCTCCAGATCCTCCGCCGCCGCGAACGCAACCGAGTGCACCAGAATGTCCAGCTTCCCGTCGAACGCTTCCGCGACCTCGCCGAAGACGCGCTCGATCGCAGCGTCGTCGCGCACGTCGAGCTCCGTCACGAGCGGGCTCGACACCGACTCCGCGAGGTCGCGCACGGTCTTCTCGATCCGCTCGCCCTGGAACGTGAAGGCGATCCGGGCGCCGCCGTCCGCGAGCTGCCGGGCGATCGCCCACGCGATCGACCGCTTGTTGGCGACCCCCAGAACCAGTGCCCGTTTGCCGTCGAACATGTCAGACGATGCTAGACGATCGATTTTTCAAGGGCATCCGGAATCGATCGTCAAACGTTCGGCTACTGTGCGGAGCCTTGCGCCGCGCCCTGCCTCTCTCCGTGGCGGTCTTCGTGGTCCTGACCGCGTCGGTGAGCGCGGCTGCAGGCCCGTTGCGGACTGACACGCGCGAGTCGAGCCTCCCGCGGGTCCGCGCCGGCCAGATCGACGTCCCGCCCGCGCAGCGGCGAGGTCTGACCCGCGTGATCGTACGGCTCGCGCCGCCGCCGCTCGCTGCCTGGAACGCGCAGCGGACACTCGCCTCGGCAGCGCACACGCAGCGGCTCAACGTCCACTCGAGCGCCTCGCGCACGTACGTCGCGCAGCTGCAGCGCACGCAGTCGGCGGCGGTCGCCGCCGTCCGGGCTGCCATTCCGGGCGCGCAGGTGCAGGAGCGCTATTCGATCCTCCTCGACGGCTTCGCGCTGCAGTTGCCGGCGCGCCGGCTGCCCGCGCTGCTCCGGGTCAAGGGTGTGACCAAGGTCTATCCCAGCCTCGCGTACTTCGCGACGATGGACCGCGGCCCGTCCGTGATCCACGCAACCGACCTGGAGGCGGCGACGGGCGACAAGGGCCAGGGTGTGAAGATCGGCGTCGTCGACACGGGCGTCGACCCGACGAACCCCTTCCTCAACCCGAGCGGCTTCTCGTACCCACCGGGCTTCCCCAAGGGAGACATCAAGCTGACGACGCCCAAGGTGATCGTCGCGCGCGTCTTCCCCGGGTACCCGCGCGACAAGAACAGCACGAAGGCGTTCGACGCGACCGAGCCGCACGGCACCCACGTCTCCGGCATCGCCGCCGGCGACGAGGGGACGAACGCGCCCGCGGGGCCCGACCATCCGGCCGTCGCGGGCCTCGCCGGCGTGGCGCCGAAGGCGTGGATCGGCAACTACCGCGTCTTCACGGTGCCGACGCCGCTCGGACACGAGGCGGACACTCCGGAGATCGTGCACGCGTTCGAGGCCGCGGTCGCCGACGGCATGAACGTGATCAACTTTTCGGGCGGCGGGCCCCAGACCGACCCGGCAAACGACGCGATGTTCGAGACGATCCACAACGTCTCGCTCGCGGGCGTCGTTCCCGTGATCGCGGCCGGCAACGACCGCGAGGACTTCGGCCTGGGCACCGCCGGCTCGCCCGGTGTCGCGCCCGACGCGATCTCCGTCGCCGCCACCTCGAACTCGCACGTCTTCGCGCCCGCGCTCTCGGTCGTCGGCGGCCCGCCGTCGCTCGGGGCGCTCCCGATCCAGGGCGCCGGCGGCGCCCGCCTCCCGGCGGCGTGGTCGACCACCGACCAGACGATGGTCGACGTGAGCTCGATCATGGGGACCGACGGGAAGCCGGTCGAATCGCACCTGTGCGGCACGGCGACCGATCCGAACACCGGGCTCGGAACGCTGCCGAAGGGCTCGCTCACCGGCAAGATCGCACTCGTCTCACGCGGCATCTGCACGTTCGCGTCGAAGGCCGAGCGGGCGCGGCTCGCGGGAGCGAAGGGGATCGTCCTCGTCGACAACCGCTTCGGCGAGGCGAACGCGATCCCGATCCGGCTCTCGATCCCGGCCGGGATGATCGCCGACCTCGACGGACAGCACCTCCGTGCCTACCTGGCGGGTAGCGGCGGCCAGGCGCGCGTGCGCGCCTCGTCGGGGATTCAGGAGATCCAGACCGGCCGCAGCGGCGTGATCACGAGCTTCTCGTCCGCCGGGCCGACCGACTTCGGCTGGTTCCTCAAGCCGGACATCGCAGCGCCCGGCCTCGACGTCCTCTCCTCCACCCCGCCCGCGACCACCGGCTCGACGTTCTCCGTCTTCGCGGGCACGTCGATGGCGACGCCGCACGTCGCCGGCGCGGCCGCGCTGCTCCTGCAACGGCACCCGGGCTGGACCGCGCCACAGGTGAAGTCGGCGCTGATGTCGACTGCAGGCCCCGCGTGGCAGGACACCGCCCGCACGCAGGAAGCATCCGTGCTGCTCGAGGGCTCCGGTCTCGCGAACGTGCTCGCGGCCGACGATCCGAAGATCTTCACCGACCCGCAGTCGCTCTCGTTCCAGAGGATCGACGTCTCGACCGGCCCGCAGCGCCGCTCGCAGCTCTTCACGGTCTCCGACGCGGGCGACGGCGCAGGCACCTGGACGGTGACGCTCGCGCCGCAGGCACAGACGAGCGGCGTCCAGATCACCGTGCCGGGATCGGTGACGCTCGCACCCGGCGCCTTCGCGGGCGTGCCCGTGACGGTCTCCGCACCCGCGACCGCGGGCACCGGCGCGAACTACGGCTTCATCGTCCTGACCGCGAACGGCGTGCAGCGCCGGCTTCCCTACGCGTTCCTCGTCGAGCGCCCCGCGCTGCGGAACGCACCGACGACGCCGCTCAAGAAGCTCCAGACGGGCGACACGGCGAAGGGCACGAACCGCGTCTCCGTCTACTGTTGCCCCGCGGAGCCGTTCGGGCCGCCGCCGGACTACGTCGGCACGCCGATGAACGAGGACGGCGCCGAGACGCTCTACTCGTACGAGGTGAACCAGCCGATCGTCAACTTCGGCGTCTCGGTGCTCGGTGCGTCGCCCGGCGCGCTGATCGACCCGTTCGTGCTCGGGTCGAAGGACGAGAACGACGTGCAGGGCTACGCCGGCATCCCGACCGACGTGAACGCGCTCACCTACGACGCGAACATCGACGTGGGCGCCGCCGGCGTGCAGTTCCCACGGCTGCAGACGTTCTACGTGGCGGTCGACTCGCGCGCCGACCCGTTCACGAACCGCCCGCAGAAGGGGAAGTACGTCCTGAACGCATGGGTGAACGATCTGACCGGGCCGACCGTGCGGATCCTGACGACGCGCGTCACGGCGGGGCGGCCTTTGATCGTCGCCGAGGTCGCGGACTCGCAGTCGGGCGTCGACCCGCTCTCGCTGGTCATCAACTACAACCGCGCGCTCGTCGGCGCATCCGCCTACGACCCCGCGAGCGGCATCGCGATCTTCGGCATCCCCACCGCTGCGCCCCCGTTCAAGGCCGGCAAGACACCGCTCATCCTCCAGGCGTCGGACTACCAGGAGGCGAAGAACATCAACACGGTCGGCGACCAGATCTACCCGAACACGACGTTCAAGCAGACGAAGCTGACCGTGGTGAACGGCCCGACCGTCACGTGGCTCTCGCCGCCTGCGGGCGCGTGCACGCTGAAGAGCGACCAGGTGACGGCCCTCGGCGAGTCGACGAAGAAGGTGAAGCAGGTCGCCTTCACGGTCGACGGGAAGCGGATCGGCGTCGACAGGTCGGGCCAGTCCGGTATCTACTCACTTCCATGGAAGACCGCGAAGCTGAAGAAGGGCAAGCACCACCTCGTCGCGACGGTGACGGACGCGGCCGGCCGCACGGCGTCGGCGGGCCGCGACGTGCGCGTCTGCAAGTAGCCCTCGTTACGGGCGCGTCGTCGGGGATCGGGGCCGAGCTCGTCCGGTTGCTGCAGGCCCGCGGGGCGCTCGTCGTCGGGCTGTCGCGCTCGCGATCGGAGGCCGACGAGCACGAGGAGTGCGACGTCGCTGACCGTGCGGCGGTCGAGGCCGCCGCAGCGCGGGTGCTCGCGCGGCATCCGTCGCTCGACCTGCTCGTCTGCAACGCGGGCGTCGGGGCGCGCGGCACCTACCTGAGCGCGCCGGCCGAGCGGATCGAGCAGGTGGTCCGCGTCAACTACCTCGGCTCGGTCTGGACGGTCCTGGCGTTCCTGCCCGGGCTCGGTCGGGGGTCGCACCTCGTAAACGTCGTCTCGATGGCGGGTGTCGTCGCGGTCGGGCCCTACTCGGCGTCGAAGCACGCACAGCTCGCTCTCTCGCGTTCGCTCGCCGTCGAGCTCGCGCCGCGAGGGATTCACGTGCACTCGGTGCTCCCCGGCTTCGTCGAGACGCCCGGCTTCCCGCAGCGGACACGCTGGCCGCGCGTGCTGCATCCGCTGATCGCCAGCCCCGAGCTCGTAGCGAGACGTATCCTCGACGCCGTCGACCACGACCGGCGGGAGATCGTCGTGCCACGCTGGTACCGGCCCGCGGCGTGGGCGCAGGCGCTCGTGCCGGGCCTCCTCGCTACCGCGCGAGCACGTACCAGCCGACGACCGCCTCATAGCCCGTAGGCGCGAGGCCGCGCGCCCGCTCCCTCTCGAACCCTTCGCACCCGGCGAGGTCGAGGTAGCCCTCGAGGTCGCGCGGCTCGCTGACGACACGCTCGCGCCGGAGCACGAGGCCGTTCGCGTCGAAGAGCGCGCGCAGGTCGCCGTCCGAGAGCAGCCGTGTCGTCGACGGGTCGCGGGCGCGCTCGAAGCGGTTCAGCTCGAAGGCCGCGAGCGGGTCGACAGGTGCGAGCTGGTCGGCGACGAGGATCGAGCCGCCGGGGCGCGCCATGCGCGCGAGCTCGGCGACGACCGCCTCGGGCCGGCGCGTGTGGTGGAGCATGCGGATGCAGCCGCAGAGGTCGAACGAGAACGGCTCGAGCTCCAGGCGCTCCGCGTCGCCGACGACGACCTCGACGTTCGGCGGCGCGTCACGCCGCGCCCGCTCCGCGAGCTCCTCGTCGGCCTCGACGGCGACGACCTCGCGCACGCGCGGCGCGACGGCGAAGGAGAAGGCACCCGTGCCGGCACCCACGTCGAGGACGCGCTCGCCGCCCTCGAGCAGCAGCAGCTCGTCGAGGAGCGCCGCGAGGGCGTCCGCGCGGACGGCCTGGAGCGCCGCCCTCCGGTCGGCATTCGTCGTCAGCTCGTCACCACCCGCCGCGCCCGGCCGGGCGAGGAGTCGATGCCACAGGCGAGCTCGTACGTGATCGTGCCCGCGACACGTGCATGCTGCTCGAGTAGGAGGCCGCGGCCGACGATCGTCACCGGCGTCCCTGTGCGCAGCTCGCCCGGCAGCTCGAGCGCGACCGCGTCCATCGACACCGTGCCGACAACCTGGCACGGCTCGCCGTCGACGAGCAGGGTCGTGCCGGTCAGGTCGCGGCGGAAGCCGTCGCCGTAGCCGACCGGGACGATGCCGATCCACGTGTCGCGGTCGGCGACGAAACGGCGGCCGTAGCCGGTCGAGTCGCCTGTCCGCAGGAGCTTGACGAGCGTGAGCTCGCTCTTCCACGACAGCACCGGCTCGAGCCCGTCGTCGGCCGGATCGGTGCCGAAGGGCGAGAGCCCGTACAGCGCGATGCCGCAGCGGGCCGCGTCGAGCCGCGCCTCCGGCAGGCGGAGCGCGGCCGCGCTGTTCGCAGCGTGGCGCGTGAGGTGCGAGAGCGGCTCCGTCGCCTCGAGAAAGCGGCGGAGCTGCTCGCGCGCGAACCCGGGATCGGAGTCGGCCGTTGCGAGATGGGTCATCACGCCCACCACGTTACGGCCGGACGCGACGAGCTCGGAGGTTCCCCACCGTCCCATGCCGGTGTCGAGCTTCACGTGCACGGGCAGATCTTCCGGGATGCGGCCGTCGGCGGCGACGAGCTCGAGCCGTGCCTCGCGGGCATTCGCGAGTTCGTCTTCCGAGCTCGGCCCGAGCACGAGGATGCGCGCGTCGCGCAGCCCGTCCCGGAGCGCAAGCGCCTCCGGAACGGTGGCGACGCAGAGCGCGCCCGCACCGGCGTCGAGCACGGCGGGGGCGCAGTCGCGGGCACCGTGCCCGTAGGCGTCGGCCTTCACCACCGCCCAGAGCTCGGCGCCGTCGAGCGCGCGCACGAGCGTCCGCACATTTCGCGCCAGTGCGGCCAGGTCGATGCGGATCTCCGACCTCAAGCCAGTGGCGCTCGCTGCAGGCCGTGGCCGGCGAGCGCGCGCTGGAGCGCCGGCAGCAGGTCGGATGCGACGACGCCCGGCTGCGGGTCGAGCAGCTCGGCGGCGACGCCGTGCGCGACCGCGGCGGCGCCGGCTGCGAGACGCGGCTCGAGCCCCTTGGCGAGGAAGGCGGCGACGATTCCGGTCAGGACGTCGCCGGTCCCGGCAGTCGCGAGCGCCGGCGTCCCGTAGGTGGCGACGAGGACGCCCTCACGCGGCGAGGCGACGATCGTGTCGGCTCCCTTCAGGAGGACGGTCGCCCCGTAGCGGGAGGCGGCCCGGCGCGCGGACTCGAGCCGGTGGGCGTCCACCTCGCGCGCGTCCGTCGCGAGCAGCCGTGCGAGCTCGCCGGAGTGTGGCGTCAGCACGGTCGGCGCCGAGCGCGCGAACGGCTCGAGCTGCCACAGGGCGTCCGCGTCGAGCACGATCGGCAGGTCGAGGCGCTCGAGCAGGATGCGGACGAGCTCGACGGTGCCGTCGCTGCGGCCGAGCCCCGGCCCGACCGCGACCGCGTCGGACTTCTCGGCCGCCTCGAGCACCGCGTCGGCCGAGCGCGGCAGCAGCCGGCCGCTCGAGTCCTCCGGCAGCGGTCGCTTGACGACCTCGAGCAGCGCCGTCTCGAGCACCGGCAGCGTCGACTCGGGGGCGGCGACGGCGACGTAGCCGGCGTCGGCGCGGAACGCGGCGAGCGAGGCGAGGATCGGCGCGCCCGTGAGCCCGCGCGAGCCGCCGACGACGAGCACCGAGCCCGCCGAGTACTTCGTCGACGACGCAGACTTGCGCGGAACCTCGAGGAGCGCAGACGCCGGCACGAGCGCATGCTCGTGCTCGCGCGGGCGGAGCCCGATCGGCGCGATGTGCACGCGGCCCGCGTGGAAGCGGCCCGGCGCGACGGCCAGGCCCAGCTTGGCTGCGCCGAACGTGACGGTCACCGTCGCCCGGACCGCCGCCCCGGGCACCTCGCCCGTCGAGGCGTTGACGCCCGACGGCACGTCGACGGCGACGACCGGCCGCCCGACGGCATTGATCAGCTCGATCATCCGCGCCGCGTCCTCGCGCGGCGCGTCCTCGAGGCCGATGCCGAGCAGGGCGTCGACGACGACGTCCGGCGAGCCGAGGTCGCCGACTCCTTCGACGACGTGCACGTCGCGCCCAGCCTCACGCAGCACGCGCGCGCACACCCTGCCGTCGCCGCCGTTCAAGCCGCGCCCGCAGACGACCGTGACCGCGCCCGGCAACTCGCGCAGGACGAGCTCGGCGACGGCGGTGCCCGCGCGCTCCATCAGCTCGTCGAGCGAGCCCTGGTGTGCCTCCTCGGCCCGGCGCGTCTCGTCGGCGGTGAGAAGCGGCTCGAGCCTCATTCCGAAAGCGCCACCGCGATCGCCGCGGCGAGCTCGCGCGAGTGCGTCATCGAGAGCTCGATCGATCCCGCCCCCACCTTCTCCGCCCATGCCGCGGTGCGGCCGCTCAGGTAGACGCCCGGTTTCGGCCGGCCGCGCACCTCGATCTCCTTCCACGTGAAGTAGACGCCCGACCCGAGCGCCTTGCCCACCGCCTCCTTGGCCGCGAAGCGCCCGGCGTAGTGCTGCGACGGGTTCGGCTTCGAGTCGCAGTACGTGCGCTCGGCCGCGGTGAAGCAGCGCTCCTTGAACGACTCGCCGTGCCGCTCGAGGGCACGACGGATCCGCTCGATCTCGATCAAATCGACTCCTACCTTCACAGAGAGCGCTCGAGCCAGTCGGGGAGCTGCGCGATCGACGAGATGATCCCGTCGGGCTGCACCTGCGATCGCTCGACCTCGTCCGGGCGGAACTTCCCCGTGCGGACGAGCACCGTGCGCATGCCGTGCCTGTGCGCACCGAGGCAATCGCCTTCGAGGTCGTCGCCGACCATCCACGTCAGCGCGGGCTCGGCGTCGAGCGCCTCGAGCGCGGCGGCGAAGTACTCGCTCGACGGCTTGCCGAGGACCGTCGCCTCGGTGTCCGCCGCGTACTCGAGCCCCGCCACGAACGCGCCGGTGTCGAGCCGTTGTCCGTCCGAGGTCTGCCACCACTTGTTCTTGTGCAGGCAGTAGAGGTCGGCGCCCGCCTCGAGCTCGTGGAAGGCGCGGTTCAGGTTGAGGTACGAGAACACGCGTCCGGTCTCCTCACCCTCGTCGGCACCGCCGAGCAGGACCGCGTCGACGTTCATCCCGACAAGCTGCAGCCCGTCCAGGTCGTCGAGCAGCCCGGGCATCGTCAGCGCGAGCACGCGGCGGCCGGCGAGCGTCCGCGCAGCGACCCCGCCCGTCGTCTGCAGCTCGTCGTCGGCTAGCTCGATGCCCATTTCCCGCAGCTGCTCCGCGAGCTGCGCGCTCGAGCGGGTCGTCGAGTTCGTCACGAAGCGAAGACGGTGCCCCGCATCGCGCAGGCGGCGAACGGCGGCAGCGGCTCCCGGGATCGGCGTGCCGGAGACGTGCAGCACGCCGTCCACGTCCAGGAGAATGGCCGCCATGGACGTCGAGTCTATTCGCTCGGAGATCGCCTTCCGGTTCTCGCGCTCGAGCGGTCCCGGCGGCCAGCATGCGCAGAAGACCTCGACGCGCGCGGAGGCGATCTTCGACGTCGCGGAGTCGTCGGGGTTGACGGAGGCGGAGCGGGCGCGCGTGCTCACGAAGCTCGGCCCGGTCGTGCGCGCGGCCGCGCAGGACGAGCGCTCGCAGCTGCGGAACCGCGAGCTCGCGGCCGACCGGATCGTCGACCAGCTGCGCGCCGCCGTCCGGGTCCCGCGCAAGCGGCGGGCGACGAAGCCGACCGTCGCGGCGCGCGAGCAGCGCCTCGACGACAAGCGCCGGCGCGGCGAGACGAAGCGGCTGCGACGTACTGTGGACGAATGAGCACGGAGGAGATCATCGACGAGGCGCGCGCGGCGGTCGCGGCAGGGCGGTCGCCCGACTGGAAGGCGCTGCGCGACCGTCTGCGCGCGCTCGGCGGCGATCAGCGCGAGGCTCTGCGACGGCTCGAGCGGGTCGGCGCAGTGCAGCGTGCCCGGGCGTCGGTCGTGCCGGCGGCACCTCCTCCGGCCGCACCCGCCTCACGGCCGGCACTGCTGCGGTCGCGTGCCACCGTCACGGGCAATATGGACGTGCGCCGCGGTGACGGCACGACGCTCACGTGGGCGCGCGAGCCGAAGATCGTGACGTGGGAGCTCCGGATCAGCGAGCGTCACGACCCGCGCGGCGACTACGAGGTACGGGAGACGGGCGAGCTCGCGGGCGACGCGACCGGTGTCGAACTGCCGCTCGGCGACACGCCGCTGCGCGTGCACCTGCTCGGCCGCGACCGCGGCGGGCGACTCGTGCGCCGCGCGATCGTCTCCGGGCTGACGCGCGAGACGTGGGCCGACCGCTGGCAGCGGCGGGCGAGCGCCTCCTAGAGCTGGCGGCCGGGGCGGTCGAAGCGACTGTCCGCGCCGTGCGTGGCGGCGAGGATGCAGAGCGCGAGAACGCCGAGGATGATGGCGATTGCGGTCATGCCAGAAGCGTGCCTCAGCAGGGACTATCAGCGCAAATGGATATACTATTGATATCCATCATGGAACATGATAGTTGGCTCGGGGTCGAGCTTCGCCATCTCGCGGCGCTGCAGGCGCTCGCCGCGGAGGGCTCCTTCGGCCGGGCGGCGGAACGGCTGGGCTACACCCAGTCGGCCGTGAGCCAGCAGATCGCGACGCTCGAGCGGATCGTGGGCGAGAAGCTCGTGGAGCGGCCGGGCGGGCCGCGGCCGATCTCGCTGACCGAGGCCGGGACACTGCTCCTCCGCCACGCCGAGTCGATCGTTGCCCGGCTCCAGGCGGCGCAGGCCGACCTGCACGCGCTCCGCAGCGGCGAGGCGGGAACGCTGCGCGTCGGCACGTTCCAGTCGGCGGGCGCGCGGTTGCTACCGGAGGTGATGCGCCGCTATGTCTCCGCCTGGCCTGCGGTCGAGGTCGTGCTCGGCGAGTACGACGACGCCGATGTCGAGCTCGCACTCGAGCGGGGCGAGCTGGACGTCGGGTTCGTGCTGCTGCCGGTGCTCGACGCGCCGCTCGAGACGATGGAGCTCGTGCATGACCCGTACGTGCTCGTCGTCCCCGCGGGCTCGGCGTTCGCACAGGCGGCGAGGCTGCCGAGCCTGAAGGAGATCGGGCTCGAACCGCTGATCGGCTTCCGCAGCGACCGCTCGCTCGAGCCGGTCGAGGCGGCGATGCGCGGCGCGGGCGTCGAGCCGAGCTTCGCCTTCCGTACGAACGACAACGGCACCGTCCAGGGTCTCGTCGCCGCCGGCGTCGGCAACGCCGTCATGCCGCGCCTCACCGTCGACGAAGCCGATCCGCGCGTCGTCGTGCGCGAGCTCGGCGACGAGGTGCCGGCGCGCGTGATCGCGATCGCGCGCCACCGCGACCGCTACCACTCCCCGGCGGCGCGCGCGTTCGTCGAGACGACGCTTGGTCTCCCCCGCTAGTCGGCGCCGACCGGCTCGGCCCGCACGGAGCCGGCCCGGGCGAGCCACGGTGCGGCGCCGAGCCGGCCGAACGTCTCGGACGCCTCGGCGAGGAGCGGCGCGGAGTCGGCCCCGCGGCCGCGGGCTGTGAGCCACTCCGCGTGCTCGAGCAGGCACACCGCAAGGTGGAACGGGAGCTCGAGAGCCCGCAGCTGTGAGCCGGCCGCCGTGAACAGCGCATCCGCCGACGGATCGTCGTCCGCGAGCCGCGCGCGGAAGCGCGCGGAGAGCGCGGCCAGATACGGCGGTCGCAGACCCGGCAGCAGCGCCTCGACGGTCGCGAGCAGCTCCTCCACCCGCTCCCGGCGCCCGAGCGCGAGGGCGGCCTCCCCCGCATGCAGGAAGCCCTGCTTCACGTCCTGGGCGGCGATGCCGACCGAAGTGCGCAGCGCGAAGGCTCGCTCGCCGCTCGCGAACGCCTCGGCGAGGTTTCCCTCCGCGAGGCGGACGGCCGCGGCTCCGGCCGCGTAGCTCCCCTGCGCCTGTACGTCGCCGGAGCGCCCGATGTGCTCGTGGTGGACGAGCAGGTCGCGGGCCGCGTCGAGCTCGCCCCGGTGCAGCAGCACCTCGAGCGGCCCCGTCGTCACGCTGCCGAGCATCGGGTTCACGCCGATCTGCTCCTCGGGCAACTCGGTGAGGAGCGCGATCGACTCGTCCCAGCGGCCCAGCATGAAGAGCGCGTAGCTCCGCTCGGCGTGGACGAACCACTCGTTCCTGCGGTCGCCGAGCCGGCGTGCGAGCACGAGACACTGCTCGAGGTGGGCGAGCGACTCCGAGTAGCGGTCGCGCTGGAAGCAGAGGTCGGAGAGGTTCCCGGCGACCATGGCGGCGTGGCCGTAGAAGTCGTGGGCGAGCGCCCGCTCGAGCGCGAGCTGCAACAGCGCGCGCGCCTCCTCGGGCCGCGACGGAGCGACGATCATGCTCCTCGTCGTCCAGCCGCGCACGAGCTCCTCGGGCAGCGCCAGCGCCTCGGCGAGGTCGAGCGCGCGCTCGTTCCACGTCTCCGCTTCCGCCGGGTGCCCCGCGAACCAGTGGCCTTGCCCCAGCCGGTTGAGCAGGAGCACGACGTCGGCGTCCGGCTCGTCGCCGGCGATCGTCGCGTAGGCGCGCTCTGCCCGCTCGATCGCGTCGGCGACCCGCCCGACGATCTGGTCCGCGTACGCCGCGTGCGCCGAGGCACTCGCCTCCGCGTGCGTCTCTCCCGCCTCGCCGTACAGGACGACGGCGCGCGCGAACATCCCACGCGCTTCGTCGGCCGCGCCCTCCTGCACGAGCATGTGCCCTGCACGGACGAGCGCGCCCGCCTGCTCGGAGGGCTCCAGCGCGAGCTCGGCCGCCTGCTCGAACGATCGCCGCGCCTCGGAGGAGGCGCCGAGCGAGGCTGCCCGCTCCGCCGCCTGCAGGAGCGCCGCGTAGGTGCGCGCCCGCAGCGGCCCGGCGTCGGGTGCGTCCGGGTCGAGCCGGTAGGCGTCGAGCAGGTGAGCCGCCACCACCTCGGCGCCCTCCTCTTCCGCGAGGGCCGCGCCCAGGTACTCGGCGGCCGCCAGATGGCGGGCGCGCCGCTCGCGCTTCGAGAGCGTCTCGTAGGCGACGTGGCGGACGATGTCCTGCAGGAACCCGTACTGGCCGTGCTCGGGCGAGCGGGGGTCGCTCTGCCGGCCCAG
>JAICYG010000172.1 GCA_025934335.1 Thermoleophilia bacterium | reverse complement strand
GTGGACGAACGCGACCTGAAGGCCGAAGAGGCCGCGCCGGGGTGCCTCGTCGATCAGCTCGGCCCCGTCCGCCCGCAGCCGCTCGAGCTCCGCCGCCACGTCGTCGACCTCGAAAGCGACGTGGTGCATCCCGGGGCCCCGCTTCGCCAGGAACCGGCCGACCGGGGTCTCCGGGCCGAGCGGCTCCAGCAGCTCGACGCGGGAACTGCCCACCCGGAGCGATGCAGCCTCCACCCCCTGCTCCTCCACCCGCTCGCGATGCTCGACGGTCGCGCCGAAGAGAGACACGTAGCGGTCGATCGCCGCGTCGAGGTCGTCGACCGCGACGCCGAGGTGGTGGATGCCACGCGTCACGAGCCGGAAACGGCCTCGTCGGCCGTGACGAACCTGACGCCCGCCTCGCGCCAGCCGGCGATGCAGGACGCTGTCCGCGCGCCGTCGAGACCGCGCGACGCCTCCTCGACGAACGCGACGCTCCGGCCGCGCGCGAGCAGCCCGCGAATCGCGGCGTCGTCGCAGACGTCGGTGGCGACGCCGAAGACGACGACCTCCTCGGGGTCGAGCAGGTCGATGAGCCGCTCGGTGTTCGGATTCGTGAAGACGTCGAAGTGCTTCTTCAGGAGCAGGAACTCACGGCCGCGCAGCCACTTCTCCGGTACCTCCTTCAGGGCGAGCGGAACCGGGTCGAGTTGTGCCGTCTCGGCGATCTTCTCGGCGCCGCGCGTCCCGCGCAGGCAATGCGGCGGGTAGGTGGTGCTGTAGTCGGGGGTCTCCGAGATCTCGGGATCGGTCAACTCGTGGTCGTCCGCCGACGCGACGTGCGGGATCCCTGCCGCCCGCGCCCATTCGACGAGCCGCGCCATCGCCGGGACGGCCGCCTCCGCGTCCGGCACGGCGAGCTTGCCGTCCGCGTGCACGAAGTCGACCTGCGTGTCGACGTCCCAGAGGACGCGCTTCACGTGACGGGCTCCAGCCGTGCGTTCGGGCGGAGCCAGCGGCCTACCTTCGCCGACGGCTCGCCGTCGGTGACGACGATGTCGGCCGTGAAGTCGTTCGAGCCGCGGATCAGCGACGAGCCGATCCCGTACGCGTCGACGGGCACGCCGCGCTCCTCGAACTCGCGGATCTTGTCGACGGTGAAGCCGCCGGAGACGACGATGCGGACGGAGTCGTGCCCCGCCGCGTCGAGCGCCTCCCGCAGCTTCCGCACGAGCCGCTCGTTGACGCCGGTCGGCTTGAAGTCGCCGAGCTCCCCCCACAGCGACCGGTCGACGAGCGACTCGGAGGTGTCGAGCCGCACGCCCCAGAGGCGGGGGCCGAGCGCGTCCGCGACCTCGAGCGCCGTGCGCACCGAGTCGTTCTCGAAGTCGACGAGCACCGTCACGTTCATGTCCCCGGGCGCCCACTGCGCGAAGGTCGTGGCGGCCAGCACCGTGTCTCCCCCGTAGGCGGCGATCAGCGCGTGCGGGACGGTGCCGAGGCCGCGGCCGCCCCACCACGACGCCTGCTCGTCCGTCGTCACGCCGACCTCGGCGCCCACGATCTGGCCCGCGACGTAGGCCGCGTACCCGTCGCCCGTCTGCACGCGATGGTGGTCGTGCCGTGCCGGCATGAAGATGATCGGCTTCCCGTTCGCCGCGCGCAGGACGTTGACGGTGTTCGTCGTGATCAGCGTCCGCCGCGCGAGCACACCCAGGTACACGGTCTCGAGGTGGGCGAACGTGGTGTAGTCGCCCTCGATCGTCATCACCGCCTCGAACGGCTCGACCTCGTCACCGTCGTGGAGCGCGCGCACCTCGAGATCCTCGAAGCGATCGGCGCACAGCTTGAGGATCGCGATCGCCTCGTCCATGCCGCCGAGGTACGAGTGCTTCTTCTGGAAGACCTGCATGACGACGACGGGATGCCGGCCGTCCTCGAGCAGGGCCGCCCGCGTGTGGTTGAAGTACGCGTCCGTGTACCAGCCGGCGCGCATCTTCTCCACGGGGAGATCGAAGACGGAGGGGTCGAGACGCGTCCGCGTCGCGGTCACTGCTCGAGCTCCAGGCAAGCCGCGAGCGCCGCCTCGGCCACCTCGAGCTGCGCCTGCGTCGGCTCGCGCGTCCCGACACGGTGCTGGAGCTCGTGCCCCGGCTTCGCGAGAGCACGGGCGAGCGGGTGCCGCGGGTTCCGCGACATCCAGCCGAAGGTTTCGACGGACGCTGCGACAGCACCGAGCGCAGCCGCCACGCGCGCCGGGCCGCGAAAGCGCTCGGGCGCCCGCTCCGCGAGCAGGTTGCCTGCCGCGCTCGTCACGAGCATCGGGCCGACGAGATGCGAGCCGCAGCGCTCATGCTCCTTGGGGCGTGCCTCGCCGTGCTCGTACGCGCCGATCGACATGTGCTCCGCTCCGTGATACGCCGCGAGCTCGCCGCCGCGCAGCGCGAAAGCGGCGGGCGCGAGCGAGAGGAACGCGGTGAGCAGCTCGCGCGCGGCCGGGCGAAGCGCGCTCTGCTTCGCGAGCCGGAGCGCTACTGCCGAGCCGACCATCGACGCGAGCACCTGCGGGCGCTGCATCGGCAGCTCGGCCTCCGGGAGCGCGCGCTTCACCTGCGGCAGGAGCGCGAATGCCTCGGCGAGCCGGGCCGGCCCGCGCAGGACCGGGTTCGTCACGCTCGCCGCCCGCAGGCGCTTTCGCCGCGCGACGACCTTCAGCCCGCCGTCTTCGCCCCGGATCGCGCACGCCCAGGCGGTCGGGCCGTGCACGAGCACGCCGTTTCCGAGCGCCATGCCGCCGAGCCGGACGGTCATGCCGCGGAGCGTAGCCTGAGCGCGGCCTGCAGCCGCGCAGCCGCGGGCCCCGGCCGCCCGTCGCCGATCGCCGCCCCGTCGACGGCCACCACCGGCATCACCTCCCGGATCGACGAGGTGGTGAACGCCTCGTCGGCGGCGAGCAGGTCGGCGAGCGGAAACGTCCCTTCGCGCGCCGGCTCCGACGAGGTGACGAACCCCCGCGTCACCCCCGGCAGCACCCCGGGCCGTGTCGCGGGCGTGTACAGCGTGTCGCCGCGCCGCCACCAGACGTTCGCCGTCGCCGCCTCGAGCACGAGCCCCTCCCCCACGAGCAGCGCGTCGTCGGCGCCCGAGCGCTCGGCGTCCCTCCGGGCGGCAAAGGAGACGCCGTAGCTCGTCGTCTTCGCGCCGCCGAGCAGCGGCGGCGGCGCACCGACCTCGAAGGTGCGGAGCGAGAGCCCGCGCGCGCGCTGCTCCTCGAGGCCCTCGGGCAGCGCCGCGGCCGTCGCGAGCAGCGCGCGCGAGGTGCGGTAGAGGCGAAGCACGTGGTCCGGGGGCGCCGCGTCGAGCACGAGCTCGACGAGCTCCTCGGCGCCGTCGGGTGGCTCGAGCGCGAGCGTCTCGGCTGAGAAGCGGAAGCGGACGAGATGCTCTGCGAGCAGGAACGGCCTGCCGCCGTAGACGCGGACGGTCTCGAAGGCCGCCCCGCCCCGCAGAACCGCCTCGTCGTCTGCGCGCAGCACGGGCCCGTCCGGATCGACGAGCCCCCGGCCTGCGACGGCGACGGCGAGCAGGCTCACGCCGGCACCGGCCCCCCGACCGCCGCGAGCAGCGGCCGCGCCTTCACCCAGGACTCCTCGATCTCCGCCTCCGGGTCCGAGCCCCACGTGATGCCGCCGCCGACCCAGAAGTGCACCCGCCCGCCGGCAATCGCGAAGGTGCGGATCGTCAGGGCGAGCTCGAAGTCCCCGTTCCGCCACACGCGGCCGAGCGCGCCCATCGAGGCGCCCCGGCCGACGGGCTCGAGCCGCGCGATGTGGTCGACCGCCGAGAGCTTCGGCGCGCCCGTGATCGAGCCGCCGGGAAACGTCGCGTGCAGGATCTCCGCGAGGCCGACGCCCGGCCGCAGCTGCCCCACAACGGTCGAGACGAGGTGCGTGACGCCGGCCAGCTCGTGCTGCGCCATCAGGTCCGGCCAGCGCACCGTCCCGGGCACGCACACGCGCGAGAGGTCGTTCCGCTCGAGGTCGACGATCATCACGTGCTCGGCCGCGTCCTTCTCGTCGTCGACGTCCTCGCCGAGCGGCCTCGTCCCCTTGATCGGCTTCGTCCACAGCCGGTCGCCGCGCCGCGCGAGGAAGAGCTCGGGCGTGGCGGAGACGATCGCCCAGCCGTCGCCGGCGAGCGTGCGCGCGTGCAGCGGCCCCAGCGCCTTCGCAAGCCCGCGCGGGTCGCCTGCGAACGGCGCCGAGAGGTACTGGACGAGGTTGACCTGATACACGTCGCCGCGCGCGATCGCCGCGCGTACCTCTTCGACGGCGGCGGCGTAGTCGTCGTCGCTCCAGCTTCGCCGCCACTCGCCGACCCGGAACCGGGCTTGTGTTGACTCAACACAAGCCCGCGCAGGGGACGCAACGATGCGGGGTAGCGGGCACGGCTCGTCCTTTGCGGGCGTGTTCGCGCCGTACGCGACGAAGACGTCCGCGTCGCGGCCGGCGACGTGCTCCTCGAGCGCCTCGAAGTCGGGGAGCTCAACCACAGACGGCTTCGGCGACGTGCCGCAGGAACCGGGTGCCGAGCTCGAGGTCGGAGACCGGCACGCGCTCGTTCGCGGAGTGGATCAGGCGACCGGCCACCGCCGGGTCGAGGCGCGAGGGGAAGAAGCCGTAGGCGACGGTGCCGAATGCCTCGCGCAGCCAGTGCGAGTCGGTGAAACCGGCGACGCACACGGGAGCGACGACCGCGCCCGGCTCCTCGGCGGCGACGAAAGAACCGACCGCGTCCCACAGCGGGCCGCCGACCACGGAGCGAGTGCCTCCCTGCCGCTCGACGTTCACCAGCTCGTAGTCGCCGGGCCCGAGCCACGCCCGAATCGATGCCTCGGCCTCCCCGGGCGTCTGCCCGGGGAGCAGGCGGACGTCGAGCGTGATCTCGCAGACGGCCGGGATCACGTTCCGCTTCTCCGACGCACGAGCCTGCGTCGGCGACACCGTCAGGCCGAGCAACGGCTCGACGAGCTCGACCGCGAGCGGCGAGAGCGCGCGTGCTGCCGCGAGCGCATCGGCGGCGGCCGGCACCGCGCCGGCGAGCGCGGAGAAGAGGCCCTCCACCTCGGGGATCAGGCGCGGCTCGACCTGCAGCTCGCCGAGCCGGGCTACGAGCGGCGCCGCCTTGACCAGTGCGTTGTCGGCGATCGACGGCGTGGACGCATGCCCGCTGC
>JAICYG010000068.1 GCA_025934335.1 Thermoleophilia bacterium | reverse complement strand
CGAGTACGGCGCCCCCTGGAAGGGAGCCGGGGCAGCCTCGGTCCGTACCACGTCCTTCACGAGCCCTCCTCTTCGTCGGATGCCGGTGCGGGTCTACACGCCTGGCCGAGCGCGGCGCCCACCGCCTTGAAGATCGCAGCCAGCACGTGCTGTGGGTCGTCCCCCTCGAGGACGCGCACGTGCAGGTTCACGCCCGTTGCACGCGCGAGCTCCGCGAGGAAGCGCGACGTGACGTCGTTCGAGACCCCGCCGACGCGGCTGCCGGAGAAGTCCGCGTTCGTGACGAGGCGCGGCTCCGGGTCGACCTCGAGCGCTGCGGTCGCGAGCGCTTCCGCCGCCGGGACGACGGCCCACCCGGCGCCCGCGCGCAGCCGGTCGCGAAGCGCGGCGCCGAGCGCCTCGGCAGCGGCGGAAACCGCCTCCTCGGTGCTGTCGGGCGCGGCCTCGAGGGTGATCCGGAACCGTCCCGCGCGGGCGAGCTCGCCCACGAGATGATCGAGCACCGGCAGCCCCGTTGCGACGTTCGCCGATCCCTCCGCCGCGAGGGAGACGCGCGCACCGCTCCTTGTTCCCGCCATGCGGCTGAGCGTATCGGCTACGTCACGCACGGATGGGTCGGTCGG
The DNA here is from genome assembly GCA_025934335.1 of Thermoleophilia bacterium. GTDB lineage: Bacteria > Actinomycetota > Thermoleophilia > Gaiellales > Gaiellaceae > PALSA-600. Next base: position 12,247 of record JAICYG010000068.1, on the reverse strand, counting down.
CCTATTGTCGCGGCGAGCAACGCGTCGTAGCGTGGGAGCGGGTTGGTCGTGACGAGGGCTCTCTGCACGGCGACGGTCGCCGCGGTCGCGTTGTTTGCCGTCTGCGCGCAGCGCGGACCTGTCGAGCGGACGGCGAGCATCGCCGCCGCGCTGCCGCCGGCAGCCGCGGTGCCCGGGTGGTCGTGGAGCGCCACGCACGAGGATCTCGTGCCGGCCTGGGTCCGCGCCGCAGCGTTCCGCGTCACGATCGCGATCGTCGACACCGGCGCCGACACTTCCGTGCCGGCGTTCTCGGGCAAGGCCGTGCAGACGTGGGACGTCACGACCGACACGCCGGCCGCCCGCGACACGCTCGGCCACGGCACGTTCGTCGCGTCGATCGCCGGCGGCTCGACGACGACGGTCGGGTTCGGCGGCGACGCCCGCCTCCAGATCGTGCGCGCGAACAGCGGCGGCACGGACTTCTCGGACGTCGACGAGGCGAAGGCGATCACCTGGGCCGTCGACCACGGCGCGAACATCGTCAACCTGAGCATCGGCGGCCCGGAGACGTCACAGGTCGAGCACGACGCAATCGAGTACGCGCTGTCGAAGGGGGTGTTGCTCGTGGCTGCCGCCGGCAACCTCGCGCAGGACGGGAACCCGACGACGTACCCGGCCGCCCTGATCGGGCGCTCGGGCCTCGTGGTCGGCGCCGCCGACGCCTCGGGGCGCCGCGCGCGCTTCTCCTCGACCGGGCCCTACGTCGACGTGCTCGCGCCGGGCGTGAACGTGGTGGGTGCACTCGCCGTCACCGCTCCGCCGGGGCTGTTCGCGCGCGCGCCCGGGCTCGGTCTGCCCGGCGCCTACGGCTACGGCACGGGCACGTCGTTCGCGGCGCCGGTCGTGGCCGGTGCCGCTGCGCTCGTAATGGGCGCCAACCCGATGCTCGACGCGGGCGGCGTCGCACGCGTGCTCGAGCAGACGGCGTCGGGCAACGGCCGCTGGACCAGCGATCTCGCCTACGGGACGATCGACGTCGCCGCCGCGGTGCGGCTCGCACTGTCGGGCGGGTAGGCCTACGCCTCCACGCGCTCGATCCGGGCACCGAGGGCGCGCAGGCGCTCGTCGATCCTCTCGTAGCCCTTGTCGATCTGGTACGCGTCGCCGATCGTCGACCGTCCCTCGGCCGACAGCGCGGCGATCACCATTGCCATGCCGGCCCGGATGTCGGGGCTCGACATCCGCTGACCGTAGAGCTTCGCGGGGCCGGTGACGACCGCGCGGTGCGGGTCGCAGAGGATGATCCGCGCGCCCATCGAGACCAGCTTGTCGACGAAGAACAGGCGGCTCTCGAACATCTTCTCGAACACGAGCACGGTCCCCTGCGCCTGCGTCGCGACGACGACCGCGATCGAGGTCAGGTCGGCGGGGAACTGCGGCCAAGGGCCGTCCTCCACCTTCGGGATCGCGCCGCCGAGGTCGTCCTGGATCACGAGCTCCTGGCCGGGCGGCACGCGCACCGAGTGGTCGGCGAGCTCCACCTCGATGCCGAGCCGCTTGAGCACGGGCAGGACGGGCCAGAGGTCGTCGGCCGCGATGCCCTCGATCGTCACGTCGCCGCCGGTGAGCGCCGCCATGCCGATGAAGCTCCCGACCTCGATGTGCTCCGGCGAGATCGTGTGCTCGCCGCCGCCGAGCCGGTCGACGCCGGTGACGTGCAGCACGTTGGACCCGATCCCGGTGATCTTCGCGCCCAGCGCGATCAGGAACCGGCACAGGTCCTGCACGTGCGGCTCCGAGGCGGCATTCGAGATCACCGTCTCGCCCGGTGCGAGCGTCGCGGCCATGATCGCGTTCTCGGTGCCCATCACCGACGGCTCGTCGAGGTGGATGTGCGTGCCGCGCAGCCCCCCCACGAGCTCGTAGCGGTCGCCGACATCGATCGTCGCGCCCAGCTCGGCGAAGGCGTGGATGTGTGGATCGAGGCGCCTGCGGCCGATCACGTCGCCCCCGGGCGGCGGCACGCTCGCACGCGCGTTCCGCGCGAGCAACGGCCCGGCGAGCAGGAACGACGCGCGGATGTGGCTCGCGAGCCGCTCGTCGACCTCCGACGAGACGTCGGCGGCGTGCACGCGCGCCTCGTTGTCGCCCGTCCAGTCGGCCTCTGCACCGAGCCCACGCAGCAGCGCCATCATCGTCTCGACGTCGCGGATCCGCGGGAGGTTCGAGAGGTGCACCGGCTCACCGGTCAGCAGGCAGCCGGCGAGGATCGGCAGCGCTGCGTTCTTGTTCCCGGCTGCACGAACCGTGCCACGAAGGGGGTGGCCTCCCTCGATGACGAACGACTCGGTCACGGGCCTGGCGATTGTCGAGGACACGGACGCAACTATGCTAGACCGCGGTGGGAAAGACCCGTGCGGATGCCTGGCAAACGCTGACGCGCTACACGAAGAGCGAGGCGCTGCTGCGCCACGCGCTCGCGGTGGAGGCCTCGACAGCCGCGTATGCGCGCCGGTTCGACGAGGACGAGGAGCTATGGCGTGTCGCCGCGCTGCTGCACGACTTCGACTACGAGATGCACCCGACCCTCGACAAGCACCCGCAGGACGGCGCGCCGATCCTGCGCGACGAGGGATACGACGAGGAGGTCGTCGAGACGATCCTCTCGCACGCGAACCACCTCGGGCTGCCGCGCGACACGCAGCTCAAGAGGACGCTCTTCGCCTGCGACGAGCTCTCGGGCTTCGTCCATGCGTGCGGGCTCGTGCGGCCGACGGGGCTCGAGGGGCTCGAGCCGAAGTCGGTGCGCAAGAAGCTGAAGCAGCCGTCGTTCGCGGCCGGCGTCTCGCGCGACGACGTCTACGAGGGCGCGGAGCTGCTCGGGCTCGACCTCGACGAGCACATCGCGAACGTCGTCTCGGCGCTGCAGCCGATCGCGGACGAGCTCGGCCTGCGGACGCAGGCGGCGTAGCTCCGGGGAGAGGTCGCTCGCCAGGCGATCGGGTCAGGACCGCCGACCGGCTGTCGACGAGCGCTCGCCCGTGATTTTCACGTTCGAGTGTGAGACGGTCTGATGCTGCGCGTCCACCCGACGAAAGGAAGCCCGACCATGTACGCCGTCATCCGCGCCTACACCGGCAACTCCGAGCTCGCGGACGCCCTCGTCGAACATCAAGAGGAGGTGCGGCAGGTCATCGGTGGAATCAGCGGGTTCAAGGCGTACTACGTGCTGAGGCTTGCCGAGGGGACGAGCACGATCAGCGTCTTCGAGAACCAGGAGGGCGCGGAGGAGTCGAGCGGTGCCGCCGCTGCGTGGCTGCGTGAGAACCTCGCGGACCTGAACGTGCAGGCGCCGTACGTCACGGCGGGCGAGGTCGTCCTCGTTTTCTAGGATGACAACGGCGAGCGGGGGGAGCGACTGAACGATCGGCAGGACGCGGTCGTGCGGGCTCTCGTGAGCCAGAGGAGCTAACCGCCTTCGTGCGACGCGAGCGTCAGGGAAGCGCGACGAGCAGGTACGCGTCGACGATCGCGTCCCTGCCCTTCACGCGCAGGCCGGGACGCTTCTCGACGACGGCGCCGTCCGGCAGCCGGTCGAACGTCGCCGTCCCGATCAGGATCCCGCCCGGGGGCGCGAGGCTCTCGAGCCTGGCGCCGGTGTTGACGGCGTCCCCCACGAGCGGGTACGCGACGTGGCCCGCGCCGCCGACCTCGCGCTGCACGGCTTCCCCGCTGTTCACACCGATGCGGAGACGCGGCCACTCCGGATGCTCGTCGGCGCGGCGCTCGGCCTGCGCCTGCAGCTCGAGTGCGGCACGCGCCGCACGTACCGCGTGATCCGGCTGGTCGCCGCGGCTGTTGAACGTCGCCACGATCGCGTCCCCGATGAACTTCTCGACGTCCCCGCCGAAACGCCGGGCGAGAAGCGGCGCCGCGTCGCTCCAGTACGCGTCGAGGACGGCGGCCGCCTCGGTCGGCGACTCCCGCTCGGCGAACGTCGTGAAGCCGACCAGGTCGGCGAAGAGGACGCTGACCTCGCGTCGTTGCTCGCGCGTCGTCGGCAGATACAGGTCGCGGAACCGCTCGTCGCGCCACTCGCGCCGCGCTGCGAAGCCGATCACGAGGTACGCGGTGACGACAAGGCCGTGCCACTCCCACCAGCTCGCATGCCACGCGCGCTCACCGGTCAGGGCGACGCCGATCATCGCCTCCGCGAGCAGCACGAAGCACGCGGTCACCGCGCCGAGCAAGAGCTTGCGGCTCTCGCGGAACAGCCGCCAGTACCGGACGGCGCCGACTGCGTAGACGCCGGCGCCCACGAACGCGAGGACCGCGAGGATGCTCCCCCGCGCTGCCTCGCTGTCCGGGCCGCCGAGCGGCGGCAGGTCGGCGACCGTCCACACGAACCAGGCTGCCATCGCAAGCAGGATGCTCGCCCGCAGATAGCCGCGATTCCTGATCAGCCACCTCCCGGCCTCGAACCGCAGGTCGACGAACGCCGACGCGGCCGCGAAGACGGCGCTGACGAGCAGGCCGACCGAGATCGCGATCTGGAAGCCCGAGTGCTGCTTCGTGAAGAGCACGTCGTGGGTGCCGACCGCGTGCAGCAGCATGAACCCGCCGGTGGCCATGAACGCGAGTGAGAGCAGCAGCACCCGCGCGTCCGCGCGCCGCTCGGCGGCCTCGCCGGCGGCGAAGCCCAGCGCGAACGCGAGGCCACCCGTCAGGCCGAAGACGACGAAGTGCGCGCGGTAGTTCTCGAAGTGCGGGTCGAGCTGCGAGCGCAGGAGCAGCGATGCGAAGCCGACGAGAGGGAGCGCGACGGCAACCGCTCCGGCTGCGACCGTGATGGCCGACGACGTGCGCCGGGCGAGGACAGGGGCGGCCAGGTCCATCGAGCAAGGCTACGGCTCCCGGCACGGCTGCGAATCGCCGGCCAGGACGATCCGCGCTCCGCCTCGAGGAGGATCTTCGCAAGCGGTACGAGGGCGACTCGGAAGCCGAAGCCCGTTAGTCCACGGCGGCGAGCCCCTCGACGAGGCGCTCGAGGTCGCTGCCGTCGTTCCACCAGCCGATCGACGCACGCAGGAGCCCGGTGCCGGGCAGCTCGCGCACGATCACGCGCCGCTCGGCGAGCGCGGCGACCGCGGCCTCCGCGTCACCCGGCCAGCGGAACGAGACGAGCGTCGCCTGTCCCGGTTCGGTGACGACGTCGTGGCCCTGCTGCAGCAGCAGCTCGCGGCAGCGCTCGGCCAGCTCGCGGGCGCGCGCGAAGCGCCCGTCAGGGAGGTCGCCGAGCGCCGCCTCGAGTCCCGCGACGGACGTCGCCGGGAGGAACGCCGGGTCGAACCGCCTCGCTCCCTCCTTCGGCTGCCAGGTGCCGGCGGCGATGTCGTAGCTCTCGGCACCGGGATAGCCGACGAGGCGCGGCGGCAGCGCCTCGGGCTCGGCCACGTAGAGCGCGCCGGTCGCGTCGGGGCCGCACAGCCACTTCTGGGCGCTGACGGTGTAGAAGTCGGCGCCGGTCGCGTCGACCTCGATCGCGCCCGCCGCCTGCGCGCCGTCGACGAGGATCGGCACCTGCGTCCGCTCCCGCAGCTCGTGCCACGGGAAGACCTTCCCGTCGATCCATGAGACGGCGGACGTCGCGACGAGGCGCGTACGCGGCGTCACCTCGCGCGCGATCAGGTCGAGCACGTCGGCCGCCGGTGCGTCCCGGACACGGGCGATGCGGAGCGTCGCGCCGGTCGCGACCAGCGGGCCGGTGAGACCGAAGTGCTCGGCGTCTGTCGTCACGACCTCGTCGCCGGAACCGAGCCCGAGGCCGATCACGGCGACATGGACACCCTGCGTCGTCGACTCCGTCAGCGCGAGGTTGTGGGCGGGCACGCCGATCTGCTCGGCGACGAGCGCGCGAACGCGCTCGCGGCCCTCGAGCATCTCGTCGAAGTAGGTACGGCTCGCGCGGCCGTGCGCCGCCTCCCACGAGCGAAGCCTCGCCGTCGCCTCGAGCGTCGCCCGCGACAGTGGCCCGAACGTGCCGGCGTTCAGGTACGCGTACCGCTCGAGCACCGGGAAGCGCGCCCGCGCCTCGGGCCAGCTCACTCGATCTCCACCTCGACCGGTGCATGATCGGAGAGCAGGCGGCCGTCGAATCGCCGTTGCTCGGCGGGCCAGCGGCGCAGCTCGGTCGTGCTCGCGCCACGCACGAGGACGTGGTCGATGCCGGGCCCGGGCGCCGAGAAGCCCCACTCGGGCGAAGCGAGCTCTCGCACGGCCGGTGCGGCTTCGGTCAGGTTGAAGTCGCCCGCGAGCACCACCACGTCCTCCGCGAGCGCCGTAGAGGTTGCGAACCACGCCGCGCGCAGCAGCTCCGCCTGCGCGAGGCGGCGGTCGTGGAAGCTCGTGCAGTGCAGGTTCGCGACGAGGTACGTGCGGCCGTCGGCGGCGGCGAGGCGCAGCGCCTGCACGACGCGCCGCTCCTTCGCCCACGCGAGGCGCGCGACCGCGCCCAGCTCGAGCAGCCGCGCCTGGGCGTCGCGGAAGCGCCGCGGGTTCAGCGTCAGGCTCTCGTGCGCGAGCACGCGGTGCCTCGGCGAGACGAGCATCGCGATTCCCTGCCCGGAGAACGCGGATCGCAACACGCCGTGGTTGAGCGCCGTCAGCGCCTGTCCGACCCGCGCGAGCGACGGAAGCGGCCCGAGACGCGGCCGCGCCGCCACGTCGCCCGCGGTGAAGCGGTCGAGCGCCCAGGCGGGCACCTCCTGCAGGCAGAGCACGTCCGGATCGTCGTCGCTCGCGAGCCGCACCATCTCGTCGAGGAACGCATGCCGCTGCGGCGGCACCGTGTTGCCGTGGAAGAGGTTCCAGGAGCGAACGAGCACCCGTCTACGCTACTTCCGTGCGTGTCCTGCTCGCCGACCCGCCCGCATTCACGCCGTGGTACGACCACGAGCTGGCGGCGGCGCTGGCGCGGGCCGGCGCGGACGTCGAGCTGCGCACCTCGCGGTTCCGCTTCGGCGACGTACCGGCCGCCGACGGCTACCGACGCAGCGAGCGGCTCTACCCGCTCTCGTCGCGGCTCTTCCGCCGATCGCGCCTGCGGCTGCCGCTGAAAGCGCTCGAGCACCTCGACGTGCTGCGGTCGCTCGCGCTCTCCCGGCCCGACGTCCTCCACCTGCAGTGGCTCGCGCTCCCGCAGGCGGACGCCCACCTCCGCTTCCGCGCGCCGGCGGTGTTCACGGCGCACGACCTGTTGCCGCGTCGCACGGCGTCGCGTCGCGCGCTCTGGCAGCGTCTGCTCCACCGTTTCGACGCGGTCGTCGTGCACACCGAGCACGGCCGAGAGACGCTGGCCGAGCTGGGGATCGCGGCTCGAGTGATCCCGCACCCCGTGTACCCGAGCAGCGCGGTGCGAGCCGACGACGGCGCAACCCTCCTTTCACTCGGCGTGATCCGGCCCTACAAGGGGCTGTCGGATGCGATCGAGGTCACGCGCCGCCTGCCCAACACGCGGCTCGTGGTCGCCGGCGACCCGGCGATGCCGCTCGACGGGCTCCGGAGCGCCGAGCGAGTCGAGTGGCGGCTCGGCTACCTGCCGCAGGCCGAGCTCGACCGCGCGCTCTCCGAGGCGACGCTCGCGCTCTTCCCGTATCGCGCGGAGCTCGACCAGTCGGGGGCGCTGCTGCAGGCGCTCGGCGCGGGCGTGCCGGCAGTCGCCTACGACGTCGCCGGGCTCGGCGAGCCCATCCGTGCATTCGGCGCCGGTCGCGTCGTCCCGGAGGGCGACGTCGACGCCCTCGCGCACGCCGTGTCCGCGCTGCTCGGCGACCGCGCCGCACTCGCGGCGGCGCGCGACGGCGCGGAGCGCGCACGCCGCGAGCTGACGTGGGACGCGTCGGCGGCGCGGCACCTCGAGCTCTACGAGGAGCTCGCGTGATCTTCCGGCGTTCGCGATTCGCCGAGATCGTCGACACTCAGCTCGAGATGTTCGTGCACGACCGACGCGACCTGATCGAGGATGTGCAGCAGCGGCTCGCGGCATACAACCGGGCCGACCGCGCGGAGGCGGAGGAGCTGTACGGCGACTACGTCGACGCGGTCGACGTCGCGGCCGACGCCCTCGCCGCGATGCGCGACAGCTACGCGCGCACGCTCGACGAGCCGGACGAGTACGCGCGCGCGTTCAACCGCGCGGCGGGCCGGCGGCTGCCCGAGTACGCGCGCGAGCTGGAGAGCCGCTGATGGCCGAGCGGATCGAGGACTACGCGCTCGTCGGGGACCTGCAGACGGCGGCGCTCGTCGGCCGCAGCGGCTCCATCGACTGGCTCCCGTTCCCGCGCTTCGACTCGAGCTCCTGCTTCGGCGCACTGCTGGGCGGCCGCGAGCACGGCCGCTGGCTGATCGCGCCGGCGTCCGGCGGCCCCGCCACCGACCGCCGCTACCGCGACGACACGCTCGTGCTCGAGTCGGAGTGGCGGACGCGTGACGGTTGTGTGCGAGTGATCGACTTCATGCCGCAGCGCGAGACGAAGCCGGACATCGTCCGCATCGTCGAGGGTGTCGAGGGTGCGGTGCAGATGCGCACGGAGGTCGTGATCCGGCTCGACTACGGATCGGTGGTGCCGTGGGTGCGCAGGCTCGACGAGCGCTCGCTGCTCGCCGTCGGCGGCCCCGACGGGCTGCTGCTGCGCACGCCGATCGACCTGCAGCCCGAGGCCATGACGCACACGGCGACGTTCACGGTGCGCGCGGGCGAACGCGTCCCGTTCACGCTGACCTGGTTCCCGTCGCACGAGCAGCTGCCGAGATTCGTCGACCCCGAGCGCGCGCTGCGGGACACCGAGCGTCTCTGGCACGACTGGGTCGCGGGCTGCAAGTACGAGGGCGGGTACGCGGAAGCCGTCTACCGGTCGCTGATCGTCCTGAAGGCGCTCACGTACGCGCCGACCGGCGGCATCGTCGCGGCACCGACGACGTCGCTCCCGGAGCGGATCGGCGGCGAGCGCAACTGGGACTACCGCTACTGCTGGTTGCGCGACGCGACATTCACGCTGTACGCGCTCCTGAACGCCGGCTTCACGCAGGAGGCGGGCGCCTGGCGCGACTGGCTGCTGCGGGCAGTCGCGGGCGAGCCGTCGAAGGTGCAGATCCTGTACGGCGTCGGCGGCCAGCGGCGCGTGCCGGAGTTCGAGCTGCCGTGGCTGCCCGGTTACGCCGGCTCGAGCCCGGTGCGGATCGGCAACGCGGCGCACGAGCAGTTCCAGCTCGACGTGTACGGCGAGGTGATGGACGTGCTGCACCAGGCGCGGGTGCAGGGCCTCGACCCGAGCGACCACGCCTGGTCGCTGCAGCGCACGCTGCTCAACTTCCTCGAGGGCGCCTGGGACCAGCCGGACGAGGGCATCTGGGAGGTGCGCGGGCCTCGCCGGCACTTCGTGCACTCGAAGGTGCTCGCGTGGGTGGCGTTCGACCGCGCCGTGCAGGGGGCGGAGCGGCTCGGGCTCGACGGGCCGGTCGACCGCTGGCGTCGGCTGCGGCAGGAGATCCACGACGAGGTGTGCCGCGAGGGGTTCAACACGGAGCTCGGGTCGTTCACGCAGTCCTACGGCTCGTCCGAGCTCGACGCCTCGACGCTCCTGATCCCGATCCTCGGCTTCCTCCCGCCCAGCGACCCGCGGGTCGTTGGCACGATCGAGGCGGTGCAGCGGAACCTGACCCGGAACGGTTTCGTCGAGCGCTACCGGGCCCGCGCGCAGAACCAGGTCGACGGGCTCTCGGGGGGCGAGGGCGTGTTCCTGCCGTGCTCGTTCTGGCTCGTCGATGCGCTCCTCTTGATCGGGCGCCGCCCGGAGGCAGAGCGGCTGTTCGAGGACCTGCTCGGGATCCGCAACGACCTCGGCCTGCTCGCCGAGGAGTACGACCCGGCCGAGAAGCGCCTGCTCGGCAACTTCCCGCAGGCGTTCACGCACGTCGGCCTCGTCAACTCGGCGTCCAACCTCTCGCAGGCGAATAGCCCTCATCGGCAGCGACCCGAGCGCGCGTGATGCGGTGGGGCGAGTTCGCAGCGGCATGCCCGGAGCTCGCCCGGCTCGGCGAGGAGCGGCTGCGCTCGCGCGAGCTCTGCCTTGTCGGCACGCTGCGCCGGAACGGCTGGCCGCGGATCTCACCGGTCGAGCCGGAGTTCGTCGGCGACGAGCTGATGCTCGGGATGATGTGGCAGTCGCCGAAGGCGCGCGATCTCGAGCGGGACCCGCGGATCGTCGTCCATTCGACGCTCACCGATCGGCATGACCTCTCGGGCGACTTCAAGCTGTACGGGCGTGCGCTGCCGGTCGAGGATGCTTTGCGGGTCGACGCGCACCGGGCGGCGATCAAGGCGCGCATCGACTGGGAGCCTCCCGAGCCGTACCACGTCTTCGCGGTGGACATCGACTCGGCGGGCTTCGTCACGTTCGCCGAGCCTCGATTCGGCCTGGCGTGGGAGGCGGGCGGCGAGCTCCGCCGCTGGACGCAGCGCGAGTCCTGACCGGTGGACACGTTGTGACGCTTCCGTGACGGTGGCAGCCATCGTCGCGGAACTGCGTCAAACGCTGCACAGAAGTGCGAAAACCCTGCAGGTGGGCGGTGGGCTTCGGGACATGGCCGGCGGCAGCCACCGTGACGAGACGCATCACCGGTGGCCGAAGTGGTGGGCGCGCGGGAGCGCTCTCGTCACCTCCGCCTCGCTCGCCGCTCTGCGCGCGAGCGGGCCGAGCGACGCGAGGTGCGAGACCAGCAGGTTCACGTTGCGATCGTTCCGCTCGAGCTTTCCCCGCGCGAGCAGGAGCGGCTCGCCGCGCACGATCGCCCGGTGCTCCTCGTAGACGCGCGACGGGAGGATCAGGTTCGCCTGGCCGTGCTCGTCCTCGAGGAGCATGAAGACGATGCCGTTCGCCGTCGCCGGCCGCTGGCGCGCAATCGCCATTCCCGCGAGCTCGATCTGCGTGCCGTTCGGGATCTCCGGCAGGTCGGCGCTCGTCGCGATGCCGGCCGGCAGGTGCGGACGCAGCAGCTCGAGTGGGTGCACGCCGACCGACAGCGACGTGTGCTTGTAGTCGGCGAGCATCTGCTCCCACGGGGTCTGCTCCGGCAGCTCGGGCACGTCCGCCGTCGGCCCGAGCGGCAGCGCGAGCTGGCGGTTCCCGCCGCCTACGACAAAGCCGCGCGCGGTCGCGCCGAGCCTCCATAGAAGTTGCCGCCGCGCCCCCCACTCGTCGCACGCACCCGACGCGACGAGCGCCTCGAGCGCGTCCTTCTTCACGTCTGCACGGCGCGCGAGGTCGCCGACGTCCACGTACGGCTGCGCCGCTTCGACCGCCTTCGCATCCTCATCCCCGACCGCGTTCACGTAGCCGAGCCCGACGCGCACAGCGGCACCATCCTCGATCGTGCACTGCGCCCCCGAGCAGTTGATGTGCGGCGGCAATACCTCCACCCCGCGCCGCTGCGCGTCTCTGACGAGCGAGGCCGGAGGGTAGAAGCCCATCGGCTGCGCGTTCAGGAGCGCGCAAAGGAACTCGGCCGGGTAGTACCGCCGCAGCCACGCCGACTGGTAGGCAAGGAGGCCGAACGCGGCCGCGTGCGACTTCGGGAACCCGAAGCCCGCGAAGCCGACGAGCTTGTCGTAGATCTCGTGAGCCGTCCGTTCGTCGATGCCGTTGCCGAGACATCCGTCGACGAAGCGCGGCCGGAACGCCTCGATCGCCTCCTCGCTCCGCTTCCTGCTCATCGCGCGCCGGAGCCCTTCCGCCTCGCCGATCGAGAACCGCGCCGCCGCCATCGCCACGTCGAGCACCTGGTCCTGGAAGACGACGACGCCGAGCGTATCTGCAAGCGCCTCGCGCAGGCACTCGTGCTCGACAGGCGGCTCGAACGACGGGTCGGCACGCTTCGCATGCCGGTGCTTCACATATGGGTGCACGGCCTTCCCCTGGATCGGCCCCGGCCGGACGAGCGCCACCTGCACCGTGAGATCCTCGAGGCTCTCGGGACGCGTCTGCAGGAGGCTCTGCATCTGCGCGCGGCTCTCGATCTGGAAGACGCCGACCGTGTCGGCCGCCTGGATCTCCTCGAACACGCCGCGGTCGTCGAGAGGGATGCGCGAGATGTCGAGCGTCTCGCCGCGCAGCGTCGCGATCCGGTCGATCGCGTCCTCGACCGCCGAGAGCATCCCGAGCCCGAGCAGGTCGATCTTGAGGAAGCCGGCGTCGCCGCAGCTGTCCTT
>JAICYG010000061.1 GCA_025934335.1 Thermoleophilia bacterium | reverse complement strand
GGACAGCGGCTCGATCTTCGCCGCCGCCGCGAGCGAGTGGCACGGCTCCGCGATCTGGCGGAGCGCCGACCTCGGCGAGACGTGGTCGCACTCGTCGGAGGGGCTCGCCTACGCGGACGGCCGCAGGCTGTCGAAGGTCTCGACCCTCGCCGCGGGGCACGGCCGGGTGCTCGTCGGCGTCGAGGCGCCGGGCATCTTCGAGAGTCGTGACGGCGGGGAGTCCTGGTCGCTCCTGACGACCCTCTCCGGCCAGCCGGGGAGTGAGGTGTGGGACGACCCGGCGAACCAGCCGCCCGGGCACCTCGGCATCTCCGCGATCACGCAGGATGCCACGGACGCCGGCACGTTCTGGACGATCGTGCAGGGGATCGGCCTGTTCGAGACGGCGGACGGCGGCACGACGTGGACGCCGCGGAACCGCGGTCTGCGTGCCGACTGGCCGCGCGAGCACGAGGAGGTCGGTTTCTGCGTCCACAAGCTGGTGCGCTCGCGCGCGGACGGCGACCGCATGTACCAGCAGAACCACGTCGGCATGCACCGCTCGGACGACCGCGGCGCTTCCTGGCAGGAGATCACCGAGGGCCTGCCGACGGAGTTCGGCTTCGCGGCGGCGGCGCACCCCCACGACCGCGACACGTTTCACGTGATCCCGCTCGACCCGGGCCACGGGCGCACGATGCCGGACGGCCGGGCCGCGGTCTGGCGCACGCGCGACGGCGGCTCGAGCTGGCAGCGCCTGTCGAACGGGCTGCCACAGCAGGACGCGCATCTGGGCGTGCTGCGCGAGGCGATGGCCGGGGACACCCACGACACACCGGGCTACTACTTCGGCACGAGCACCGGGCAGGTGTACGCGAGCCCCGACGACGGCGAGAGCTGGAACGAGATCGCGAGCTATCTTCCGGCGATCTCCTCGGTCGAGGTCGCGGTCCTCGACTGAACGAGCGATGGCGGACGTCCACCTCCCGATGACGCTGGTGCCGCTCTTCGCCGGCCTGCCGCGGCGGCTGGAGGTGGTGGACGCCCCGACCGTCGACGACGCGATCGGGCGGCTCGACGCACAGTGGCCGGGGCTGCGTGACCGCCTCTGCGAGTCCGGGCCCACGATCCGCCCGCACATCCACGTCTACGTCGATCGCGAGCGGGCGGGGCTCGAGACGCCGCTCGGCCCCGGCTCGCGCGTCGACGTGATCGCCGCGATCTCGGGCGGCTGAATGCCTGCGCCGCGGGCGGTGGCGTAGGTGGATCAGGCGACGTCGGCGGCGCGCGGCGGTGGGAAGTCGAGCCGCAGCCCGTCCGTCTCCACCTGGTAGAGCTCCTCCGGCTCCCGCAGGCCCTGGAAGCGGAAGGCGCCGAGGCTGCGCAGGCGCGTGGCCGCATCGAGTGTTTCCGCGACGCCACTCCGGGCGGCGGCCGAGACGACGATCTGGCCGCCGTGGGCGCAGTAGCAGAAGCGCGCCGCGGCGTGGACGGCGAGCCCGACGTAGCCGGTCTCGGTCAGCGCCGGCCGGCCGCTGTGGAGCGCGATGCGAGTGCGGACGACGGCGCGCTTCGGCCACGGCTCTGCCGCGAGTGCCCGCTGGATCGCGATCGCGGCGCCGAGCGCGGCGGGAGGCTCGGTGAAGGCGGCGAAGAACTCGTCGCCGCGGGCGTCGACCTCGTGCCCACCGGCGGCGCGGATCGCGCCGCGCATGATCCGCCGCACGGTCGAGGCGACCTTCGCATACCCGTCGCCGAGCCGTGAGAGGAGCTCCGTCGACCGCTCGACGTCGCTCAGCAGGAACGTGACGTGGCCGCTCGGCAGCCGCCGCTGCGGCTGGAGCTGGGCGCTGATGAAGCCGATCGGCGCGACGCCGTGTTTCTGCGCCGCGCGGAGGAGCCGCAGACGCGCCCGGTCGCGGGCCGCCTCGTCCTCGAACAGCACCTGGTTGAACCGCGCGAGCGCATTCCGGACGTGCGACGCGTCGTTGATCGGCAGCCGGCGCTTGCCCTGCGAGTCGATGTAGGCGAATGCGCTGTCCGGGAGCTGCGCACGTGTCTTCGCGTCGAGCGGGGGCATCGATTCGATGATGGCAGGACCGCGGCGAGGCGCGTCACGGCGCGGCAGCCTCGGCGCGGACGAGGAGCCTGCGCTCCGCGAGGTCGACGGCCGTCTCGGTGCCGCCGACGACCTGAACGCGGATGCGGGCGAGGGAAGGACCCTCGCCCGCGCCCCCCAGCGATGGGCGGCACGCGCGCCGGGTGAAGGCCGCCGCAGGAGCCGTCAGGCGAGCGCTGCGTGCCGCGACCCTCATCGTCGCCCGTGCGCCGGTGCCTGCCCCGGCCGTTGGGCTGGTCCGACACCCCCGACGAGCTATGACTTCAGCCGCGATGGCGCAACCGGCGCCGGTAGGCATCGAGCTCCCGCCGCGGGACGAGCCCGGGCCGGATCCCGCAGGCCACGGTGCGGAGCTCGCCGCCGCGGATCAGCTCGCGCACGTCCTCTTCGGCGCACCGAAGCTCGGCGGCCAGCTCGCGCACGGTCAGGTGGGTCGGTTGCTCGATCGGAGAAGTATCGCGGCGTTTGAGTTCGGGCGGCTGTACTAGTTTGGCGCCGATGCGGGACGTCGGGATCGGGATCGTCGGCTACGGGCTGATGGGGCGTGCGCATGCCCACGGCTACACGCTTGCTCCCCGCGTGCGCGAGCTGAACGTCGTTCCGCGGCTTCGCGTGATCAGCGGCCGCAACGAGGCCGCTGTCGCCGCCGCCGCGAGAAGGTACGGAGTCGAGGAGTCGACCACCGACTGGCGTGAGGTGGTCGCACGCGACGACGTCGACATCGTCGACGTGTGCACGCCACCCGGCGCGCATGCAGAGGTCGTCGAGGCGGCCGCCGCCGCCGGAAAAGCGGTTGTCTGCGAGAAGCCGCTCGCGGCTGACTACGCCTCGGCGCGCGCCGCCGCCGAGGCCGCGCGTGGTGTGCCGAACGCGATCGGCTTCAACTACCGGCGCCTGCCCGCGCTCGCGCTGTTCCACCGGCTCGTGCAGGAAGGGGCGGTCGGCGACGTGCTCCTCTGGCGCGGCAGCTGGCTCTCCGACGAGTTCCTCGACCCGGACATCCCGTTCGACTGGCGCTTCGAGAAGCGAATGGGAGCGTCGACCTTCGCCGACCTCGGCGCGCACCTCATCGACCTCGCGCTCTGGACGGTCGGCCCGATTGCCGAGGTGTCGGCGCAGTCGGAGACGTTCACGCGTACGCGGAGCGGCCGCGAGGTTGACGTTGGCGAGGCGTCCTCGGCGCTGCTCCGCTTCGAGGACGGGCGGGTGCGCGGCACGCTCGAGGTCGCGCGCGTCTGCGCCCGCCGGCCGTGCGACTTCTCGGTCGAGGTGAACGGCACGCGCGGGACGCTCCGCTTCGACTACGAGCGGCTCAACGAGCTCTGGTACGGCGAGGCCGGGGACGAGGGCCGCTTCTACGGGCTGCGACGCATCCGCGCCGAGCACCCGTCGCATCCCTACGCGGCGGAGTGGTGGCCGATCGGGCAGGGCGTCGGCTACGGCGCCAGCTTCGTCAACCAGGCGGCCGACCTGCTCGAGCGCTGGCCCGCAGCTCGCTGGGATCCGGACCTGGCACACGGCGCGCAGGTGCAGAGAGTGTGCGAGGCGATGGAGCGCGCCGCCGCCGAGCGGCGCTGGCTGAGCGTCGACGAGGTGGAGTGAGGCGTCTCAGGCCGCCTCGTGGCCCAGCGACCTCGAGATGTCGCGCGCTCCGTCGACCAGCAGCCGGATGATCGTCTCGCGGTCGTCGCCGAGCACGAGCGACTTCATGCCGCCGATCGAGAGCGCCGCGCGAACTTCCCCGGCGTAATCGAGGATCGGCGCGCCGATCGACGCAATTCCCGGGGTCACGTCCTCGTCGCTGACCGCGTAGCCGCGCTCGCGCGTCTCGGCGAGCTCGCGGTAGAGCGCCTTCGGCCCGATCGCCGCCTCGTTCATGAACGTGAGGCCGCCGTCGTCGACGTAGGCCTCCCATTCCGACTCGGGCTCGAAGGCGAGCAGGGCGCGCGGTCCGGCGCCGACGTGCAGCGGCAGCGAGCCGCCGAGTCGCAGGGCGAGCGACTGGACGCGAAGGCCTTCCAGCCGCTCGATGCAGACCGCGTTCAGACCGCGGCGTACGAGCAGGAAGACGGTCTCGCCGACGTGCTCGTGGATGCGCTCCATCACCGGCAGCGCGGCCTGGCGCTCGTCGAGCCGTTCGACCACCGCCGCGCCGAGCCGCATCAGCTTCCAGCCGAGCCGGTAGGACCCCGCCTGCGCGCCGGCCTCGACGAGGTCGAGCGCCTCGAGGCTGCGCAGCAGGCGGTACGTCGTCGTGCGCGGCTCGTCGATCAGCTCCGCGAGCCGCCGCGGCGTCGCCTCCCGCTCCTCCGCGAGCTGCTCGAGCAGGAACACCGCCTTCGCGAGCGCCCGGATAGGGTTCTCCCGGAGTTCCTTCTTCCGTTCCCTCGGCGCCGAGCTCCCCATCGCGTTCCGCATCCTAGACAGGCTGTCCGCATGATGGTACGTTCGCGTCAGGTTCCGTGGCAACGACGTTTCCTGTGACGACGGTCCCGCCTCTCGCCGATGCCGATTCCCGTCCGGACACCGCGGGAATCGACCTGCGTGGGGTCGTCAAGCAGTACGGCACGCAGGCGGCCCTCCGCGGCCTCGATCTCCAGATCCGCGACGGCGAATTCTTCTGCCTGCTCGGCCCCTCCGGTTGCGGCAAGACGACGACGCTGAACCTGATCGGCGGGTTCGTCGCTCCCACGGAAGGCGAGATCTGGATCCAGGGCAAGCGGGTCGACCAGCTGCCGCCGCACAAGCGCCCGGTCAACACCGTCTTCCAGTCGTACGCGCTGTTCCCGCACATGAGCGTGCTCGAGAACGTTCGCTTCGGCCTCAAGATGGATCGCGTGCCGCGCGACGTCTCGTCCGAACGCGCCGCGCAGGCGCTCGGTCTCGTCGGCCTCGAGGAGTTCGGCTCGAGGATGCCGGCGCAGCTCAGCGGCGGCCAGCAGCAGCGCGTCGCCGTCGCGCGCGCGCTCGTCAAGCGCCCCGCCGTTCTGCTGCTCGACGAGCCGCTCGGCGCGCTCGACCTGAAGCTTCGGCAGCGCTTGCAGATCGAGCTCGCGCAGATCCATCGCGACGTCGGCACCACCTTCGTCTACGTGACCCACGACCAGGAAGAGGCGATGTCGATGGCTGACCGCATCGCCGTCATGAACGGTGGCCGGATCGAGCAGCTCGGAACGCCGGAAGAGATCTACCGTGGTCCCGTCTCGCGTTTCGTCGCCGACTTCATCGGCGACTCGAACTTCTTCGAGGCCACCGTCGAGGGAGCCGTCGCGCAGCTTCCCGACGGCAGCCGTGTCGCGTGTGCCGGTGGGCGGAGCGGCGCAGCAACGCTGATGGTCCGGCCCGAGGCGATCGTGCTGCACGGCGGCGACGGCTCGATCGCGGGCCACGTCGTGCAGACCTCGTTCCTCGGCAGCTACATCCGCATCGCGGTCGAGACGCCGGCCGCGGGGGCACCCGTGATCGTCGCGCTCCGAGACGGCGCCGCAGTGCCCGCGCTCGGCGAAGGAGTGATGCTCTCCTGGACGGCCGCCGATGGTGTCGTGCTCGAGCCGGGCCCGGCCGCGTGAGCTCGGACGCCGGCACGGCCACCGCGGCACGCGCGCCCGGTGAGCGCCTGCCACGCCTCGCCTCGGCGCTCGGCTCGTACGTCGGCTTCGTGCCGGCCGTCCTCCTGCTCGGCCTCTGCTTCCTCGTCCCGCTCGGCATCGTCGTCTGTTACTCGTTCTGGGACACCGTCGACTACGCAGTCGTCCACGACTGGACGCTCGGCAACTACCGGTACTTCTTCAGCGTCGGTGCCTACGTCTCGACGATGTGGGCGACCCTCTGGGTGGCGGTGCTCTCGACGGTGATCGCGATCGGGCTCGCGTTCCCGTTCGCGTACTGGCTCTCCCGGTACGTCCCGCGCAAGATCCGCACCCCGCTGCTCGTGCTCGTCATCGTCCCCTTCTGGGCGAGCTACCTGCTGCGGGTCTACTCGTGGTTGACGATCCTCGGCGAGAAGGGCGTCGTGAATCGGTTCCTGCACTGGACCGGCCTCACGAGCCATCCACTGGGCATCTTCCTCTACGACCGGCCCGCGGTGATCCTCGTGCTCGTCTACCTGTACTTCCCATTCGGGGCGCTGACGCTGTACTCCTCGATCGAGCGGTTCGACTGGAACCAGCTGCGCGCCGCGATGGACCTCGGCGCCTCGCCGCTGCAGGCGATCCTGCGCATCCTCGTCCCGCAGATCCGCCCCGGCATCATCACCGCGGTCATCTTCGTGTTCATCCCGATCCTGGGCGAGTACCTGACGCCGCAGATCGTCGGGGGCACGGGCGGCGTGATGATCGGGAACCTGATCGTGAACTTCTTCCAGGAGGCCGAGTACACGCGCGGCGCCGCGATCTCGTTGCTCGTCGCCGGGTTCATCGTCGTGCTGCTGTTCGTCTTCAGGAAGTCGCTCTCGACGAAGGAAGCCTATGGCGCATGACGTCGAGGTTCTCTCGCGGGGCGCACGCGTCGCGCGGGCGCTGCTGAACGGGTACGCCCTCGCGATCTACCTGTTCCTGTTCGCGCCGATCGTGCTGCTCGTGCTCTTCAGCTTCAACGCCAATCGGTACGGCACGTTCCCGATCACCGGCTGGACGCTCGAGTGGTACCGCGCTGCGGTCTCCGACTACCAGGTGCACGGAGCCGTCACGACGACGCTGAAGGTGGCCGCGCAGGTGACCCTGATCTCGGCGATCGTCGGCACGGCCGCGGCGTTTCCGCTCGTCCGGTCGAGGCTGCCGTTTCGCGAGGGCATCCGGATCGTCCTGATCCTGCCGATCATGATCCCCGGGCTGCTGATCGGCGTCTCCCTGCTCGTCCTCTTCGTGAGCACGTTCCACTGGCAGCTCTCGGAGGAGACGGCCGTGATCGGGCAGTCGGTCTACACGACGCCGTTCGTGATCCTGCTCGTCGCGGCGCGGCTGCAGGGCTTCGACAACGCGCTCGAGCGCGCCGCGGCCGACCTCGGCGCGAACACGTTCCAGCGGCTGCGGCGCGTCGTGCTGCCGCTGATCTTCCCGGCGATCCTCGCGGGAGCGCTGTTCGCGTTCACGCTGTCGCTCGACGAGTTCATCATCACGTACTTCCTGATCGGTGCGAACAACACGCTGCCGATCTACATCTACACCCAGATCAAGTTCGGGATAACACCGGAGGTGAACGCCGTGGCTTCGCTGCTCCTCGCCGGGTCGCTGACCCTGCTCGCCGTCGCCTTCGCGCTGCCGCAGCTCGTCAGGCGTGCGCGAAGGGCAGTCATGCGGGTGACGACCGCATGATCAGGCTCGCAACCGCCCCCGTCTCGTGGGGAATCTGGGAGATGACGATCGAGCGGGCGGACCTGATCCCGCCCGAGACGTACCTCGAGACGATCGCGTCGATGGGCTACACCGCCACCGAGACCGGGCCGCCCGGCTACCTCGCCGCGTCCGCGACCGAGGCGGCGGAGCGTGCCGCCCGCGTCGGGATCGAGCTCGTCGCGACGTTCCTGCCGTTGCGCCTCGACGACGAGGACGGTTTTCAGGAGGACCTGGGCGCCCTCGACCGCACGGTCGAGGTGCTCGAGGCGTCGGGCGGCGGCATCGTGCTGCTCGCCGACATGGAGACGCCGGAGCGTGCCCGGGCGGCGGGCAGCGAGGAGCGCCGCCGCGCCACGGGCTGGGAAGGCGACACGGTCGACCGTGCCGCGGAGCGCCTCCAGCGCGCGACCGACGTCGTGCGCGGGCGCGGCCTCGACGCCGCCCTCCACCCGCACGCGGCGACGCACGTCGAGTCCGAGGCCGAGACGGACCGGATGCTCGAGCGGACCGATATCGGGCTCTGTGTCGACACCGGTCACATGATCGTCGGCGGTGCCGACCCGGTCGCGTTCGCGCGGCGGCACGCGGAACGGCTTCGGCACGTGCACCTGAAGGACGTCGACGGCGAGCTCCTTGCGCGGCTCTCGAGCGGCGAGGTCGACATGGACGAGGCCTGGCCGCTCGGGATCTTCTGCGAGTTCGGTGCCGGCGTCGTGCCGATCGCGGAGTTCCTCGCCCTGCCGGAGGTGCGGTCGCTCGACGGGTACTGCGTGATCGAACAGGACCGGGTCGCCGTGACCGTCGACGACATGCCCGTCGTGCGCGCGAGCGACGAGCGCAATCGCTTGCGCGTCCAGGAGTGGCTCGGCTGATGCTGCGGCGCGCCGTTCCCCCGGTCGGGTAGCCAGGTGGCGTTCCGGTTGGCGCTCGTCGGCGCCGGGCGCATGGGCTCAGCGCACGCGCGCGCACTCGCCTCGTCGCGGGAGGTCGACGTCGTCTGCGTCGTCGATCCGTCGGACGAGGCAGCCGCCTCCGTCGATTTGCCGCGTGCGACGCTCGGGACGTTGCCGGAGGTCGACGGGTTCCTCGTCGCCGTGCCGACCCGCCTTCACGTCGCCGTCACGACGGCGCTCGCAGGTCACGGGCTGCCGATCCTCTGCGAGAAGCCCTGCGGGCTCTCGACCGAGGAGACCCTGGCGATCGCCGCGCTCGGGGTCCGCGTGCAGGTCGCCTACTGGCGGCGATTCGTGCCGGCGCTCCGAGCGCTGCGGGCGCGCATCGGGGCAGGAGAGCTGGGCGAGCTCGTGTTCGTCGCCTGTCGGCAGTTCGACGAGCTGCCGCCGCCGCGTGCGTTCCGGGATCCGCGGTCGAGCGGCGGGATCGTCGTCGACATGGGCGTCCACGAGCTCGACCAGCTGCGGTGGCTGACGGGGCGCGAGATCGTCGCCGTGCGCGGTGTGGCCGGCGCCGTCGGCTGGGACGAGCCGGTCGACGGCGATCCCGAGCTGGTCGAGCTCGCCGTCGAGCTCGCGGGCGGCATCGTCGGCGCGATCACGCTCGCCCGCCGCCATCCGCCGGGAGAGACGTGCCGTGTCGAGGTGATCGGGCTGCGCGGAGCCGAGGCGGCGCAGTTCGTCGCGCCGCCGGACGGCGACGAGACGATCGCCGCAGCCTTACGGGCCCAGGCGGAGGACTTCGCGCGGGACGGCGGCGAGGGGACGACGATCGCGGATGCGGTCGCCGCGCTCGATGCCGCCGTGCGCGCACGGCAGGCGCTCGGGCTTCTCTGAGCTACTTCGCCGCCGCGAGGTACATCGCCGTCAGGAGCTCCGTGTCGACGCGCGCCTGCTCGGGGGGTGTCAGGCACGTGGCGCCGTCGACGCAGCACGCGTGGAAGTGCACGAGCTCTCGCCGGAAGGACTCCTCGAACGAGCGGTACACGCGGACGCTGTTCGCGAACTCGTCCGGGTCCTGCCGCTCGTACACGGTGGGGCTCTGCCTGAGCCACGGCGAGGGAAAGGTCAGCGAGCGAACCGAGGTGTCCAGGTACAGCTCGATGCGCTCGCGATATTCGCGCGTGTCGAGGAGCTGGATCCACGCGCTGTCCCACCGTGCGCCGTTCTCCAGCTCCGCGTAGCCGGAGAGGCCTCGCCCGCCGTTCCACCACGCGCCGTCGACCACCCTGGCGGGGAGCGGATGGCCCATGCGCTCGAGGAAGCAGTTGACGATGTTGACGTGGTGGACGAGCGAGCCGAGGTATCCGTCCGAGAAGGCGAAGCACGCCTCGGGGTCCCCTCGCCCGACGGCCTCCTCGACCTGCTCGCTCTCGGCACGCCGCGCAGCGTCGATCACGTCCTGTGGCACGTCGTTGCCCTTGACGACGTCGCCCGGTAGGAAGTACGGCACCCACTCCGGGTCGTTGACGACGATGCTGATGTAGCGCACGTCGTCGGCGCTCGGCGGCATCTCCTCGGCCGCGCGCTGCACCGCCGGGTCGTGTCGCTTCATGTATCCGACCTGCACGACCTTCCCGGCGCGGTCGCGGGCCACCGTGATCCGGTCGATGTCGGCGAGCGTGATCGCGAGCGGCTTCTCGCAGAAGACGTGAAGCCCCGCCTCGAGCGCCGCGAGCACGATCTCGACGTGGGTGCCCGCCGGCGAGGCGATCAGCACCGCGTCCAGGCCGCCGCCGTCGACGAGCGACCGCCAGTCCGCGTGTGCGGCGGGGATCCCGAACCGGGCGCACATCGCCTCGCGCACCGTCCGGGAAGGCTCGGCGAGCGCAGCGACCGCGAACCGGTCCTGGAGCTCGTTCAGGTGAGGGAGGTGCTCGGCCTGGGCCACCATCCCGCCGCCGACGACGCCGATCCTGAGCAACTCGTTCCGTGGGCTGGACACGTTGTCCGCATCATGGTACGTTCGACCCGGCCCGCGCAACCGGCAACCGACGGCCAGTGCGGCCAGGCAGGTCGTGAACGAAGAGGAGGCATACCCCTGATGGAGCACCTCGAACGGCCGATGACGCGCAGTGGCCTTCTCCGCCTGGGCGCCGCCGGCGCCGCCGGGCTGGTGGCGGCACGTACCCTCGGAGCGCCCGCACGCGCCTTCGGCGCGACACGCATCGAAGACAGCGTGACGCTGAACTGGCTGACGTGGTCCGACCACTTCTTCCCGCAGCAGCTGCAGAAGGTCAAGAAGGCGACCGGGATCAGCGGCCGCCCGCAGCTCTTCAGCGACGACTCCGACTCCTACGTCAAGGTCAAGGCCGGCGGCGGCGGCTGGGACATGTCGTCGGAAGACGCGCTGTGGGTCCCGAAGTTCTACAAGGAGGGCTTGATCGTCCCGTTCGACATCAAGTCGTTCCCGGTGTCGAAGCAGCTCTACCCGGTGGCGCTGGACGTCCCGTTCTGGAAGGCCGGCCATCTCCAGATGGGCTATCCGTTCGGCTGGTCGAGCCTGCAGATCTACTACAACCCGAAGCACGTGAAGACGAAGCCGGACAGCTATCACGCGCTGCTGAACAAGAGCTACAAGAAGAAGATCGTGCTCGAGAACCAGCCCACGGATCTGATGGCGATGGCCGGGCTCGCGACGGGCGCGAAGCATCCGTACAACATGACCAAGGGCGAGATCTCGGACGCCAAGAGCTTCCTCAAGGAGCTGAAGCCGAACGTCCTGAAGCTCGTCTCGCAGAACACCGAGGTCGTGCGGGCGCTCACCGACGAGTCGGCGTGGCTCACGATCGAGAACCTCGGCACCGATGCTCGCGTCGTCGACGCGAAGGGGCCGCGGATCCTGTCGGCCGACCCCAAGGAAGGCCTGTACGGCTGGATGGACGCCGAGATGCTCCTGAAGGAGTCGAAGAACTCGAGCTCCTTCGAGAAGTTCATCAACAACATGGAGCAGGCTCCGTGGATCGCGAAGAACTTCCTCGTCAACGGCCGTCCGCTCTTCAACGAGAAGGCGTACAAGATCCTGGTCAACCAGGGTCATAAGGAGCGTGCGGACAAGTTCTTCTACAACCATCCCGAGCGGCCGATCGGAATGACGCTGAAGGGGCCCTCGGGGAACAGCCAGGCCTACACCGACGCGTTCAACGAGGTGTTCGCTGCGTAACCTGACGTAACCGTGGCAGCGATCGAAAACACGAACAGGAGCCGCGGCCCGCGCCGCGGCTCCGCCGTCTTGCAGCTCGAGCTTGCGTGCAAGCGACGCCGACGGAGGCCGCTCTGATGACGACACACGCGGGTGAGCTGAGCCCACTCCTCCAGACGGTCACGACGACGGCGACGGACTACTGGAACGACTCGTGCTCGATCGAGGAGCTGACCTACGCGATCGAGAACGGCGCGGTGGGGGCGACCTCGAACCCGACGATCGTCCTCGAGGTGCTGAAGAAGGAGATGCATCTCTGGCGCGAGCGGATCGCGGCGATCATCCGCGAGCATCCCACCGCGACGGAGGACGACGTGGCCTGGCGGCTGAACGAGGAGATGGCGGTCAAGGCCGCGGAGCTCCTGCAGCCGGTCTTCGAGCGCGAGGGCCGACGGAAGGGACGCCTGTCGATCCAGACGAACCCGAAGCTTTTCCGCGACGCGGACAGGATCACCGAGCAGGCGATCCGGTTCGCCGCACTGGCGCCGAACATGCAGGTCAAGGCGCCGGTGACGCGCGCCGGGCTGCAGGCGCTCGAGGACGCCACGGCGGCAGGCGTGAGCGTGAACGCGACGGTCTGCTTCACGGTGCCGCAGGCGCTGGCCGTCGGCGAGGCCGTCGAGCGCGGCCTGGAGCGGCGTGAGGAGTCCGGGGCGGACGTCGATCTGATGGCGCCCGTCTGCACGATCATGGTCGGCCGTCTCGACGACTGGCTGCAGGTCTACGCCGACCGGGCGCGGATCCTGCTCACGCCGGGGGTCGTCAACTGGGCCGGGATCGCGGCGATCAAGAAGGCGTACGGGATCTACCACGAGCGGGGATACCGCACACGATTGCTCGCCGCCGCGTACCGGCACCAGCTCCACTGGACGGAGCTGATCGGCGGCGACATCGTGCTGACGATCCCGTACAAGTGGCAGCGGCTGTTCAACGACTCCGGCCACGAGGTCGTCTCGCGCTTCGACTGCGAGGTGCCGGAGGAGATCGTCTCCGAGCTATATGAGAAGCTCCCGGACTTCCGCCGCGCCTACGACGAGGACGGGATGACGATCGACGAGTTCGATTCGTTCGGGGCGACGGTGCGAACGCTGCGCAGCTTCATCGGCTCCTACCAGGATCTCGTCGCGTTGATGCGAGACTTCATGCTTCCGAACCCCGACGACGCGTCCTAGCCGTCCAGACTCGCCGGCGTCGACGCCGTCGAGGGGAGGAGACTCGCGCAGGTCCGCGTGACTTGCGCTCGTGGAGCCGCACGACGCGCGGAAGAGCCCGCGTGCCAGACGCGATCGTTTGTCGGACCCGGGTCCGCGTCGGCGGGGCTTATGTACCTTGACAGTTACGTAAGCGTCTTGGTACGTTCGTGGCATGGAAGCTGTTCTGCGGGCGGTCGCCGACGAGAGCCGGAGGACGCTGCTGGAGACGCTGGCCCGCGGCCCGGCGACCGCGGGTGAGCTGGCGGCGTTGCTGCCGATCGCTCGTCCGGGCGTCTCGCGCCACCTGCGAGTGCTGAGGGAAGCGGGGCTGGTCGAGGCCCGCCAGGAGGCGCAGCGGCGGGTCTACAGTCTTTGTCCCGCACCGCTCGTAGAAGTGGATCAGTGGCTTGGCCGCTACCGGTCTTTGTGGGAGCAGCGATTGGACGCCCTGCATACCGAGGTGGTGCGAGGAAAACGCGATCGAAGGAGCGCGACATGACCAGCAACGCCAGTCCGGGCACCCGCATCCTTGGCAGCCTGCGATCAGCGGACGGCGCAGGCGTCGTCCGAGTCGAAGACCGCTACGACACCGACATCGACGACCTCTGGTCGGCGATCACCGATCCCGGCCGGCTCGCCCGCTGGCACGGCCGGGTCGAGGGCGATCTTCGCCTCGGCGGAGAGTTCCGCCTCTATCTCGAAGCCGATGACATCGACAGCACCGGACGCATCGACGCGTGCGAACCGCCGCGACGTCTCGTCGTGACCACCAGGGAAACCGACGAGTCCTACCGGAAGGGGCAAGGCGTGCCGCCGTTCGACGCGGTCAAAGAGATCACTCTCACTGCCGACGGCGACCAGACCATCCTGGTCATCGAGGTCAGGGGCATGCCCCTGGACAAGATCGCCTTCTTCGGTGCCGGGTGGCAGATCCACGCGGAGAACCTCGCGGTGTACATCGCCGGAAGCGAACCGGGCGACGGTGAGGCACGCTGGGGCGAACTCGTACCTACCTATCAGGAACTGGCGGCCACCATCAGCTAGTGATGCAACCGGCAACGTTCGCCGGCTCCCCGGCCCGCGATCACGCTGCGCGCTGCCGCGTCCTCGGTCGCGCCGATAGTTCTACTATCGGCGCTCCCTGCGTCCTTGCATCGCTTGGGGCTCGCGACCCGTGAAGCGGGCAACGTTACCGGTCACATCACTAGTCAGAGCACTCTCGGCCAGACAAGTGTGCTGTTGTACGGCCGAGTTCCCCGGCGGCGTTGGATGTCGTGCTTGCACATGCT
>JAICYG010000170.1 GCA_025934335.1 Thermoleophilia bacterium | reverse complement strand
GGCCGCCGACACG
Source organism: Thermoleophilia bacterium (assembly GCA_025934335.1). Classification (GTDB taxonomy): domain Bacteria; phylum Actinomycetota; class Thermoleophilia; order Gaiellales; family Gaiellaceae; genus PALSA-600. The sequence continues at coordinate 5,248 of JAICYG010000170.1, read as the reverse complement.
CATGCCCGCGACGCCCTGGTCCCAGCCGGGGATCACCTGCCCCTTGCCGAGCTTGAACTCGAACGGCCGGCCGCGGTTCCACGAGGCGTCGAACTCCTCGCCCGTGAGGAACGAGACGCCGACGTAGTGCACGCTCACCTTCTTGCCCGTCGCCGCCTCGTCGCCGTCGCCGACGACGAGGTCGTCGATCGCGAGCTCGAACGGGATGTCGCCTTCCGGCGGATCGACCTCGGGGCGCTCGAGCGTCATCGCCGTGCACTGTACGCGAGCCGGTCGGCCGGGGGTCTCAGGCGAAGGCGTTCTCGCCGGTCAGGGCGCGTCCGATCAGCAGCTTCTGGATCTGGGACGTGCCTTCGTACAGGGTCGTGACGCGCGCGTCGCGCAGGTACTTGCCGACGGGGTACTCGTCCACGTAGCCGTAGCCGCCGTGCGCCTGTACCGCTGCGTTCGCCGCCCGGACTGCGACCTCTGAGGCGAAGTACTTCGCGTACGACGCCTCGACCGTGTGCCGGTCGCCGCGGTCGGCGGTCGCCGCGGCGCGCCGGACGAGAAGACGCGCCGCCTCGGTCTCGACGGCGATGTCGGCGAGGAGCTCCTGCACGAGCTGGAAGCTCGCGACGCTCCGGCCGAACTGGGTGCGCTCCTTCGTGTAGGCGACAGACGCGTCGAGGCAACCCTGCGCGATGCCGACGCAGCCCGCGCCCAGCGAGATGCGGCCGTGGTCGAGTGCCGACATCGCGACCTTGAAGCCGCCGCCGACCTCGCCGAGGACGTCGTCCGGCCCGACGGCGACGCCGTCGAGATAGAGCTCGGCGGTATCCTGCGCGCGCAGCCCGAGCTTGCCCTTGATGGGGCGCGCCTCGAAGCCGTCCGCGTCGGTGGCGACGACGAAGCACGTAATGCCGCGCGCGCCCGCCTCGCCGGTTCGCGCGAAGACGAGCGCCGACGACGCCCAGGAACCCAGGGTGATGAAGATCTTCTGGCCGCTGAGGCGCCAGCCGTCGCCGTCCCGCGTCGCGCTCGTCTGCAGGCCGGCGGGATCCGAGCCGGCGCCCGGCTCCGTCAGCGCGTAGCACCCGAGCTCCGTGCCGGCGGCGAGCGCGGGGAGGAGCCGTGCGCGTTGCCCGTCGGTGCCCCACCTGGCGACGCTCTTGCCGTAGAGCCCGTTCGAGACGGAGACGATCCCGCGCACGTTCGAGTCGGCCCGGCCGAGCTCCTCGACGACGAGCGTGTAGTCGAGGACGCCGAGCCCCATGCCGCCGTGCTCCTCCGGCAGCGCCGCTGCGAGGAAGCCGACCGACGCGAGCTTCGCGACGATCCCGCGGTCGATCGTCTCGGACCGATCCCACTCAGCGGCGTGCGGCGCGATCTCGGCGTCGCAGAAGGAGCGAGCGGTCTCGCGAATCAGCTCCTGCTCAGGCGAAAGCGTGAAGTCCACGCCGCGATTCAACCTGGTTCTTGCGCGGGTCGCAGCTGCACCACGCTCCCACGGCGCGTGCGGGCTCAGCCCGTGCGCGCCAACCGCGAACTGCCACGTGTCGGAGAGGGGAGCCTTGGGGGGAGAACCGAAGGTTCTCCCCCCAACAAAAAAACCCGTCGAATCGGTGGCGCTTTCGTCCACCCAACCGACCGGCCGCTTCGGCCCGGAGGCCTAAGGCAGTCACTCGGCGGGGCTTCGACCTACTTGCGCTCCGCGTTCGACGGGAGCCGCACTGTACGACGTGCGGGCGCCCGTTCGCAAGTGGGCGCCCGCACGAAAGTGCGCTCATTCCGATATTTCTTCGACGACCTCCCCGGTGCGCTCCGCATCGGCGTGACGCGCCACGTCCGCCTGGGCGATGATCCCGACGAGCTTCCCGTCCTCCTCGACGACCGGCAGCCGGCGCAGCTGGTGCTGCGCCATCAGCCGCAGCGCCTCGTCGAGCTCCTGCTGCGGATCGATCGTGACCACGTTCTGCGACGCGACCTCCTCGACCTTCGTCGACTGAGGGTCGCGCCCCTCGGCGACCACGCGGATCGCGATGTCGCGGTCCGTCACGACGCCGACGAGCCGGTCCCCGTCGACGATCGGAGCGAGCCCCGCGTCCTCGCCCCGCATCAGCTTGGCCGCCTCGACGACGGAGTCGCCCGCCTTGACGGTGCGCGGCTTCACTGTCATCAGTTCCCTGATCTGTCCCATGGCAGGCTTTGTCTCCGTGGGCGAGGGACGGCAAACGGTGGCTGTGCGGCGCCTGGGACCCGGTGACGAGGCGGTCGTGGAGCGCCTTGCGGAGCAGGTGCCCGCACGCCCCGGGCTGCTCGCGGACGATCGAGTGCGCTTCGTGGTTGCGTTCGACGGCGACGGGCCGGTTGGCTTCGCGTTCGGGTACGAGCTGCCGCGCCGCCAAGGGCGGTCGGCGATGCTCTTCGTCTACGAGCTCGGCGTCGACGAGCCCTACCGCCGCCGGGGGATCGGCCGGCGCCTGATGCAGGAGCTGCTCGCCGGGCATGAGGAGTCGTTCGTGTTGACGGAGCCGAACAACGAGGCGGCGAACGCGCTCTACGCGTCGCTCGGCGGCACCCGCGTCGACTCGGTGATGTGGGACTTCTGAGCTACCGCGCCGCCACGCTCGACGACGTGCCGCTGCTCGTCGGATGGCATGCGGATCCCGAGGTCTCCCGCTACTGGGACGGCGAGACGTTCACGGCGGATGGGGTGCGCAACCGGCTCGAGCGCGAGGCGGTCAACGCGTGGATCGTCGAGGAGGACGGTGAGCCGGTCGGCTACCTGCAGTCCTGGTGGGAGGAGGAGGAGGGGCCGCGCCGCGGCGGCATCGACGGGTTCCTCGTGCCGGCGGTGCGCGGCCGCGGGATCATGCCGACGGTCGCCCGCATGCTCGCCGAGCGGCTCCTCGACGAGGGCTGGCAGTACGTCACGGTCGACCCGTACGCCTGGAACGAACGGGCGATCCGCGGGTGGGCGAAGGCGGGCTTCGTCGAGGAGTCACAGCACCCGGCCGACGACGAGCACGTGTCGGACTGGGTGCTGATGCGCTACCGCCCGGGTGTCTGACACCTGGTGGTGTCTGACACGCGTTGCTACGCTCCGCGCATGTTCCGGCTGACGACGACGCTCACGCTGTGCCGCGTGCGGACGACCGTCGCCGGTCCGCACGCGGGCTAATCCGCTTCGGGCACCTCCTCGGCGTCCGAATCCCCTTCCGTCGGGTCGGGGACGGGCGACTCCTCTACTTCGTCGTTCCTGTCGTCCTCACGGGGGTGATCAGTAATGTCGTCCGTCATGAAAGTCGTACTGCCCGACAACGCGGAGCTCGAACTTCCCGAGGGTGCCTCGGGACTCGACGCGGCGCGCGCGATCGGGCCGAAGCTCGCCGAGCAGGCGGTGCTCGTCGAGGTCGACGGCAAGCCGCGCGACCTGCGCCTGCCGCTCGCGAACGGGGAGCGCGTCCGATTCCTGACCACACGCGACTCGTCGGACCCCGCGGCGCTCTACGTGCTCCGTCACTCGTCCGCGCATCTGCTCGCGGAGGCCGTGCGGCGGCTCTACCCGGGGGTGAAGATCGCGATCGGGCCGCCGATCGAGAACGGCTTCTACTACGACTTCGACTTCCCGGAGCCGATCTCCGAGTCCGACCTCGAGCGCATCGAGGAGGAGGTGAGGCGCGAGATCGCCGAGGGCCGCGAATGGTCGCGTGAGGAAATCGCGCGCGACGATGCCGTGAAGCGGTTCGAGGCCGAGGACGAGCCGTACAAGGTCGAGCTCGTCGACACCGCCGAGGGCGACATCTCCCTCTACACCCAGGGAGACTTCACCGACCTCTGCCGGGGCCTGCACCTGCAGAACGCGAGGCCGATCAAGGCGTTCAAGCTGACCGGCCTCGCCGGCGCCTACTGGCGCGGTGACGAGCGCAACAGGCAGCTGACCCGCATCTACGGAACCGCGTTCTACTCGCAGGCCGATCTCGACGCGTACCTCGAGCGGCTCGAGCAGGCGCGGGCGCGCGATCACCGTCGCCTCGGCGTGCAGCTCGACCTGTTCCATCTCGACGAGATCTCGCCGGGCTCGCCGTTCTGGCACCCGAAGGGGGCCGTGATCTGGAACGAGCTCGAGGCGATGCGGCGGCGGGAGAACGCGGCGCGCGGCTACTCGGAGGTGCGCACTCCGCTCATCTTCGACAAGGCGCTCTGGGAGCGGTCGGGGCACTGGGAGAAGTTTCGCGAGAACATGTTCCTGATCCCCGAGGACGACCACATCTTCGCGATCAAGCCGATGAACTGCCCGGGGCACATGATGCTGTTCGCGCAGCAGCTGCGCAGCTACCGCGAGCTGCCGTTGCGTTACGCGGAGGCCGCGCCGCTGCACCGGAACGAGCGGGCGGGCACGCTGCACGGGCTCACCCGCGTTCGCATCGTCACCCAGGACGACGCGCACATCTTCTGCACCCGCGAGCAGATCGAGGACGAGATCTTCGGCTGCCTCGACTACGCGAAGTTCGTGTACGACCTGTTCGGCCTCGAGTCGAGCTTCGAGCTCTCGACCCGCCCCGAGAACCGGCTCGGTGCCGACGAGGAGTGGGACTTCACCGAGGCGGCGCTGCAGGCGGCGCTCGAGCGGCGCGGGCTCGAGTTCTCCGTCAACGAGGGCGACGGGGCGTTTTACGGGCCGAAGATCGACCTGCACATGCGCGACTCGCTCGGCCGCGCCTGGCAGATGGGCACCGTGCAGCTGGACGCGCTCACCCCGGCTCGGATCGGCTGCTCCTACGTGGGCGCGGACAACGCCGAGCATGTCCCGTACGTGATCCACCGCGCGCTGATGGGCTCGTTCGAGCGCTTCATCGGCATCCTCACCGAGCACTACGCGGGCGCCTTCCCGTTCTGGATCGCGCCGGTGCAGATCCGCGTGCTCCCGGTCGGGGAGAGCCACCGCGACGCCGCGCACGAGCTCGCAGCAGGGCTCGCCCCCTACCGCGTCGAGGTCGACGCCTCCGACGACACCGTCGGCAAGCGGATCCGGAACGCCGAGGTCGAGAAGATCCCGTTCGTGCTCGTCTACGGCGACAAGGAGTCCGAGGACGCCCTCGCGATCCGGGAGCACGGTGGACTGAAAGACACGCTTTCGTTGCAGGAGTTTCGGGCGAAACTTGCTACCCTTGTTCCCTGGCAAGCAGGGGCGGAACCGTCTCTCACCTCCTAGCGCAAGCTTCGGGGGTTCAACCGACGAAAGTTGGAAGAGACCTCTGCCGCT
>JAICYG010000118.1 GCA_025934335.1 Thermoleophilia bacterium | reverse complement strand
GTGCCGGGCAGTGTCGACGTCGCGTTGAAGCCGAGCGGGTTCACGTCGGAGTAGCCGAGGAACGCCACTTTCAGCCCACCGGCCTCGACGATCGCGGGCCTGCGCGCCGACCGGTCGTTCGCGCCGGCGCCGATCGGCTGGATGCCGGCGGCGCGCACCGCGCGCACCGTGTCCATCAGCGCGGCGCGGCCGTAGTCGACGGCGTGATTGTTCGCGAGCGTCAGGACGTCGAAGCCGGCCATGTCGTGCATCGGACGGAGCGCCGACGGCGGCCCGCGGAACGTGAACTCCTTGACGGCGGCCACGCCGCGCGTCGAGGCCGCCGTCTCGAGGTTGCCCACCGTGATGTCCGCCGCGCGCAGGGTCGGCGCGACGAAGGCCCACGGGTAGGCGCCGCCGTGCTCCGCGAGCGCGGGGCCGACGTCCTCGCCGAAAGTGACGTCGCCCACCGCGTCGAGGCCGACCGGTCGCACGACGAGCGTTCCCGCAGGCGTGCGCCGCGCGCCCGCAGTGACCGTGAGCCTGTAGCGCTTCGACGCCCGCGGCAGGAAGCGGAGGACGTACCGGCCGAGCGGGCCCGACACCGCCGTCGCGACCGGTGAGCCGTTCGCCCGCAGCACGACCCGCTCGGACGAGCCGGCGAAGCCGGAGACCGACACGGGCACGCCGGGCGCCCGCCAGTCGGGAAGCGTCGTCGTCACGCTCAGCGGCGCCGCGACCGCCGCGGCCGCCGCGAGCGGGCGGTTGCTGGTCGTCCGGAACGAGAGCACGCCGAACGTGATCGCGGCGGAGGCGAGCGGAAGCGCGACGAATGCCAGGCGCCGGCGCATCGGCACCTGGATTCACGGCGGCAGGGGCTATTCCTCGCCGGGGTCGTCGCCGGTGCGGCTGCGCCAGAAGGTCGCGACGCCTACGGCACCGGCGATCAGCAGCGCGACCGCGCTCTTGTTCGGCTTCTTCGACTCGAGGTCGATGGACGGCACCGCGTCCTTCGCCTTCCGCTTGAGCACGCGCTTCCCGACCGCCCAGGCGAGCCAGCCGACAGCAGCGTTGCGACGGTTGAAGACGCTCACGCCCGGAGCCTACCCCCTCCCTCGTCCGAGGCAAACGCCGTTGGAATCGATCGCCTCCCGTACTACAGTCGGTCGGCCGTGGGTCTGGGGGACACCGCTCGGCCGCTCCACGAACGCCGGTTCCGGCTGCTCTGGCTCGGCCGCGTCTCCTCGTCGGTCGGCGACGCGATGACGCCCGTGGCGCTGACGTTCGCGGTGCTCTCGATCCACGGCTCGGCAACCGCGCTCGGCGGTGTGCTCGCCGCTTTCACGGTCGCGCGGGTCGTGTTCACGCTCGCGGGCGGGGTCGTCGCTGACCGCCTCTCGCGCCGCACGATCATGCTCGCCTGCGACGTCGCCCGCGCGGGGATCCAGGCGTTCATCGCGGCGATGCTGCTGACCCACCACATGACCCTCTCGCTGCTGATCGCGTGCGAGGCACTCTTCGGCGCCGCGTCGGCGTTCTTCGGGCCGGCCGCCGACGGGCTGCTGCCGCAGACGATCGGCAGCGAGAGCCTGCAGGCCGCGAACGCGCTCCTCGGCATGAGCCGGAACACGCTCAACGTCTTCGGGCCGGCCCTCTCGGGGCTGCTCGTCGCCGTCGCAGCGCCCGGCTGGGTGTTCGTGATCGACGCCGTCTCGTTCGTCGCGAGCGCTGCGTTCCTCTCGCGCCTCGACGTCGACGCGCCCGCGCGGGCCCCGCTGCGCTCGTTCGCGACCGAGCTCCGCGAGGGCCTCCACGAGGTGACCGCGCGCAGCTGGGTGCGCACGCCGATCATCGGCTTCGCGATCACGAACCTGATGTTCGCGTCGTTCCTCGTGCTCGGCCCGGTCGTCTTCGTCGCCCACTTCCCGCACCCCAGCAGGTGCTGGGGGCTCGTTTCCGCGTGCGGCTCGGTGGGCGCGATCTTCGGCGCGTTCGCGTCGGTGAAGCTCGCGCCCCGCCATCCCCTGTACGGCGCGTTCGTCGCGTCGACGCTCGTCGCGGTGCCGATCGCGGCGCTCGCACAGCCGCTGCCGTGGGAGGCGATCGCGGTCGGGTGGGGGTTCGGCATGGGCGCGATCGCGCTCGGCAACACGTGGTGGGAGACGACGCTGCAGCGGCTGATCCCCGAGCACGTCTTCTCGCGCGTCCGCTCCTACGACATCCTCGTGTCGTTCGTGTTCATGCCGGTCGGCATGATCGTGTTCGGACCGCTCGCAGACGGGGTCGGCTTCGAGCGGACACTGCTCGCGGCGGCGGCCGTGACGGCGGTGGCGAACGTCGCCGTCGCCTTCACGCCGGCGGTGCGCGCGGTCGCGGCGGCGCCTACTGCCACCGCCGCGACCGTGGCTACGTGATCAGGCCTGCGCGGCTGCGCGCTTGCGGTTCGGGATGTGGATGGCGCGGCCGAGGGCGACGAGCCCGGCTTCCTTGATCGCCTCGGACAGCGTCGGGTGCGCCGCCATTCCGTCGGCAACCGTCTCGACCGTCGACTCGGCGTCGATCGCCACCGTGCCCGCCTCGATCAGGTCGGTCACGTGCGGACCGACCATCACCATGCCGAGCAGCTCGCCGTAGCGTGTCTCGTGGATCGACTTGACCCAGCCGACGGTCTCGTTCTGCATGACGGCGCGCGCGTTCGCCGCCCACGGGAACGTGCCGACCGCGACGTCGTTGCCGTACTGCTCGCGTGCCTGCGCCTCGGTGAGCCCGACACCGGCGATCTCCGGGTCGGTGTAGATCGGGCGCGGCACCGCGCGGTTGTCGACGATCGCCTCGTGGCCGCACGCGTTCTCGGCGGCGACCTCGCCCTCGCGGAAGGCCGTGTGGGCGAGCTGCCAGTAGCCGGCACAGTCGCCGACTGCGTAGATGTGCGGCACGCTCGTGCGCCGGTGGTCGTCGGCGGCGATGCCCTTGCGGCGGTCGAACTCGACGCCCGCCGCCTCGAGGCCGATGCCCTCGACGAGCGGCCCGCGACCGACGGAGACAAGCATCAGGTCGCACTCGACCGACTCGCCGTCGCCGAACGAGACGCGCAGCTGATTGCCCTGCTGCTCTACGCCCGTGCACTGCTTTCCGAGCTGCAACGCGATCCCGCGCCGGCCGAACTGCTTCGAGAGCTCCTTCGCCGCGTCCGCGTCCTCCTGCGGGATCAGCGTGTCGAGCATCTCGATGATCGTCACCTCGGAGCCGAAGCGGTTGAAGATCGACGCGAACTCGCAGCCGATGATGCCGCCGCCGAGGATGACGAGGCGGCGCGGCACTTCCGTCTGCGCGAGCAGGCCGGTCGAGTCGACGCACAGGTCGCTCTCGAGCCCGGGGATCGGCGGGCGCAGCGGGAACGAGCCTGTCGCGACGATGGCGCTCTTGAAGTTGACGTCCTCGGCGCCCTCGACCTTGATCGTGTTGGCGCCGGAGAAGGTCCCCTGGCCCTTGACCCACTCGACGCCGTTCGCCTTGAAGAGCGACGCGACGCCGCCCGTCATCTGCTTGACGACGCCCGCCTTCCACTCGTTCGCCTTGCCGAAGTCGAGCTGCGGCTCGGACACGTTGACGCCGAGCTTGCCGAACGAGTCGTGCGCCTGGTGCAGAAAGTGCGCCGTCTGCACCCACGCCTTTGTGGGGATGCACCCGACGCGGAGGCAGGTGCCGCCGAGATCGGGCTCCTTCTCGATGCACGCGACCCTCGCGCCCAGCTGGGCGGCGCGGATCGCTGCGGTGTAGCCCCCGGGGCCCCCGCCCAAGACTGCGATGTCGACATCCATGGCGGCGATCGTACCGAGGCCGGCCCGGCGGACGGCGCGGGTGCCTGCCGAGCACGTGGCCACGCGGCACACGTCTGGTGGCAGCCACCGTACAGTGCGCGCTACACGAACGACACGCCTGGCCAGGACGGGCAGACGACGATCTTCCCCAGCTTGCCACCGGCCGCGAACCGCTCGTAGGCGTCCTGCGCCCGGTCGAGCGCGAAGGTCTCCTCGACCGGGACCCGGAAGGCATGCGGGCGCATGAACGCCTCCAGCCGGCGGAGCACGTCCTCCTTCTCGGCGACCGTGCGCGAGCGAAGGGTCGAGCCGCTGATCCGCGCCCGCTTGTACATCAGGTGCCCGTAGTCGAGGTCGGCCCGTGCGCCGGCGCCGACACCGATGATCGAGATGCGGCCGCCGTGGGCGAGCCGGCCGAGATTCTCCGCCAGGTTCGCCCCGCCGACGAGCTCGAGGATCACGTCGTACTCGCCCTCCAGCTCCGTGTCGGCGCCGAGGGCGCGTAGCTCGTCGTGGTGGTGCCGCGTGTTCGCCGTCACACGCGCCCCCGCGGCAACGCCGAGCTGCACCGCCGCGACGCCGACGCCGCCCGCGGCGCCGTTCACGAGCAGCCGGTCGCGCTCCTGCAGCTGCGCCTGCGTGAAGAGCGCGTCGTGCGCCGTCGCGAACACCTCGACGAACCCGCCCGCCTCCTCCCAGCCCAGGTGCTCGGGCACGCGGAGGACGTGCGCGCGGCAGGCGACCGCGAGCTCCGCCTGCCCGCCGCCGGGAAGGAGCGCCATCACACGCTCGCCGTCCTCGGTCTCGCCGGCGCACTCGAGCCCGGGGACGTCGGTGACGCCGGGCGGCGGCGGGTAGCGGCCCGCACGCTGGCCGATGTCGGCGCCGTTCACGCCGGCGGCGCGGACGCGGATCAGCACCTCGTCCGGCCCCGGCACCGGGTCGGGGCGCTCCTCGACCTCGACCCGCCCGTCCCTGATCACCGCGGCGCGCACCGCGCATCACTAAATCAGCTCGGCGATCAGTTCGGCCGCCTTCGCGGCGCCGTCCGTCTCGACCGGGCGATAGTCGACGTCGCGGCCGATCTCCTCCGCGATCGCGACGGCGATCTCGTGCGGGCCGTCGGCCTCGAAGTCCATGCAGCGGCCGGCGCGGTAGCGCTCGAGGCGGTGCCGCACGTGGAAGTTCTGCTCGAAGTGGTGACGGAGCGGGAAGTAGAGGAACGGCCGCCGGCTCGCGGTCAGCTCCATCGCCGTCGTCAGACCGCCCTGCACGACCGCGAGGTCGCACACCGCCAGGTGGCGATAGAGCTCCGGCACGTATGCACGCACCTCGAGCCCGTCGTGCGACGGCAGCGACGCAGGATCGATGCGCGGCCCGGCCACCACGACCATGCGCAGCTCGGGCATGCGCTCCTTCGCCTCAGGGAACGCCGCGATCACGCGGCGAAGCAGGTGACCTCCGATGCCCGAGCCGCCGACCGTGACGAGGCACACGCGCTCGTCGTCCCGGTAGCCGAGCACGCCGCGATCGCCGACCTCACGCGGGTCGAACCCGGTCACGTAGCCCGCGAACGAGAAGTGCCGCTCCGTCCAGTCGCGAATGCGGGGCAGCCCCGGGCCGAACCTGTCCGGGATGATGTCGGCGGCGCTCCCGACGAAGACCGCGCGATCGCGCACGCGTGGGAACCGCTCGACGTGCTCGATCATCTCGGCGTTGTAGTCCGCGGTCAGGAACGACTCGTGCGCGCCCCCGTCCTCCATCGGCAACCAGCCGACGAAGTCGGTCAGCCACGCGAATGCGGCGCGCTTCCGCTCGGGGTTCTCGTGCAGGTAGTAGTCGAGCTCCCACGCCTCGTCGCCGATCCACAGGTCGTACTGCTCCTCGCGCACGAGGTCGTCGAAGACCATGAAGTTCGCGAGCAGGATCTCGTCCATCCGCCGGATCGCCTGGAAGCAGTGCAGGTCGTGCTCGGCCGACTCGCTCTCGATGTGCGCCGCCTCGGTTGCGAGCAGCGCGCTCGCGGGATGCACGCGCTCACCGCGCGCCTCGAGCGCCGCCGTCACAGGATGCTGCGCGAGCCAGTCGATCCGGAGTCCCGGATGCAGGTTGCGCAGCTCGTCGGCGATCGCCGCGTCGCGCTGCGCGTGCCCGAGGCCGATCGGCGACGAGACGAACAGCGCGCGCTTCCCGCGCGAGCGGCCGCGCACCCAGGTCGCGGGCGGCCGCGGCGGGACGACGAACTCGCGCAGCAGCGTGTTCACGACCACCGGATCGCGCACGTGCGGCCCGTGGCCGGACCCCGCCAGCAGCACGAGCCTGCCGCCGGTCTCCTCGGCGAGAGCGACACCCCGGCCGGCGCCCGTGATGCGGTCGTCGCCACCCTGGATGACGAGCACCGGCGCCTGCACGCGCGCCGCGAGCTCGCGCGTCCGCTCCTCGTCGAGCCCCTCGGCGATCTGCGTCTCGATCAGCACCTCGGGCGTCGTCTCGAGCCCCCAGCCGACGCAGTCCTCGATCGCCTTGGTCGAGTGCGGCTCGCTGAACATCTCGGCGAAGAAGAACTCGAGGAAGCCGCGGTAGTCGCGCAGCCAGTACCAGCGGTTGTACTTCGCCCACCCCTCGTCGGTCGAGAGCTCGACCGCCCACGGGTAGAGCTTGCGCCCGGAGGGCGGCTCGCCGATCGGGACCGCCGGGCAGATGAACACGGCCGACTCGACGCGTTCGGGATGCTCGGCCGCCAGGATCAGGGCGCGCTGCGCGCCCAGCGAGAGCGAGACGAGCACGGCCCGCTCCGTCCCGGTCCTGTCCATGACCGCGAGCGCATCGGCGGCGAAATCGCGCTCGTCGTACCCCGTCTCGGGCCGGTCGGAGCCGCCGTTGCCACGGCCGTCGAACACGACGACGCGACAGTGGCGCGCGAGGTACGCGATCTGCATCTTCCAGTGGCGCGAGTGGACGATCGACCACGTCGGCAGCAGCAGCACCGTCGGCTCGCCGCTCCCGTAGACCTCGTAGTAGAGGCTGACGCCGTCCCGCTCTACGTAGCCGGTCTCGGCCGGGTACCGCGCCCGCGTCTGCTCGCGGGCGGATCGCGTTACTTCGACAGCCACGCGTCCACCCAGGCGAGAAGCTCGGCGTGCCCGCGCTCGATGCCGCCGAGCCGCTCGACGATGATGCCGAGGTTGAACGTCATCACGAGCGAGACAAGCGCCTCGAGCGGCAACTCGATCCCCAGCTCGCGATGCGGCTCGGCGAACGCGTCCGTCAGCACTGCACGCCACTCGCCGTTCACGCGTGCGAGCCGGTCGCGCAGGTCGGGCCGGTTCCAGGCGAGCGCCTGCAGCTCGAGCCAGACCTTCTCGTAAGCGAGATCCTCCGAGACCAGGAAGTCCATCGCCGCGCGCCACTTCTCGACGAACGGGCGGTCGCTCTCGTACAGCTCACGCTGGCGCTCGATCAGCCGCTCGGTGAAGCGCTCGAGCGCGCGCACGAGCAGCGCGTCGTTCGAGCCGAAGTAGTAGTGGACGAGACCGTGGTTGACGCCCGCCTCCTCCGCGAGCCGCCGGGTCGTTATCCGGGCGTGGCCCACGTCGACGAGCAGGCGCTCCGCCGCATCGAGGAGCGCCTCCTCGGCGGGGGCGCGCAGGGCGGTCTTAGTCATCTGACTAAGATGCCGGGCCGAAGCAGAGGTGTCAAGCGCGCGGATCCGGCAAGCTTCCGGCCGTGAGGCTCGAGGGTGTCCACCACGTCACGTGCATCACCGGCGACGCGCCGCAGAACGTCGAGTTCTACGCGGGCGAGCTCGGCCTTCGCATGGTCAAGAAGACGGTGAACCAGGACGACCCGAGCGTCTACCACCTCTTCTACGCGGACGAGCGCGGCTCGTCGGGTGCCGACATCACCTTCTTCGAGTACCCCGGCGCGTCGAAAGGCCGGGCCGGCGACGGGATGGTGCACACCGTTTCGTTCCGGGTCGGCTCGCGCGAGTCGCTCGCGTTCTGGGAGCAGCGGGTCGGCGGCCGGCTGCGGGGCGATGCGCTCGTCTTCGAGGATCCGGAGGGGCTGAGGCTCGAGCTTCTCGTCGACGAGTCGGAAGACGAGCCGCTCACGGCCGAGGCGCCCGACATCCCGCCCGAGCACCGCATCCGCGGGTTCGCAGGCGTGCGCGCATACGCCTCGCAGCCGGAGCGGAGCGAGCAGCTGCTGCGCGCGCTCGAGTTCGTACCGGGCTGGGAGGCGCGCGGCGAGAGCCGCGGCGGCTTCTATCTCTACGACCCGCCGCCCGAAGAGCGCGGGCTCCAGTCCGCCGGCACCGTGCACCACGTGGCGTGGGCGGCGCACCCGCACGAGCACGAGACGTGGCGGCAGAAGGCGATCGACGGCGGCGCGCAGCCGACGCCGGTGATCGACCGCTTCTACTTCAAGTCGATCTACTTCCGGGAGCCGTCGGGCGTCCTGTTCGAGATCGCGACGATCGGCCCCGGCTTCACGGCCGACGAGCCGTTCGAGACGCTCGTCGAGTCGCTCTCGCTGCCGCCGAACTACGGGCAGTACCGCGCCCAGGTCGAGCAGATCCTGACGCCCCTTCCCAGCCCCCGCCGTGATCGCGCTCGAGCGGCCGGCGGC
>JAICYG010000017.1 GCA_025934335.1 Thermoleophilia bacterium | reverse complement strand
TCCCAGGAGACCTCGACGTCCTCCTCGTGGGCGAACCGCTCGCCGGCCTCCTTCGCCAGGGACAGGAGCCGGGCCAGCGAGCCCGCGGCGAGGTGCCGCTGGTCCAGCAGCTGCTCCGCCGTCTCGACGACGGAGGTGACGATCCCGGGCTTCGTGACGACGCCGCCGGAGGTGCAGACGGCGCCGCCGCCGACCTCGGCGGCGATCTCGCGGATGTAGAGCGCGAGCTTCGCGGCGCCCGCGAGGGCGTCGCGGCGCTTGTCCATCGGCGTCGAGCCGGCGTGCGCCGCCTGGCCATGCCAGGTGAAGCGGGAGCGCTCGACGCCGAACGTCCCGAGCACGACGCCGAGCGGCAGATCGAGCGACTCCAGCACCGGCCCCTGCTCGATGTGCAGCTCCAGGTAGGCGGCTGCGTTCTCGAGCTGCGAGCGCGCCTCGAGCGCGTGGTCGAGCTCGACGCCGTGCTCCCGCAGGGCGTCCGGCAGCGCGACGCCGTCGCGGTCGTGGAGCTGCCGCAGCTCGTCCTGGTCGCGCATCGACCCGGCAGCGGCGGACGAGCCGAACAGCGACCGGCCGAAGCGGGCTCCCTCCTCGTCCGCCCACGAGACGAGCCGCACCGTCACCGGCGGCTGCCCCTCCGCGGCGAGGCGGCGCATCACCTCGACGCCCGCAAGGACGTTCAGGGAGCCGTCGAGCCAGCCGCCGTTCGGCACCGAGTCCATGTGGCCGCCGATCAGCAGCGCACGATCCGACGCGCCCGGCAGGGTGAACCACTGGTTGCCGGCCTCGTCGACTTCCTCCGCCGCGCCGGTTCCCGCCAGCTTCCCGCGCAGGAAGTCCCGCGCCTGCTCCCACGTGCCGGTCCACGCCACGCGCTGTGCGCCCTCGGCGTCCCCCGTCAGCTCCCGCAGCTCCTCGAGGTCGCTCACCGTCCGTCCCGGGTTCAAAGTCATGAAGCCGATCCTAAAGCGTGATAGAAGGTTCGAGATGAGCTCCGCCGCCGCCGCGACGCTGCCCACCCGCCGCACCTTCACAGCTCCACTCGCCGCCGGGACGAAGCGCGCCGCCGCCGTCGTCTGCGTGCTCGCCGCCCTCGTCGGCCTCTACGAGCTCTACCACTGGGTGTGGGTCTCGACGGGGTGGACGCACCCGTTCGTCGTCGACGACACGACGATGCCGCACATCTGGGTGATCCTGCATGCGCTCTGGCAACCCGCCCAGGTGAACCAGCCCGCGCTCGGCACGATCCTCTTCCACAAGTCGCTCTTCACCGCCAAGGAAGCTGCCGTCGGGTTCGGGCTCGGCGCGGTGATCGGCTTCGCGATCGGCGTCGTGCTCGTCCACTCGCGCCTCCTCACCCGCGGCTTCCTGCCCTACATCGTGGCGAGCCAGACGATCCCGATCCTCGCGATCGCCCCGATGGTCGTCATCTGGGTGAACCCGAAGCTCCCCGCCGGGGTGCAGGGCTGGGGATCGGTCGCCGTCATCGCCGCCTACCTGACCTTCTTCCCAGTGGCGATCAACACGCTGCGCGGCCTGCAGTCGGCCGACCCGCGTGCGCTCGAGCTAATGCGGACGTACGCCGCGAGCCGCTGGACCGTGCTCTGGAAGCTGCGCGTGCCCACATCGCTCCCGTACGTCTTCGCGGCGCTCAAGATCGCAGCGACGGCGAGCGTCGTCGGCGCGATCATCGGCGAGCTCCCCTCCGGCCTCCAGGACGGGCTCGGAGGCGCCATCCTCAACTTCAACCAGTACTACTCGATCGAGCCGCAGGAGCTGTGGGCGACGAACATCGTCGCCGCGCTCCTCGGGATCATCTTTTTCGTCGGCGTGGTGGCCGCCGAGAAGGCGATCGTCCGCCGCGCCCCGGAGACGGTTGAATGAGCGAGAGCGGCAACGTCGTCGAGATCGCGGGCGTGACGAAGACGTTCCCGCAGGGGAACGTGACCGCGCTCGAGAACATCGACCTGACCCTGCGCCCGGGCGAGTTCGTGTCGCTGATCGGGCCGTCGGGCTGCGGCAAGTCGACGCTCCTGCGCGTGATCGGCGACCTGATCGAGCCGACCCGGGGCACCGTGACGATCAACGGCAAGACGGCGAGGCAGGCCCGCGCCGACCGCGACTACGGGATCGTCTTCCAGGACGCGGTGCTGTTCGAGTGGCGCAACGTCGCGAAGAACATCGCGGTGCCGCTCGAGCTGCTCGGCTGGGACCGCGCAAAACGAAAGGAGCGCGTGCGGCAGATGCTCGAGCTCGTCGAGCTCTCGGGCTTCGCGGACCACCACCCGTGGCAGCTCTCCGGCGGCATGCAGCAGCGGGTCGCGATCGCCCGCGCGCTCGCCTTCGAGCCGGCGCTCCTGCTCATGGACGAGCCGTTCGGCGCGCTCGACGAGATGACGCGCGAACGCCTGAACCTGGAGCTGCTCTCGATCTGGGCGAAGCTCGGCTCGACCGTGGTCTTCGTGACGCACTCGATCTCGGAGGCCGTCTTCCTCTCGACGCGCGTCGTCGTGATGAGCCCGCGCCCCGGCCGGATCGCCGGCATCGTCGACGTCGACCTGCCGGCGCAGCGGTCGGTCGAGACGCGCGAGGACCCGCGCTACTTCGAGCTCGTGACCGAGGTGCGCGAGCTCCTCCGCTCCCGTGGCGAGCACCTGCTCCCCGAAGAAGAAGCCGCGCTGAGGAGCAGCCACGAGTGAGCGGGATCGTCGTCACCGGGATCTCACCCGGCATGGGCCGACGGCTCGGCCAGCAGGCGCGCGAGTGGCTGCCGGCCCTCGTCGTCTTCGCGCTCGCGATCGCCGCCTGGGAGGGCGCAATCGCTGCCTTCCACATCCAGCAGTTCCTCTTGCCGAAGCCGTCCGACATCGTCAAGAGCTGCTGGGAGCAGCGGCACACGCTCTGGCCGGCCGGCTGGTACACGTTCAAGGAGGCGCTCGGCGGCTTCGTGATCGGCTCGCTCGCCGGGATGGCGGCCGCGACGCTGATCGGCCGCTTCAAGACGCTCGGCGCCGCGCTGATGCCGATCGCGATCGCCGCAAACGCGATCCCGATCATCGCGTTCGCCCCGATCTTCAACCAGTGGTTCGACCCGCTCTCGCCGAACTCCAAGATGGCGATCGCAGCCGTTCTCTGCTTCCTGCCCGTGATGGTGAACACCCTGCGGGGCCTGCAGAGCGCGAGCCCGCGCCAGGTCGAGCTGATGCGCTCCTACGCGGCGTCGTCGTTCACGATCTGGCGCCGCGTCCGCGTGCCGACCGCGCTCCCCTACGTGTTCACGGCGCTGAAGGTGGCGAGCGTGCTCGCCATGATCGGCGCCGTCGTCGGCGAGTACTTCGGCGGGTCCTACGACGCGCTCGGCGTGCTGATCCGCTCGAAGGCGCAGATCCTCGACTTCACGACCGCCTGGGCGGGGATCCTCGTGGCCTCGCTGCTGGGAATCGCGCTCTACGCCGCCGTCGTGGCGTGCGAGCGGCTCGTCGTCCGCTGGGCGCCGGAGGCGCGGGACTCGTAATTCGCTGCCATCCGCGTCATGATCGACCGCAGTCGGAAACCCCCCAGAGAGAAACCCCGTCGATGGAAGGAGTAGGTGCATGAGGAAGCGTTTGGTCGCGGGCGCGCTGCTCGCCGCGGTCGTCGCCGTCGCGTCTGCGGCGGCCGTCGCGACGCACGCGTCGGCGGCGCCGAGAGAGGCGACGCTCACGAAGGTGACCCTGCAGTCGAAGTGGGTGCCGCAGGCGCAGTTCGCGGGCTACTACGCCGCCCTCGCGAAGGGCTTCTACAGGCAGGCCGGCCTTGACGTGACGATCAAGCCGGGCGGCCCGGACATCATTCCGGAGCAGGTCGTCGCCTCGGGCCAGGCGCAGTTCGGCATCGACTGGCTGCCGAGCCTCCTCTCGGCTCGCGACAAGGGCACCGACCTCGTCAACATCGCCCAGGTCTTCGCCCGCTCGGGGATGACGCAGCTCACCTGGAAGAGCTCCGGGATCAACACGATCGCGAAGATGAAGGACAAGAAGGTCGGCAACTGGCTCGGCGGCAACGAGTTCGAGCTGTTCGCGGCGCTGACGAAGAACGGCATGGACCCCGAGCACAACAAGGGCGTCACCATCGTCCAGCAGCCGTTCGACATGGGGCTCTTCCTGAGCCACAAGATCGACTCGGCCTCGGCGATGACCTACAACGAGCTCGCCCAGGTGCTCGAGTCGAAGAACCCGAAGACCGGGAAGCTCTACCAGCTGTCCGACCTGAACGTGATCAAGATGCAGAACGTCGGCACCGGGATGCTCGAGGACGGCATCTTCTCGACCGGCAAGTGGCTGAAGAGCCCGGCCAACCAGGCGACCGCCGTCAAGTTCATCGGCGCGTCGCTCGCCGGCTGGATCTACTGCCGCGACCACGTGCAGGACTGCACGAACATCGTCCTCAAGCAGGGCCCGACGCTGCCGCACGGGCACCAGCTGTGGATGACGAACGAGATCAACAAGCTCGTCTGGCCGTCGAAGAGCGGGATCGGCCTGATGAACGCCGCCGACTACAAGCGGACGGCAAAGATCGCGCAGCAGTTCGGCGTCATCAAGAAGGCGCCGTCGGCCGGTGCGTACCGCACCGACCTCGCGAAGAAGGCGATCGCGGGGCTGAAGGCCAACAAGCAGGACGTCTTCGGCAAGCACTACAAGCCGCTGAACGTCAAGGTCACACCGGGCGGCAAGTAGCCGCGTAGACTCGGAACCGGGCTCGCGCGAGGACCGCGGGCCCGGTTCCGGCCGGTCTCTCGAGGAAGGAGCGATCATGTCCGTGCTGATCAAGGGTGGGCGCGTGATCACCGCGGCCGACGACTACGTCGCCGACGTCTACGTGGAGGGCGAGCGGATCTCCCTGATCGGCGAGTCGCTCGACGTGACGGCGGATCGGGTGATCGACGCCTCGGGCAAGTACGTCCTGCCGGGTGCCGTCGACCCGCACACCCACCTCGAGATGCCATGGCGCGGCGAGACGACGATCGACGACTTCGAGTCGGGCCAGACGGCCGCCGCGTTCGGCGGCACGACGACGCACGTCGACTTCTGCATCCAGGGGAAGGGCCAGACGTTTTCCGAGGCGCTCGAGATCTGGCACGGGAAGCGCGAGGGGAAAGCCGTGATCGACAACGGCTTCCACATCGCGGTCACCGACCTGCGCGAGGGCGGGACGCTCGAGGAGCTCGCCCGGCTGCCCGAGGAGCACGGCGTCACGTCATACAAGCTCTTCATGGCGTACAAGGACTCGCTGATGGTCGACGACGAGACGCTCTTCAGGACGATGCAGGTGGCGGCCGAGACGGGTGCGCTCGTGATGGTGCACGCCGAGAACGGCGACGCGATCGAGGTGCTGATGGCCGAGGCGATCGCCGCCGGCAACACGGCTCCGATCTACCACGCGCTGACGCGCCCGCCCGAGACGGAGGGCGAGGCGACGAACCGGGCGATCCAGCTCGCGCGGGTCGCGGGCGCCGCGCTGTACGTCGTGCACGTCTCGTGCGCGGAGTCGGTCGAGCCGGTCGCGCTCGCGCGCGACAAGGGCTGGAACGTCTGGGCCGAGACCTGCACGCAGTACTTCTTCATCGACCAGTCGTTCCTCGACCAGCCCGACTTCGAGGGCGCGAAGTACGTCTACACGCCGCCCCCCCGCCCGAAGGCAAACCAGGAGGTGCTCTGGAACGCCGTCCGCACGAACGTACTGCAGGCGATCTCCACGGACCACTGCGCGTACCTCTTCGACGGGCAGAAGGACGCCGGCAAGGACGACTTCCGGCAGATCCCGAACGGCGGACCAGGACTCGAGAACCGGCTGCAGATGATCCACCACTTCGGCGTGCGCGAGGGACGCATCTCGCTGAACCGCATGGTCGAGCTCCTCTGCACGAACCCCGCCAAGCTCTTCGGCCTCTACCCGCGCAAGGGCACGCTCGCCGTCGGCTCCGACGGCGACATCGTCGTCTTCGACCCCGAGAAGCACGTCACGATCTCCGCCGCGACCCACCACTCCCGCTCCGACTACAACCTGTATGAGGGAATCGAGGTGCAGGGCTCGCCGGAGGTCGTGCTGCTGCGCGGCAACGTGATCGTCGACGGCGACCAGTTCCTCGCGAAGCCCGGCAGCGGCCGGTTCATCAAGCGCGCCCGGCCGAACGAGGAGCTGAAGCCCGAGACGCTCGCTACCGCGTAGCCGGCGCAAGCGCTGCCAGCAACCCGTCGACGTGCCGGACGACCGTCGGTGCGACCTTTCGCTCCGCGATCTCGCGCGCGTGACCGAGCGCCTCGCGCGCCTCCGCGTCGTTGCCCGCAGCGGCCAGCACCTCGCCGTAGGCGAGCCACGTGACCTGCTGCTGCGAGAAGTAGTCATGCGAGTCGGCGATCTCCGCCGCCTCGCGGGCCAGCTCGACCGCGAGGTCGTGTCGGCCGCGGCGCGACGCCACGAGCGCCCGCCCGACCGCGACCTGCGACACCGTCACCCAGTCGTCCGGCGTCCCCATCTCACCGGCCTCGTCGAGCACCTCCTCCGCCTCGTCCAGGGCGCCGTTGCGCGCGAGCAGCTCGCCCAGCTCGCCGCCGACGGTGGAGCGAAGACCCCGTTCACCCATCGCGCCGAGACCCGCCCACGCGCGGCGCAGGATCTCGATGCCGCGATCGATGTCGCCGCCGAGGTACTCGTAGCGCCCGGCGGTGCTGCCCTGGCCGTAGGCGTCGATCAGGCGTCCTCGTTCCAGCTGTGTCTCGTACCATGCCTCGTGCCGCCGTCGCATCTCGTCGAAGTCGCCGCGCATGGCCGCAGCCCCCATCCGCAGGAGCCCCGCTCGCAGACCGGCCGCCTCGAGCCGCGACGCATGGCGCTCGATGTCCGGCCACGGCGTGGGCCCGTGCACTTTCGAGCCGGCGAGCAGCCGCAGCGCCTCGCGCTCGACATCGGGCGAGCGGCTCCGCTCCGCGAGCACGAGCGCGCGCTCTCCCGCTTCGATCGCAGCGCCGGTCCCGCCCGCCCAGAACTCCGCCCACCCGAGCACGAGCTGGCCGACGGCCAGCACCCGGTCGCCCGCCGTCGATCCGAGCTCGGCGAGCTTCGCCGCCACCACGTCCTTCATCTCGATCGCCGACGTCGATTCGCCGTGCGCGTGCGCGTACGTGGTCTGGAAGAACGCCTCGGCGGCGAGATCGCCGTCGCCGAGCTCGATCACCTCGCCGTAGAGCGCGTAGCACCGCTCGAGATCGCCGGACTCGTGGCAGGCGCGACCGAGCTCGAGGACGAGGGCGATCCGCGCCGGGTCGTCGACGGGGAGGAGCGCGGCCGCGCGGCCGAGCAGCGAGACGGCGGCGCGGGCGTCGTCGCGTGAGAACGCGCGGGTGCCCGCCGCGCCCAGCCGGGCGGCCGCCGCACGTCCGAGCTCGTCGGCGGGCAGCCCGAGCTCCGACCGGTACCGTGCCGCCTGCTCCAGGTGGTATCCCACGATCTCGTCGAGCTCGACGAGATCCTCGTGCGTCTCGACCCAGATCGCGAACCGCTCGTGCAACTCGGCCCGCGCAGCCTTCGGAAGCGCGTCGTAGGCGGCGTCGCGGATCAGCAGGTGCCGGAACCGGAACGCCTCGTCGCCGGGAAACGCGGTGGCGTTCGGGCGCACGAGCTCCTTGCGGATGAGCCGGGGCAGCCGGGAGGCGACGTCCGGGTCGTCCGGCGCGAGCGCGACGACCGCTCCCCGATGGAAGACCTGCCCCTCGACCGAGCCCCGCTCGAGCGCCGCGCGCTCGGCGGCGGGCAGCTGGTCGAGCCGCGCGGCGAGGAGGGCCCGGATCGACGCCGGCACCGTCACCTCGCCCGGCGAGCTCTCGATCATCGCCAGCATCTGCTCGACGAACAGCGGGTTCCCCTCCGAGGCGGAGCGGATCCGCTCGCGGAGCGACGGCTCGAGGTCGGCATCGGCGAGCAGGACGTCGATCAGCCGGTCGGTCTCCTCGAGGCTGAGAGGCTCGAGCAGCACCGTGGTCGCGTTGAGCTTCCCGCCTCCCCACGCCGGGCGGGCGTCGAGCAGCTCGGGCCGCGCCAGGCACAGGAGAAAGATCGGGGCGTCGCGTGACCAGTCGGCGACGTGCTCGACGAGATCGAGAAACGTGGGCTCGCCCCACTGGAGATCGTCGAACAGCACGACGAGCGGCCGCTCGGCGGCCGCTGCCTCGAACAGCCTCCGAACGGCGAGGGCGATCTCGTCCGCCGGTGCGACACCGTCCTCGAGGAGCGCGGCGATCGCGGCATCAGGGGCCGGCCGGCCGCCGAGCAGCTGCCGGACGACCTCGACGACAGGCCAGTAGGTGATCCCCTCGCCGTAGGAGAGGCAGCGTCCCGAGACGACGGCGGCGTCGTGACCGGTTAGAAACTCGGTCGAGAGCCGCGACTTGCCCACCCCCGCCGAGCCGAGCACGGTGAAGAGGGCGCAGGCGCGTTCCGACACGACCCGCTCCCAGGCGTCCGCAAGCAGCTTCCCCTCCCGCCCGCGGCCGACGAAGGGCGCGTCGAGGCGGCGCGCGAAGGCGGTCTCGCCGGTGACGGCGACGAGCCGGTGCACGGTCAGCGGCTCTGACTTCCCCTTCGCCTCGAGCGGCGGGAGCAGCTCGGCGTCGACGGCGTCGCGGACGAGCGCGAGCGTCGCGTCGCCGATCAGCACCTCTCCGGGGGCAGCCGCCTGCTCGAGCCGCGCGGCGACGTTGACCGCATCGCCGGTCACGAGCGAGTCGCCGCTACCCGTCATGACCTCGCCGGTGTTGACGCCGATCCGCACCGGGATGTCGACCGCGTCCCGCAGCTCCTCGGCGGCACGCACTGCCCGCAGCGCGTCGTCCTCCCTGATCGTCGGCACGCCGAAGACGGCCATGACGGCGTCTCCGATGAACTTCTCGACCGTGCCTCCGTGCCGCTCGACCGCCGCCCGCGCGACCTCGAAGTAGCGAGCCATCACCGCCCGCACCGCCTCGGGGTCACGCGACTCGGCGAACGCGGTCGAGCCCGACACGTCGCAGAAGAGGACGGTGACGATCTTCCGTTGCTCGCGCGGCGGCGCGAGCGAGAGCGAGGCGCCGCAGGAGTCGCAAAAGCGCGCGCCGTCGCGGTTCTCCGCCGCGCAGCTCGGGCAGGTCACACGGGCGACGCTACTACAGCCCCGGCGATCCGGGGCAGCTCGTCACAGGTGCTGTCGCGCGGCGGTCCGGGCGCTCTCGTAGCCGGCACGCGCCGCCCGGACGCCGTCCGACTCCGCCACCTCGGCGACCGGCACGTCCCACCAGCTCTCGTAGCTCGGCACGCCCTCGTGGCGGTCGGCCGGGACGACGATCACCGTCGTCCGCGTCTCCGCCTGTGCCGCTCGCAACGCGTCGCGCAGCTCGTCGACGCCGCCGGCGCGGAGCACGCGCGCACCGAGCGACTCCGCGTTCGCCGCGAGGTCGACCGGCAGGTACGCCTCGGAGTCGGCCGAGTCGGTGCCGAGCGAGTCGTCGCGGCGATAGCGGTAGAGCGTGCCGAAGCCGTCCGTGCCGAGCGAGCGCGAGAGCGCCCCGATCGACGCGAAGCCGCGATTGTCGACGAGCACGATCACGAGCTTCAGCCCTTCCTGCACCGACGTGACGATCTCCGACGGCAGCATCAGGTAGGAGCCGTCGCCGATCAGGACGAACACCTCCCGCTCGGGCGCCGCGAGCTTGACGCCGAGCCCGCCGGGGATCTCGTACCCCATGCACGAGTAGCCGTACTCGACGTGGTAGCCCTTCGGGTCGCGCGTCCGCCAGAGCTTGTGCAGGTCGCCGGGCATCGAGCCGGCGGCGCAGACCACGACGTCCTGCGGGCGTGACGCCTCGTTGACGGCGCCGATGATCTCGCTCTGCGCGGGCAGTGGATCGTGGCCGAGCGCGTAGAGGCGGCCGACCTCCTCGTCCCACGCACGGGAGAGCTCTGCCGCTTCGGAGCGGTAGGCGGCGTCCACCTCGTGGCCGTCGAGCAGCTCGGCGAGCCGCTCGAGCGTCGCCCGCGCGTCGCCGACGAGCGCGAGCCCCGCGTGCTTGGCGGCGTCGATCTCTGCGACGTTCAGGTTGACGAACCGGACGCTGGGATCGCGGAAAGCGGTCTTCGAGGCGGTCGTGAAGTCCGACCAGCGCGTGCCGACGCCGAGCACGACGTCGGCGGCGGCCGCGGCGCGGTTCGCCGCGAACGTCCCGGTGGCGCCGACGGCGCCGAGGCTCGAAGCGTGGTCGTAGGGCAGCGAGCCCTTACCCGCCTGCGTCTCGCAGACGGGGATGCCCGTCGCCTCGACGAGCGCTCGCAGCGCCCTGGTCGCTTCGGAGTAGATCGTCCCGCCGCCCGCGACGATCAGCGGCCGCCGGGCGCCGCGAAGCAGCTCGGCCGCACGGGCGAGCGCAGCCGCGTCGGGAAGCGGCCGGCCGACGTGCCAGACGCGCTCGGCGAGGAACTCGTCGGGCACGTCGAAGGCCTCGGCCTGCACGTCCTGGGGGAAGGCGAGGGTGACGGCGCCGGTTTCGGCCTGGCTCGTCAGGACGCGCATGGCGGCGAGTGCCGCCGGGACGACCTGCTCCGGCCGCTCGATCCGGTCGAAGTAGCGCGAGACGGGAACGAAGCAGTCGTTGACGGAGACGTCGCCGCGGCCGGTCGCCTCCAGCTGCTGCAGGACGGGGTCCGGCCGACGCGACGCGAAGACGTCGCCCGGCACGAGCAGCACGGGCAGCCGGTTGATCGTGGCGAGCGCGGCGCCGGTGACCATGTTGGTCGCGCCGGGGCCGATCGAGCTCGTGCAGACGAGGGCGCCGAGCCGGTTCAGCTGCCGCGCGTACCCGACGGCGGCGTGCACCATCGCCTGCTCGTTCCGCGCCTGGTAGTAGGTGAGGAGGTCGGGATGCTCGTACAGCGCCTGCCCGATGCCGGCGACGTTGCCGTGCCCGAAGATGCCGAAGCAGCCGCCGAAGAACGGCCGGCGTGCTCCGTCGCGCTCCACGAGTTGCGCGGCGAGGAACCGCAGGAGCGCCTGGGCGGCGGTCAGCCTCACGGACGATGACTCTAGATGGTTGACTTGACCGGGATGCCTGGAGCGTTCCAGCGATGAGCGCGCTACGGGTCCGGAGCGCGCCGCCGGGAGTCGACGGTGCGCTCGTCTCGATCACTCCCGAGAGCGCCGGCTGGACGTACGTCGGCTTCGCCGTTCACCACCTCGCCGGGCGGCTCGAGCGGCTCGAGGAGGAACGGGAGACGTGCGTCGTCCTGCTCGAGGGCTCGTGCTCCCTGTCCGGGCTCGGCGAGGCGTCGCGCGCGAGCGTGTTCGACGGTCCGCCGACGGCGCTCTACGTGCCGCCGGGAGCGCCCTGGTGGGCGGAGGGAGAGGGCGAGCTCGCGGTCTGCACGGCGCCGGCCCGCGGCGGCCTCGAGCCTCGCCTGCTCGACTCGCCCGAGCTCGTCACCCGCGGCTCGGGGACGGAGGAGCGCTTCATCGCGAACATCCTGATGGAGAGCGAGCCGGCCGAGTCCCTGCTCGTCACCGAGGTGATCACGCCGGCCGGGCACTGGTCGAGCTTCCCGCCCCACAAGCACGACCGCGACGACCCGCCGCGCGAGCGCGCGCTCGAGGAGACGTACTACCACCGCCTGCGGGGAGGGCGTGGCTTCGCGTTCCAGCGCGTCTACACGGACGACGGCCTCGACGAGGCGGTCGCCGCCGGGGACGGCGACGTCGTGCTCGTCCCGCGCGGCTACCACCCCGTCGCGGGCGACCCGCGCGTCGACCTCTACTACCTGAACGTGATGGCCGGTCCGGTACGGGAGTGGCGGGTATCGGTCGCTCCCGGCTTTGACTGAGCCGACACCCTTTCCGGACCTGAACGGCGTGCTCGAGGAGCTCGTTGCCGGTGTGCAGCGGGCCCTCCCGCAGAACCTGCGCGGCGTGTACCTCCTCGGGTCCTTCGCGCTCGGCGACGCCGACGAGCACAGCGACGTCGACTTCCTCGTCGCGACGGAGCGGGCGCTCTCCGCCCGCGAGCAGGAAGAGCTCCAGGCGCTCCACGGCCGCATCTTCGACCTGCCGGTCGCGTGGGCGCAGCACCTCGAGGGCTCGTACGTCCCGGCGGCGGTGCTCCGGCGCCTCGACCGGGAGCGGCGGCCGCTCTTCTTCCTCGACAACGGCGCGCGTGAGCTCGTGTGGCACGCCCACTGCAACACGGCTCTCACCCGCTGGACGCTGCGCGAGCACGGTGTCGCGCTCGCCGGTGCATCCCCCGCGAGCGTCGCGCTGCCGGTCGACCCCGATGACCTGCGCGCGGAGGCGCGGCGCAAGCTGCAGGAGACGGCCGACTGGGCGCGCGAGGCTCGCGGTGAGCTGACGAGATGGGAGCAGCCGTACATGGTGCTCTCGTGCTGCCGCATGCGCTACACGCTCGCGCACGGCCGGCTCGCGTCGAAGCGCGAGGCAGGGAGGTGGGCGCTCGAGGCGCTCGAGGAGCGCTGGCACCCGCTGATCCGCGCGGCGCTCGAGGACCGCGCAGACCCGTGGCAGCGCGTGCACCAGACGGCGCCGGCAGCAATGGTCGCGGAAACGACCGCTTTCGCGACGGCTGCTACTCAGGCCTGAAGGCCGAGGCGCTCGAACTGCTCGGGCGGCGCGCCCTCGCTCTCGACGAGCGCACGCAGCAGCTCGAGCATGCGCCCACGCTGCGCGGGCTCGTCGTCCCACAGGTTTCGCTCCTGCGCCGGGTCGGTCGGCCGGTGGAAGAGGAAGTCCTCGCGCGAGCGCGGCCGCACCTCGGCGGGGATCCGCCACTGCGGCAAGGGCACGCCGGGGACGAAGTGACCCTGCTCGACCGGCAGGCCGACGCCCTTGCCGTCCCGCGACTCGACGAGCAGCGACGAGTACGCGTAGAGGGGACCGTGGGCCGCTGGGGACTTGAAGAGCGTCCATTCGCCGTCGGTGCAGCAGACGCCCTGGCCGAAGGTGCCGTACAGGAGGCCGTCGCGCTCGGCGGACCTGCCGGCGAGCAGCGGCACGAGGCTACGCCCGTGCTGCGCCTCGGCGTCGGCGTCCGCGAGCTCGGCGATCGTCGCGAAGAGGTCGACCGTCGACGTGAGCGCGTCGATGCCGCGGCCGCCGCCCGGGAAGGCGGGGTGCCAGACGAGAAGCGGGATGCGCGCGTGACTTTCCCAGTGCGGGTACTGCTTCCCGAAGAAGCCGCGCGTGCCGAGGTCGTGGCCGTGGTCGGTCGTGAAGAGCACGGCCGTCGAGTCCCAGAGCGCGCGCTCGTCGAGCACGTCGAGCAGCATGCCGAGCCAGCGGTCGACCATCGCGACCTTCGCGAGGTAGCGCGCGCGCACGAACGCGAGCTCCTCCGGCGTCGTCTCCGCCATGAAGGCAGCGAGCGCGTCGGGATCCTGATACGGCGGCCACAGCGTGAAGCGGTCGTCGTCGGCGGGATCGCCGAAGCGCGAGCGATACGGCTCCGGCACGTGGAACGGCTCGTGCACGTCGAACGACTCGACCTGCAGGAAGAACGGAGGGCGCAGGCTCGCGAGCCGCGCGGCCGCAGCGCGGAACGTGCGGGCGGGGAAGAAGTCCTCCTCCGTCTCGAAGTCGCGGACGTTCGCGTAGTAGCGGCGGCCGGCGCCGGGGCGCCAGCGCTCGATCCGCTCGACCCAGGCCGGCACCGGCTCGTCGGCGGGCACCGGGCCGCGCCAGTTGTCCCACTCGTGCCCGCGCACGAGCTCCGTCTGCTGGAACGACTGCAGGTAGCCGTTCGCCGACTCCTCCCAGTAGTGGTAGTGGTCGGTCACGATCGCCGTGCGGAGTCCCGCACGCTGCACGAGGCGGGGCAGCCGGGCGTCCGCCGGCTCGAGCGGACCCCACGGCCGCCAGAGGAGCTCCTTGAACCCGGCGTACAGCTCGCGCCGCGCCGGCATGCAGGGAAGGCTGCCGACGAAGTGATTGTCGAACCGGAACGCGCGGCGCGCGAGGCGGTCGAGGTTCGGGAGGGCCACCTCGGCCGTCCCGTAGGCGGGGACGTCGGCGCGGTTGAGGCTGTCGACGAGGACGAGAAGGACGTTCACCTAAGCGGCCGGGCAGCCGCAGGAGCGACGAACGACCAGCTCGACCGGGAGCCGCAGCTCGGCCGGCCCGTCGCCGTTTCCGCCGGCGAGGCTCGCGAGCAGGAGCCCGGCGGCGCGGCGGCCGAGCTCGTGGTCGCTTCGCCGCAGGGCGGTCAGCGGCGGGTCGAAGAGCGCGCCGAAGAGCGGATCGTCGAACGTGACGAGCGCGAGGTCGTCCGGCACGCGCCGCCCCGCCGCACGGCAGGCACCGATCGCGCCGAGCGCGAGGGTGTCGCCGGAGGCGACGACTGCCGTCGGCGGCTCCGCGAGCGCGAGCAGGCGCGTCATCGCCGCGCCGGCGCTGTCCGCCGACCAGGTCGAGTCGGCGATCTCGACATACGCGGCGCGGGCGTCGAGCCCGAGGCGCTCCGCCGCCAGCCGGAAGCCCGCGAGCCGCTCGGCGCCCGAGGTGAACGTGGGCGGGCCGCCGATGTACCCGATCCGCTCGTGGCCGTGCGCCGCGAGGTGGCCGACGAGCAGGTCCATCCCCTGGGCGTTCGCGAGCGCGACACGCGCGGCGCCTCGCCCCGGCGCGAGGCTGTCGAAGTAGACGGTGGGGATGTGAGGCTCGGGCGCGTCCGGCCGCGACGTCGCGAGCAGGATGCCGCGCACGCGGTGCCCCTCGAGCGTGCGGAGCGCCACCTCCTCGTGCCCCGCCTCACGCTCCGTGTTGAGGACGAGCGCCTGGTATCCCGCCGCCTCGAGCACTTCCTGCGCGCCCTTCACGAACCGGCTGTAGAACGTGATCGCGATGTCGGGCACGACGATGCCGACGAACGGCGCTGCCATCGCCCGCAGCGACTGGGCGACGCGGTTCGGCTGGTAGCCGAGGCCCCGCGCGGCGGCCCGGACCCGGAGCCGCGTCTCCTCACTGATGCGCGGGCTCTCCTTGAGCGCGCGCGACGCGGTCGACGGCGCTACCTGGGCGAGCCGTGCCACGTCGACCAGCGTCGGCCGCCGCGGGAGGAGGGCCTCGTCGCTCACGGCACCGCCGCCCCGGTCACGAGCGGGAGCAGGGCGTCGACCACGCCGGGGGCGCTGCAGAGGAGGAGCTCGCCCTCACGCGGAGCGCCGGACGGGCCCGTCGCCACGGCGCCCGCCTCGCGGGCGATCAGCGTGCCGGCGAGGCAGTCGCCGGGGTTGAAGCGCCCGATCACCGTCGCGAGGCACCGTCCGGCGCCGACGGACGCGACCGAGAACGCGTTCGAGCCCATGATCCGCGTCACGCAGCCTGCGTCGGCGAGCGCGGCCATCAGCTCCGCCATGCCGTCCCAGAGCGTCTGCGCGGTCAGCTCCGTCAGGACGATGCCGCCCATCAGGGTCGTCGCGTCCGAGCAGCGAATGGAGCGGCCGTTCAGGAGTGCGCCGCGGCCGCGCACGGCGGAGAGAACCTCGCGCCGGTAGGGGTCGGCGACGGCGCCGGCCGCCGGCCCCGTCTCGTCGGAGACGCAGAGGCTGAACGACGAGACGGGCAGTCCGTGAACGAAGTTGGTCGTGCCGTCGACCGGGTCGATCAGCCACTCTGCCGCCGCTCCCTCGTCGCCCGAGACGCCGAGCTCCTCGCCGACGACGCGGTGCTCTGGAAAGCGCGCGGCGATCGCCTCCCGCGCGAGCCGCTCGACCGCGAGGTCGGTCTCCGTCACCCAGTCGGCGGCCGTCGTCTTCGTCGCGACCTGGTCGGGGCGCGGCCGCTCGGCGACGATCCGGTCGATCGCCCTGAGCGCGAGCTCGTCGATCAGGGTCGCGCAGGCGTCGAGGTCGGCGTCGCTCAGCACCGCGCCTCCGCGAGCAGCGTCACGAGCTCACCGACGCGGTTCGTGACGATCGCGTCGGCGCCGCAGTCGAGGACGCGGCGCATCTGCGCCTGATCGTCGACCGTCCACGTCGAGATCCTGTGACCCGCGTCGTGCACCGCCTCGACGAGCGCCTCGTCCAGGAGCTCCCACGGCGGATTGAGGTACTCGGCGCCGAGCTCCTCGAGCAGCGCGAACGGCAGCTCGCTGCGCGTCCAGGTGAGCGCGATGTGCGCCGCCGGGGCGAGCGCGCGTATGCGCCGGTGGCCCTCGACGTTCGCGCCCGAGAAGAGGACGCGGTCGAGCGCGCACGCGGCTCCGATCACCTCGAGCGCCGGCTCGACGACGTCCGCGGACGTGTAGTCGACCATCAGCGGCACGTCGACGGCGTCGAGCGCCTCCGCGAGCGTCGGGACGCGGTGGCCGTCGCTCTCGAGCGCCTGCACCTCGGCGAGCGTCGCATCGGCGACGGCGAGCGGTGATCCCCAGACGCGGTCGAGCGTCGGGTCGTGCACGAGCGCGACGGCCCCGTCCGCCGTCAGCCGCACGTCGAGCTCGACCATGTCCGCGCCGGCGCGCGTCGCCGCGCGAAATGCGGCGAGCGTGTTCTCCGGCGCATCGCTCCAGTCGCCGCGGTGCGCCAGTGCGAGCGTCACGAGTGCGCCGGAACGGGCGTGGCCGAGCGATGCAGGACGCCGTCACGGTAGAGCAGCGCCCGCGCAAACGAGATGGAGACGCGGTCGGCGGGCGGCAGGTCGGAGCCGACGAAGGCGCGCAGCTCGTGCGGGCCCGCGCGGAGGACGAGCTCCTTGTAGTGGCCGCGCGGCACCTCCCGCAGGACGTCGGCGGCGGCACCGGCGTCGTCGAGGGAGACGCGGACGTCCTCGGGGCGGACGCCGACCTCCCACACGCCGTCCCCCGTCGCCGACAGGTCGCCGCACGGGACGACGAGGTCGCCGGCGAGCGCGACGCCGCCGGGCACGACCGTCGCCTCGTAGGTGTTCATGGTGCCGACGAAGCCGGCGACGAACGTCGTTGCGGGCTCCCGGTACAGGCTGCGCGCGTCCGCGTACTGCTCCACCTTGCCGCCCGACATGACGGCGATGCGATCGGAGATCGAGAGCGCCTCGTCCTGGTCGTGGGTGACGAAGACGGTCGTGATCCCGATGCGCTGCTGGATCTCGCGGATGTCCTCGCGCACGCGCACGCGCAGCTTCGCGTCGAGGTTCGAGAGCGGCTCGTCGAGGAGGAGCACCTTCGGCTCGAGGACGAGCGCCCGCGCAAGGGCGACACGCTGCTGCTCGCCGCCTGAGATGCGCGCGGGGTAGCTGTGGACGTGGTGCGTCAGCCCGACGAGATCGAGCACGCCCTCCACACGCTCCTTCACCTCGGCCTTCGGCAGCTTCCGCAGGCGCAGCCCGAACGCGACGTTCTTGAACACGGTCATGTGCGGCCAGAGCGCGTAGTTCTGGAAGACCATCGCCGTCGGCCGCTTGTCCGGCGAAAGCGTCGTCACGTCCTGGCCGCTGATCAGCACGCGGCCGCGGTCGGGGACGAGGAAGCCGCCGATCATGCGCAGCGTGGTCGTCTTGCCGCAGCCGGACGGCCCGAGCAGGCAGGTGAGCTCGCCCGTGCGCACGTCGAGCTGCAGGTCGTCGACGATGGTGCGGCCGCCGAGGTCCTTCGAGACGTGCTGGAGGTCGAGCCCGATGTCGGTGGCGCTCATCGCAGCTGGAAGCCTTCGGCGAGGCGGCCGCCCATCACGTGCTTGCGGGCGAAGGCCATCAGGACGACGGACGGGATCGCGAGCAGGATCGAGAACACCGCCGCGACCTGCTCCGGGTAGTTGAGGACGAGCGTGTACATCTCCGTCGGCATGGTGATGTAGTTCGGCACGCCGACGAGAAACGTCCCCTGGGCCTCGTCGAACGACGCGAGGAACGAGAGGATCATCGCCACGAGGATCGCCGGCGCCGCGAGCGGGAACGTGACCCGGAAGAAGACGCGCAGCGGCCCGGCGCCCACGTCGCGCGCCGCCTCCTCGAGGCTGCGCGGGATCGCCGAGAACGCCGCCGCGGGGATCCACGTCATGAAGACGACCGTGCCGATCAGCTGCACGATCACGACGCCGAGGAACGTGCCCATCAGGTTGAGCGAGTAGAAGACCCCGGCCATCGAGATGTAGAGGCCGATCTTCGGGAACGCGTTCGTCGCGAACAGCGAGATGAGCAGGAAGCGGCGGCCCGGGAACCTGTACCGGGAGAAGGCATACGCCGCGGGCAGGCAGATGACCGTCGACGCGGCGGTCACGATCGGCGCGAACTCGAAGCTGAGCCGCATCGAGTGCCGGAGGTTCGGGTCGTTGAACACCTGCCGCCAGCCGGAGAGCGTCCAGTCCTTCGGATAGAGCTGCGGGTACTGCCAGAGCCCGGAGAAGGCGCGCAGGGCGAGCCAGGCGATCGGCCCGATCATGAAGACGAGCAGGCAGACGATGAAGACGACGCCGGCGATGCGATGCGCAGCGCCGCGGACGACCGCGCGCCGCGGCCGCAACGGCGCCGCCGGGAGCTGTGCCTCGGGCAGCCCGCCGAGGACGACGCCTTCGCTCTCGATCGCGCTCATGACTGCAACCCCGAGCGTCTGCCCGTGCGCACGTTTGCCCATACGTAGACGGCGCCGATGCCGAGCGCGAG
Organism: Thermoleophilia bacterium; assembly: GCA_025934335.1. GTDB lineage: Bacteria > Actinomycetota > Thermoleophilia > Gaiellales > Gaiellaceae > PALSA-600. The sequence goes on along the minus strand of JAICYG010000017.1, from coordinate 5,485 downwards.
CACGAAGACGACGATGGCCAGCACCTCCGCCTGCTGCGGCTGGTTGAACGAGTTGAAGAAGTTGGCCATCGAGGGGCCGAGCAGGTTCGGAGCGGTCGGGCCGGTCAGGTACGGCACGGTGAAGCTCCCGAGGACGTAGATCGCGGTGAACGTGGCGACGATCACCGTCGGGATCACGTTCATCGGCAGCAGGATCGAGCGCACGACGCGCGGCATGGTTGCCCCGGAGTCGCGTGCCGCCTCGATCAGGTTGTTCGGCACCCCGTTCAGGCCGGAGCTCATCATCAGGACGCCGAAGGGGATATTCACCCAGATCTCGCCGAGGGTGACGCACGTGAGCGTGTAGCCGAGGGTCGGGAACCCGTGAAAGCCGAGGTGGTATGCCACCGTCTTGATGAACCCGTCGGAGGCGTAGAAGACGAGGATCGCGTACGACGCAATCACGACCGGGATGAAGAGCGGCACGACCGAGAGCGCGGAGATCGTGCGCGCGAGCCACGAGTCGGTCAGGCGCAGGTAGAGCGCGATCGCCCAGCTGACCGCGACGACGACGAGCGTGACGACAATCGTCACCCACACCGTCGCCCAGAGGTCACGGTGAATGGTCGGGTTCGAGAGGATGTCGCGATAGGCGTCGAACGTGACGCCCTTCTGCACGATGAACTGCCGCTGCCCGAGCGAGGCGACGACCGAGTTCGGGCCGCCGGCGCGGCCGAGGGTGTAGGCGATCGCCGCCACCACCGGGAACCCGATGAAGACGGCGATCACCGCCACCGGCGGGAGCACCATGAGGAGGCCTTGCGCCCCCTCACGGAGCCCCCGCCGACGCGCCCGGAAGCGCGGTACCGCTACGGCACCGTCTGCTGCCACTGCGCCTTGAAGTCGCTCTGCTGCTTCTGCGCGTAGGTCGGCCGGAGCGAGTTCGCCGACACGTCCGCGAACTTGTTCTGGATGGCCTTCGGCATCAGCTTGAGCGGGATCGCCGGGAAGCCGGACATGACGTTGATGATCTGCGTCTGCGCGGCCGGCGACAGGATGTAGTTCACGAACTTGTAGACGTCGACCTTGTTCCTCGCCGTCTTCAGGACGCCGAGGTACGCGGCGCCGCCGGTAAACGACGGGCTGGCGATCTGCGTCAGGTGGATCGACGCCGGGAGCTGCTTCGTCTTCAGCGCCGTCAGCGCCTGGTCCGACCAGACCGGAGCCACCCAGATCTGCCCCTTCGCGAGCAGGTCGAGGACGGCCTGGTTCCCGTTCGGGTAGACGCCCTGGTAGACGTACTGGTTGAGGCTGTGCAGCAGGTCGAACCCCTGCTTCCAGTTCGACTCGAGCTGCGGGGCGTACCCCTGCTGCATCTGCGTCAGGACGTTCTGCGTCATGAAGCTGTCGACGACCGTCTCCGCGAACGAGTAGCCGGAGCCACCGGTGTTCGGGGAGTTGTAGGTGAACTTGCCGGGATGCGCCCTGATCCACTGGAGCAGTGCGCTCAGCGTCTTCGGTGGAGCCGCGACGTTGTTCGAGTCGTACGCGAGGACGACGGACGAGCCGCGGTACGGGATCGCCGCGCCGTGCACAGGCGTCAGGAGCTTCTTGTCGACGTTGCCGATGTTCGGCGCGGTCGCCTTCTTGACGGGCTGCGTGAGACCGTCGGTGGCGAGCGTCGTGACGAGACCGGCGTCCACCAGGTCGATCCCCGGCCACTTGCGCTGCTTGACCGCCGCGCCGATGCGGGCGAGGGTCGGCGTGTCGTTCACGCCGTGCTCCGAGAAGATGAGCTTCACCTTGATCCCCTTGTTCTGCTTCTCGAAGCCCGGGATCAGGTACTGCTGCCAGAGCGACTGCACGTTCACGTCGCCGCTCGCATACAGGTTGATCGTGACCGTCTTCGCCTGACGCGTTGTCGCTGCCTGCGACGTCGCAGCGACGGCGGCCAGCACGACCGCCAGTCCGACGACGACGATCGCGCCGAGGTGCTTCCGTTTCACTGCTCCCTCCTTTGCCTGTCTCGACATTTCCGGTACTGGGGGACTTCGTCGCTCACGAGACGACCGGCTGCGCCGGCTCCCGTTCGGCGGCGGCCGCCTCGCCGCCGAGCTCGACGTCGTGCCGCGCCGCGAGCGCTCGTGCCGCAGCCTGACACACGCGAACGTCTTCGCGCCCGTCGTCGATGCCTGCGCGCGGAGGCTCGCCGTCGTGCACGAGCGACTCGAACGCGAGCCACTGCCGCTCGAACGCCTCGACGGTCGACCTCGTGACCGTCGAACGCTCCGCCTCCTCGTCCGCGTCGACGACCGTCAGGACGGTCGGCGCGTGCAGAAGATACGGCGCCGGGAAGACGAGCTCGACGGTGCCGCGCTCGTCGTGCACGCGCACCTCCTCCCGGTAGGCGGGGTAGCGCTCGAGGTAGTGCCAGCGGATCGCGACGTGCGCGCCGTTCGGCAGGCGACCCGCGAGGGAGACCGAGCCGTCGATTGCCTCGTCCGGCCACACGTGCGCGTCGTCGATCGCGAGGCCGCCGCCGACGAGCCCGCGGATGACGGCGAGGTCGTGGACGACACTCCCGAGCATGACCTCGGCATAGACCTCTGCGAGCCACGGCGGCGCGTCGCCGAGCGCCCGCTCGAGCGCGGCGGCCTCGTCGGCGCCGAGCGCTGCGAGCGTGTCGGCGTCCACGTCGACCGCGGGCGGGAGCAAACCGGCGTGCGCGAGCTGCGGCGCGGACGGCGGGTGGAGGACGGTCACCTCCACCGAGCGCACGGCCGGGCGGCCGGCGAGCACCGCCGCCGCGCGCTCGACGGCCGGGTCGTAGAGCTTCATGTAGCCGAGCTGGAGTACCGGCTCGACCGCCGCAAGCTCGTCCGCCTCTTCCACGGAGTACGCGAGCGGCTTCTCGCAGAAGACGGCGAGGCCGGCCCCCGCCGCGGCGGCGGCGAGGCCGGCGTGCGACCCCGTCGTCAGCACCGCGACCGCGTCGAGGCCGCCGGCTGCGAAGAGCTCGCCGGCGGTCGCGAAGCTCCGGCCGTCCGGCACGCCGTACCGTGTCGCGACGGCCTCCCGCGTCGCACGCGAGACGTCGCAGACGGCGGCGATCCGGAACCGGTCGGGATGCTTCGCGAGGAGCGGGAGGTGGACCGCCTGCGCGACGGCCCCCAGTCCCACGACCCCCATCTGAATCGGTGAGCTCGGCCCCGCCCCCACGCTGGGCGCAACGTTTGCACGGCGGTCGGTCGTATGTCAACTCACGCCGCACGCGACAGCGCGCACGGTGCGTGCAAACGTTGGCGCAGCCTCGCTATCGATCCCGCTCGGCGATGAAGCGGGCGAAGCGGCCGCCGGGCGTCTCGAGCCACACGGCGAGGTCTAGGTCGAAGCGCTCGATCCCGGGCTGGAGCTCCACGAGCCGATAGTCGATCCGCCGCTCGTCGTCGCACACGTGCCCGGCGTCGCCGGCAGCAGGGAGCGACGCGCCGCAGTCCGGGCAGGGCAGGTGATCGGGGCTCGGGAACGCGAGGGACATCGGGGCCGGAATGGAGGTCGGGTCCCTCCGATACGCGGTCGACCGCCCGATTCCTCGCGGAGGGGCGGGCGCGGCCCGCCCCTCCGCAGCGAGATCAGGCGGGCGCCTTCGCCGCAGCCGGCACGACGCCGAGCTGCTGCAGCAGTCCGAGGGTGTCCCAGTTGGTCCACGACTCGGCGACCTTCCCGCCGGCCCAGCGGTCGATCGTGATCCCGGTGACCGTCGCCTCCTTGCCGGTCGGCGCGATCCCGAAGAGCTCGCCTCTGTGCGTCCCGCGGGCCGTCCAGCGGAGCGCGACCCGCTCGTTCTCGGCCACGATCTCCTCGACCTTCATGGTCAGGTCGGGGAACGCGTCGCGGTAGCCGCGCGCGGCCTGCTTCAGGCCCTCCGGGCCCGAGGCGGGCTCCGGCAGCGCCGGGTCGTGCCCGATCGCGTTCTCGGCGACGAGCTCGTCCACGAGCTCGAACCGACCAGCGCCGAACACCTCCTCGATCAGCCGCCGCGAGCCGTTCGCGTTCTCGTGCATGCGGTCGCTCCTTTCGCCTGCGTCACGAGACCGTCGCGACCACCACAGGGCGACGCCGCCTGCGACTAGCGCGAACGCGCCCGCGGCCGCCCGCGGCAGCGGGCTCGCCTTTCGTTGCCGTCCGATCGCCATCGGCATCCCTCCTCGGCGTTCACGGCGTGCCGCGCACCCAGCGTGCGCGGCACGGGCGACCCTACTCCTCGGGCACCGGAGGTGCTACCGCGTCTGCGGGAAGCCGAGGTCGACCTTCGACGTCGCCGGGTCCGGCCACCGCGACGTGACGACCTTCGACCGCGTGTAGAAGTCGATCCCCTCAGGCCCGTAGATATGACGGTCGCCGAAGAGGCTCGCCTTCCAGCCGCCGAACGAGTAGTACGCCACCGGCACGGGTATCGGGACGTTGACCCCAACCATGCCGACCTGCACGTCGAACTGGAACTGCCGGGCGACGCCGCCGTCGCGCGTGAAGATCGCGGTGCCGTTCCCGTACGGGTTCTCGTTCACGAGCCGCAACGCCTCGTCGTAGGTGCCGACGCGCGTGACGCCGAGCACCGGCCCGAAGATCTCGTCGTCGTAGGCGCGCATCCCGGGCTCGAGCCCGTCGATCAGCGACGGCGCCAGGAAGAAGCCCTCGTCCGGGCAGCTGTCGCGGCCGTCGACGAGCACCTCGCCGCCGCCGTCCTCGAGATACGAGGCGACCTTGTCGCGGTGCTCGCGGGTGATCAGCGGCCCCATCTCGCTGGACGCGTCCATGCCGTCGCCGACCTTCACGTTCGGAATCCGTTCCCTGATCGCGTCGATCAGCGGGTCGGCGACGTCGCCGACGGCAACGAGGAGCGACACGGCCATGCAGCGCTCGCCCGCCGAGCCGTACCCGGCGGAGACCGCCGCGTCGGCGGCCATGTCGATGTCGGCGTCGGGCAGCACGATCATGTGGTTCTTCGCACCGCCGAGCGCCTGGCAGCGCTTCCCGCGCGCGGTCGCCTGCTCGTAGACGTACTTCGCGATCGGCGTCGAGCCGACGAAGGAGACTGCCGCGATGTCTTCATGCTCGATGATCGCGTCGACCGCGACCTTGTCGCCGTGGATGACGTTGAAGACTCCGTCGGGGACGCCGGCCTCCTTCAGCAGCTCGGCGGTGTAGACCGACGCCGAGGGATCCTTTTCCGACGGCTTGAGCACGAACGTGTTGCCGCAGGCGATCGCCGGGGCCCACATCCACATCGGAACCATCGCCGGGAAGTTGAACGGCGTGATGCCGGCGACGACGCCGAGCGGCTGGCGGATCGAGTAGACGTCGACACCGGTCGACGCCTGCTCGGTCATGCCGCCCTTCAGGAGGTGCGGGATGCCGCAGCAGAACTCGATCACCTCGAGACCGCGCGTGACCTCGCCCATCGCGTCCGAAAGAACCTTGCCGTGCTCCGAGGTGAGGATCTTCG
>JAICYG010000075.1 GCA_025934335.1 Thermoleophilia bacterium | reverse complement strand
GGTGGTAGGCGCGCTCGCCGGGAGCGCCGTGGTCCTCGTAGCCCGCAGCGAGCGCGGCAGCGTGGAACGCCCGCACGGTCGCGTCGTCTTGCGCGGTGAACGCGAGGTGGACGTGCTCCGTGAGCGGCCGCTCGTCGTGGATGAGCGAGAAGCGGTAGTCCGGGCCTGAGAGCCGCACGCGGTCGGGCTCGTCGTGGGTGAGGCGGAGCCCGGCGTGTGGGGCGATCGTCGTGTAGAAGTCGACCCGATGGCCCAGTCCTCCCACTCGACCAGCCCGGCGTTCGCGTAACTGGGCTCGGCGCCCAGCGCGGAGAGCACGGTGCGGTAGAAGCGCTCGGACGCGGCGAGATCCGCGAACGGCGACTCCGACGTGGTCGAACATCCCGGCGAGGCTACCGTTGCAGGGATCCGTCACGCTTGGGACGAAGCGCGGCCGTCTCCGGATCCAACCCGGCTCCCGGGCGTCATCGCGGAACACCCGCCCAGCCCACGAATCCCGATTCGTATTCCGCCCCGCCTTCGGCGGTAGGCAAAGGAGAGGTCGGCCAACCACCAACGACGAATGAGGGCCCTAACCAGCGAGGGCGCGGTATCTAGCCGGGCAAGGCGTAGCCGACTTTTCCCCCGCTGCGGACACCGGGCGCAGTCGACCTGCCCACTCCAGCGACGCGGTTCCTCGGAAGCGAGCGCGAGTTGTTCGAGGCCACCACCGTGTGGCTCGATAACGACCCACGCGTGATGACGATCATTGGCCCGGGCGGCACGGAGAAGACACGGTTTGCGATCGAGCTTGCCCGATTCCTGGGCGAGGAGGCAGATGGTGGAACGGTCTTCATACCGCTTGCTCCCGTTCGCGAGCACGCGCTGGTCGTGCAGTTGATCGCCGAGCGTCTGGCCGCCTCCGGCGCAAGTTTCACCGCGGTCGCGTCGCGGATCGGCGAGAAGCGAACCCATGTCGTCCTCGACAACCTCGAGCAGCTGCTGCCCGGATCAATGGGAGGTGGCGATGGGCGGGTGTCTGGCGCACGATCCGGAGCGGCCGATCTAGCCCTTGCGTCGTGAAGCTCGCGCAGAACCTGACACGGCTCGCGGCAGCAGCGTACGCCGCAGTCATTGCTCTTCTCGTGATCTGGGGCGCGTGGTTGCTGATGACGCGCGATCCAGACGGCGGACGCCATCCCGCGGGCGGAGCATGCTCATCGCCGCGCTGGTATTCAGTTCTCTCGGATTGTTGTCGCTCCGCCGCCGCGCGCGCTCCTCGCCCAGCCGTCAGCCCTGACGGTCCCCGCCCCCCGCTCCCAGGTATCAGTCGAGCAGCCTGAGGTACCTGACGCCGGGTAGCGCCGTATATCCAAGTGACTCGTAGAGGGCGCGCGCCGGGCCATGACCGGCGTCGCCCCCGGTTCCGACGGCGGCGATGTCCATTCCGTGTGCGCGCATGTGCTCAGTCGAGCGCTTCATCAGCCGGGTGCCGATGCCGCGCCTCTGGTATGCAGGATCGACGGCGATGATGTCCACAACACCCATTCGCTCGTGGAATGCGTTGAGCGCGACGGCGGCGAAGCCCACAACACGCCCATCTGCAACCGCCACGAACACATCCCGCTCATCGCTCCGGCAACTCGACAGCACCGCGTCCGCCTGGACCGCCCTCCACTCCGGCTGGTGGAGGCGCGCGAAGATCGCCTCTCCCAGAACCCGGCGCATCGACTCGAACACGGGCTCCCACGCCCGGAGGGAGAACTCGACGATCGTGTCCAGGTCCGAGTCTTCGTAGGGACGAACCTCGACCTCGTCGCTCACCGCGCGCACAAGGTAGCGCCGCCAGGCGACAGTCGACGCGGATGCTCGCACGCATCCAGGCTCCGCCAACCTCGCGCGCCGTGCGGTTCTCGTCCTCTGCCGAGGAGAAGTGGAGGCGCGGATGCCGTGGCAGCCTCCCGACGGTTTGCCTGGTAGCACCGTAGGAGCCTGGGCAAGCGCCTTCTAGCGTCGAAGTCGGCGGGATCGCACGGGTCGATCCCTCGACGAAGATCGGAGGGAAGCGTGAAACGGCTTCTCATTCTCGTTCCTCTGGCCGGCGCGGCCATCTGGGTGTCTGTCGCGCTCGCTACCCCGGGGACCGGCACGAAGTCGACGATCATGTCGATCGGCACGTTGAACGGCGACGTCGCCTTCAACACCGGCCTGCCGGTGACGGCGAAGGGCCTGATTTGGGGCACGAAGCACTACAGCGTCGACCAGCTACCGGAGTTCCTGCTGGCGCGCCGCGCGGAAGGCGTGACGAGTCTCGGCGACTGGCTCAACCTGCATCCGGCGGTGTCGGCGGCGTTCGGCCTCGTGCCGATCGGCCTGCTCCATTCGCCCGAGATCGTCACCCAGGCGGTGAGCTTCGCGCCGGGCGCGGTCTCGGGCTGGCACACGCACCCGGGGTTCCTCGTCTCGACCGAGCTGACGGGAACGCTCACCAAGTACGGCACCGACTGCTCGTCGCAGGCCTACAACCCGGGCCAGTCGTGGACAGAGACGGCTGCAAACACGTTCATGGTCAAGAACGAGACGAATGCGGCTGCGAGCGACATCGTCACGTTCGTCGTCCCCGGCGGGACGCCGACCACCGGCCTGCGGATCGACGAGTCACAACCGTCGACCTGCAGCAAGTGATGGGGTGCGGTCGCGGCGGCGTTCGGTGGGCCATCGTGCTCGCCGCAGCCGTCGCGACCGTCGCCCTTCGGCCCTCTGCCTCGGGTGCCGACGGTGACCCGGCGAGCGACACGTTGCTCGAGCAGAGCGTCTTCTTCCCGTACAACGCACCATCGCAATCTGCGCGGCTCTCGCTGCAACAGGCTGTCGCCCGCGTGTACGCGCACGGGAACCGCATCAAGGTCGCGTTGATCTACAGCGAGACGGATCTCGGGTCGATCCCGTCTCTGTTCGGTCATCCCGCGGACTATGCGCACTTCCTGGGAATCGAGCTCGGCCAGTGGTATGTCGGCCCGTTGCTCGTCGTGATGCCCGCCGGGCTCGGCATCTACGACGGCGGACGCTCGACCACAGCGGAAGAAGCAATCCTGCGCTCACCTCGTATCGACGCCACGAGCCCCGACGGCCTCACCCGGAGCGCGACGACGGCGGTTCAACAGCTCACCGCCGCATCAGCGCTCGACTCGCCGGACATCAGAGCACCGCTCGTCACGGCGTATCCCGCCTCGGCACGTCGGGGAAGACCCGCGAGATTGCGCTTCGACGTCTTCGACGACAGCGGCCGAAGCAGCGGCCTCGTCCACGTCTACGAGAGCGGCGCCCTCGTTGCAACGGTCGCCACACAGATGCGGTTCCAGATCGGCACACGTCACGCCGACGTGACCTGGCACGTGCCGAAGCAAACTACGCAGCCGCCGACTGCGCTTCTGTGTCGTCGCCTCCGACCCGTCCGGCAATCGAAGCGCGCCCACCTGCGCGCCGTTTCTCCGCGTGACGTAAGACCCATCGGAACATCCACGAAGCTCGCGCGTTCCTTGTGTAGCGTCCGACTCCGCGCGCACCACATGCCCACGGACGAGGAGGGACGCATGCTCTTCCACATCAAGCAGACGCACACGCCGGAGGACTGCCCGTACGGGAAGGGCGGCTCGCGCTCCCTCTTCGACCGCGAGTCGAAGGACGTGACGATCGTCGGGTACTGGCTCGCCTTCCCGGCGCACACCAACTATCTGGTCGTGGAAACCGACGACATCGGGCATCTCCACAACTTCCTGCTGCCGGGGGCCGGTCGGACGGTCTGCGAGATCACCCCGGTCAGCGACAAGCCCATGCCGAAGCCCGAGTAGCGCCGCCGACCATCTCGCGGCGAGACGCTAACAGGGACCGACCGCGGGCGAGCCGCCGGGGCCGGTCTCGTGCTGAACGAGTGGCCCCTGCTGTGTCTGCACGCAGTACGACGCCACGTCCGCACGGACGAGCACCATCCCCGACGCAAGGCGGGCGCCGGCGTAGGAGCCGGTGGCGGATCGCTGGGCGTCGAGCGAGGCCGCCGCGCCGGTGAAGGCGGCCTGCGTCGTCGTCGCGAGGATCGACGAGACGCCTTCGTCGACGGCCTTCGACGTCGAGCTCGACGCGGGCAGGAGCATTCGCCACCCGCCGACGGCGACGACGGCGACCGAAACGCCGACCGTGAGCCAGACACGATTCGACATCCCCCGGGTTATCGGCAGCACACCGGCGAGACTTGACATATTCCTCTATCGGAATACATTGCCGATGTGGCGCCCTTTCCCACGACGGCGGACGCGTTCGGCGCGATCGCCGAGCCGCACCGGCGCGAGATCCTCGACACACTGATCGCCGGCGAGAAGGCGGTCGGGACGATCGTGAGCGACCTCTCGCTCTCCCAGCCTCAGGTCTCGAAGCACCTCCGGGTGCTGAGCGAGGTGGGGCTCGTCACGTGCCGGGCGGAAGGACGCCGTCGGCTGTACCGCCTGGAGCCCACGCGCCTTCGGCCGCTGCATGCGTGGTTGGCGAAGTACGAGCAGGCGTTGAACGAGCGGCTGGATCGGATGGGCGACTACCTCGAGGAGCTTCAACACGAAGGAGAGCAGCAGTGACACGCAATCGACACGGGTCTTCAGTGATCGAGTTCCCGAGCGCGCTCGAGATCGTCACGACCCGAGAGTTCGACGCCCCGCTCGAGCTCGTCTTCGACGTGCTGACGAAGCCCGAGCACGTGCGCAACTGGTTCGCTCCGTTCGCGTGCGATGTGACGGAGTGCTCGATCGACCTGCGCGTGGGCGGGAGCTACCACATCGTCTTCGTCACGGAAGACGGGAACGAGTGCTCGTTCCGGGGCACGTACCTGGAGGTGGAGCCGCCGACGCGGACGGTCTCGACGTGGCTCTTCGAAGGCTGGCCGGATGCGGACGCGGTCGAGTCCGTGGATCTGCGCGAGACCGACGGCGTGACCACGGTGACGATGCTGCTGGCGTTCCGCGACCAGGCCGGCCGCGACCACATGACCAGGTCCGACGGTCAGGAAGACAGCTTCAACAAGCTGGAGGACTACCTGAGGTCGCTGCTCGACGGCTGACCCTGCAGGTAGGCGAGCACCGCGAGCACGCGGCGGTGGTCTTCCGGCGCCTGGCGCAGGCGAAGCTTCTGGAAGATGCTCGCGACGTGCTTCTCGACCGCCCCGGTGCTGAGGACGAGCGCCGACGCGATGCCGGCGTTCGAGCGGCCCTCGGCCATCAGGCCGAGCACCTCGCGCTCGCGGGGTGTCAGCACCTCGAGCGGGCCGCGGCGCGAGAAGAGCTGCGCCACGACCTCCGGGTCGAGGGCCGTCCCGCCTTCCGCGACGCGGCGCACGGCCTCGACGAACTCGTCGACGTGCATGATCCGGTCCTTCAGCAGGTAGCCGACACCGCCGCCGCCCGAGGCGAGCAGCTCGGTCGCGTACGCGTGCTCGACATACTGCGAGACGACGAGGATCGCCGTCTCCGGCACCGTCGCCCGTAGCTCGAGCGCCGCCCTCAGCCCCTCGTCGCGGAAGCTCGGCGGCAGGCGCACGTCGACGATCGCCACGTCGGGGCGCTCGCGCCGGGCGGCGTGCACGAGCGCGTCGGCGTCGCCGACCGCGGCGACGACCTCGAAGTCGTTGTCGCGCAGGAGCCGGACGAGGCCGTCCCGGAGGAGCGCGAGGTCTTCTGCGATCAGGACGCGCACGGAAGCTCTGCGCGTAGCGTCGTGCCGCCGCCGGACGGGCTCTCGAGCTCGAGCGTCCCGTCGAGCGCCTCGACGCGATGACGCAGCCCGGTCAGGCCGGCGCCGGCCGGGTCGGCGCCGCCGCGGCCGTCGTCGCGCACCTCGACGACAAGCGATCCGGGCGTCCGTGCGAGCCGCACATCCACCCGCGAGGCGCCCGCGTGCTTGCCGGCGTTGGCGATTGCCTCGGCAGCGACGAAGTACGCCGCGGTCTCGACGGCAGCGGGCGGCCGCTCGGCCACATCCGCCTCGAGGTGGACGGGCACGGCGCTCCGGTCGGTCAGCGCCGCGAGCGCGGCCTCGAGGCCCCGATCCGTCAGCACCGGCGGATGGATGCCGCGCGCCAGGTCGCGCAGCTCCCGCAGCGCCTCCTCCACGCCCTCGCGCGCCTCGGCGACGAGCACGGCGGCAGCCGAAGGGTCGCCCGCAAGCTTCTGCTCGGCCATGCCGAGGCTCATGCCGAGCGCGACGAGCCGCGCCTGCGCGCCGTCGTGGAGATCGCGCTCGATCCGACGGAGCTCCGTGTCCTGGACGTCGACCGCGCCGGCGCGCGTCTTCTCGAGCACTCCGATCCGACGCTGCCTGAGCCCGAGCGCGAGAACGGCGAAGGCGATCCCGAGCCCGAGCGCCGGCCAGACGGGCCAGAACGTGCCGCCGCCCGCGAGCCCCCAGAGGACGACGAGGTACACCTCGACGAGGGCGAAGGCCCCGCCGAGGAGCGGCAGTGACGCACGGCGCGGCGAGCGCTCGAGCCACGCGTGTACCGCGAGCGGCAGGACCGTCGACGCGAGCACCCAGCCCGGCCAGAACGAGCCGCCGGTCGTCCCCCACACGATCAGCACGACGGCGTCGGCGACGACGGTCGCGACGAGGTGTGGGATGAGCAAGCGGCGCCGCCCGCCGGAGGGCGTCAGCAGCGGCAGCGCCGCCGACTGCCACGCACGCGCGACGGCGTGGACGAGGAGGAGCGCGACGAAGAAACCGGCGATCCCGACCGGCACGACGAGCAGCGCCCTGCCGACGGTATCGACGTGGAAAAGGCCGAAGTCCTGGTCGACCCAGCGGTAGTAGATCGGCAGTCCGACGAGCCACAACGCCGAGCCGACGAGCGAGACGGCGCCGACCGCGACCGGCCAGCCGACGAGCGTCCGCAGAAGCACGAAGCCGTGTTGCCGCCAGAAGACGCGATCGCCGAGCACCGCGCCGGTGCGGCCCCAGTAGCCGGCGCCGCCGGACGTCCGCGGCTGCGGGCCCGGATCGACACCGAGGAGCCCCCGCGCAAGCCGGCGCTCGAGCCCGGCGAGCGCGCCGATCGCCCAGCGGAAGGCGATCAGCGCGGGCACGACGAGCGGTGTCAGCGCGAGCAGCCCGACTGCCAGCCAGCCGGCGAGTAGCACGCCGAAGCCGAGCGTGCCCGTGACGAGTGCCGAGGCGAGATAGAGGAGCGAGTGCCAGAGCTTCTTCATACGGCAAGCATGCCGCGGCACGAAACGCGGGGAAATGGGACGGGCCGGTGCGTGGCGGTGGGGTTAACCTCTGCCTGAGTGGCACGCGTCCAGGTTCTCTACTGGCAGCAGATCCCGTCGGTCGTTCGCGCGGGCGAGGTGAAGCGCCAGCTGCCGGAGTGGTTCCAGCAGGAGATCGACCGCGTGGCGATGGAGCAGGGCCTCGCCGGGAGCGACGCCTACCTCGAGCAGTGGGAGTGGCGCGACGCCGGCGAGCGCGCGGGCTCGGACGCCGACGCCGTGGAGGCGGTCGCGGCCGAGCTCGTTGCTAGCCGAGCAGGAAGCGCGCAACCGCCTTCCGGCTGACGTCGGTCGAGGCACGCGACTGCGTCGAGTGGCCCGCGCCGCGAACGACGACGAGCTTCGCGTTGGTCGTCAGGCGCAGCTCCTCGCGCGCCCACTCGAGCGGGGTCGACAGGTCGTGGTCGCCGTCTACGAGCAGCGTCGGCACGCGGATCTTCCCGGGCACGAGCGGCGTCGGCGGCGTCGGCGCCCAGGGGAGGCACTGCCGGATGAAGCCGTTGCCTGCTGCGGTCGCGCGGTCGAACGGGTAGAGCGCCGCCGGTCGAAGCCGTGCGACGGCGCGCCGCAGCTTCGCCGCGCGCGAAGCGAGCGGCGCGGCCGAGCTGCCCCAGGGGTAGCGCCAGTCGGCACAGAGCGCGCTCGCGTGCAGGCCCTGGTCGAGCGCGGTCGCCGGCGCCGCCTGCCACGCGCGGGCGGTGCGCAACCAGAGATCGAGCGACGAGCGGTCGCCCCGGGCCGCCGCGTGCAGAGCCGCCGGCACGTCGATGAGCGTCCGGTACGTGGGATCGGCGATGCTGAGGACGGTCAGCGCGTCGAGCAGCCGCGGCCCGCTCCGGTAGCGGCGGACGGTCGTCGCGAGATCGCGGACGCACGCGTCGCCACAGACCGTCCGCAGCACGCGGCGCGTCGCCCTGAACTCGTCGACGCCGAGATCCGTCTCGCCGACGTGCGGGACGACCGAGTCGAGGACGAGCCGCTGCACGCGCTGCGGGTGCGCGAGGGCGTAGCGCTCGCCGACGAACGTCCCGTACGAGATGCCGTCGAGCGTCCACCGTTCGGCACCGAGCGCCCGGCGGAGCGCGTCCATGTCGGCAACGACGTCGTCCGTTCCGAAGAACTGCCGGCGTGCGCCGAGCTTCCGCGCGCAGGCGCGCACCGCGGCGGCGGGCGGCGGCGCCAGGTCGGACGAGCCCATCGCCGCCTGCAGAGCCCCGCACGAGAGCGCGCCCGCGCCGGTGCCGCGCTGGTCGTAGGCGACGATCCGGTACGCCTTGCGCTCGGCGGCGAGCGCCTGGCCGGCGAAGCGGGCGACGAGCTGCGTCGCAGGCTGGCCCGGCCCGCCCGCGATCACGAGCAGCACGCCGCGCGGAGCGCGCACGTTGTCGGCGGCGGCGACGCGCAGGTGCAGCATCCCCGCGTGCCGGCCCGACCGGTCGAGCGGCACGTCGACCACCGAGCACGTGAAGCCGGGCGATCCCGCGCACGGCGCCGGGGCGCGCAGCACCGGCGCCTGCTGATGGCCGGCGAGCAGCAACGCGAGCGCCGCAAGCGTGTGGACCCCCACCGGGGCATTCTGGCCGGGTACCCGTGGGCCCGATGTTGAGCGCCCGTAAACTCGGGAGACGATGCGCATCGGCGTGCTCACCGGCGGCGGCGACTGCCCCGGCCTGAACGCGGTCATCCGCGCCGTCGCCCGCAGGTCGTGGGCGGCGGGCCACGAGGTGGTCGGCGTGCGCGAGGGCTGGCGCGGCATGGTCGAGCAGAACTTCGAGCCGCTCGGCCGCGAGCAGATCTCGGGGATCCTGCCGCGCGGCGGCACCATCATCGGCACGTCCCGAACGAACCCGTACAAGGTCGACGGCGGCGTCGACGCCGTGCGGGCGGCGTTCGAGCACGTCGACGCGCTCGTGGCGATCGGCGGCGAGGACACGCTCGGCGTCGCGGCGCGGCTCTTCGCCGACTTCGGCGCGCCGGTCGTCGGCGTCCCGAAGACGATCGACAACGACCTCTCGGGCACCGACTACACCTTCGGCTTCGACACCGCCGTCGCGATCTGCACCGAGGCGATCGACCGCCTGCACACGACGGCCGAGTCGCACAACCGCGTGATGGTGGTCGAGGTGATGGGCCGTCATACGGGCTGGATCGCCGTGCACAGCGGCATCGCAGGCGGAGCCGACGTGATCCTCATCCCCGAGCAGCCGGTCGACTACGAGGAGGTGTGCGGCGAGATCCGCAGCCGGCACGCGAAGGGCAAGAACTTCTCGATCGTCGTCGTCAGCGAGGGCTGCGAGCTGCCCGGCGCCGAGGACAAGGGCGAGGTCGACCAGTTCGGCCACCGGCTGCTCGCAAAGCGGGGCGTCGGGGAGCGCCTCGGCGAGGAGATCGAGGCTCGCACCGGCTTCGAGACGCGCGTGACCGTGCTCGGCCACACGCAGCGCGGCGGCTCCCCCACGGCGCGCGACCGCATCCTCGCGACCCGTTTCGGCCTGAAGGCCGCCGACCTGATCCACGCGGGCGAGTACGGGAAGATGGCCGCGCTGCGCGGCGACGACGTCGTCGCGGTCTCGCTCGAGGACGCGACGGCGGAGCTGAAGACGGTGCCAAGCGAGTGGTACGACGTCGCGCGCGCGTTCTTCGGCTAGCGGAGTGGCGCGCACACGTCGAGCATCTGTGGGTTCCCCGACGTGATTCGCATCTGCGTCGCCGGCGTCACCGGCTGGACGGGGAGCGCCGTCGCAGCAGCCGTCCGCGAGGCGGACGACCTCGAGCTCGTCGCAGGCGTCTCGCGGCGCGCTGCCGACTGTTTCTCGTCGGTGGGCGAGGCGCTGGACGCCGTCGAGGCGGACGTGCTCGTCGACTACACGCACGCGACGGTCGTGAAGGAGAACGTACTCGCCGCGCTCGAGCGCGGCGTCGGCGTCGTCGTCGGCTCGAGCGGGCTCACCGCCACGGACTACGAGGAGCTCGACGCGCTCGCGCACGACCGCGCCGTCGCGGTCGTTGCCGCCGGCAACTTCTCGGTGACGGCGGCGCTCCTGCTCCGCTTCGCCGCCGAGGCGGCCCGGCACCTCGACGCGTGGGAGGTGATCGACTACGCGAGCTTCGGCAAGCCCGACGCACCGAGCGGCACGGCGCGCGAGCTCGCCGAGCGGCTCGCCACGGTGCGCGCTCCCGCCGCGAAGGTGCCCGTCGAGGAGACGCTCGGCGAGCGTGAGGCACGCGGCGCGACCGTCGCCGGCACGCAGGTGCACTCGTTACGGCTACCGAGCTTCACCGTCTCGACCGAGGCCGTCTTCGCCGGCCCCGGCGAGCGTCTCTCGATCCGCCACGACGCCGGCGAGAGCGCGGAGCCGTACGTCGCGGGGACGCTGCTCGCGATCAGGGCCGTGCCCGGCCGCGTCGGCCTGACACGCGGCCTCGACCGGCTGCTCGACTGATCACGCCGCGGGCGGCGGCGGCGCGTGCCTGATCATGCCCAGCCGCTCCTCGACCTCCCGCAACCGGTCGGGCGCCATGCGCTCGCCGTCCGGCGGCGGCTGGAGCCACGGCCACCGAGCCGGTTCTGCGAGCGCCTTCACGTACTCCTCGACCCCGGCGGGCGTGCTCATGAAGAGCAGGCGGGCGGTGTCGGACTCGACCCGGAAGGTGTGCGGCGTGCCTCCCGGCGCGTAGAGGAGAGAGCCCGGCCCGAGCCTGCGCGGGTCGCGCTCGACCCAGTCGTCGCCCAGCTCTTCCGACGCGACGACCCAGGCCGTCAATTCCCCTTCGAGCACGTACACCGTCTCGTCCTGCGGGTGCGAGTGGAGCGGCGGCGCCGCATCGCGCGGCATCACCCCCTCCCACACCGCGAGCCGCCCGTCCGACTGCGCCCCCTCGAGCTTGACCCGCTGCAGCGTGCCGAGGAACCAGAGCGGCTCGGCCGTCGTCACGATCCGGGGCGCCGTCATGCTCCGGGTTCCGCAAGCGGGAACGAGCGGTGCCGGCGCGGCGGCACGAGGAAGTTCTGGCGGTGCGTGGTCGAGAGCACCGAGTTGAAGCCCTGCTCCCGGGCCCGCGGCGCGAACGGAATGCGGCCGCCGGGCAGCACCCCGTCCATCGCGAGCCGGTTGCGTTCGAAGTCGTCGCTCGTCGGGTTGAAGATGACGAAGTGGACGCCGGCGGCCGGCGTCTCCCCCACCTCGTCCGGGCGTTCTGACCAGGCGAACGGGTTGTCGAGCGTGTTGAAGTCGGCCCGCACCGGGATCGCCGTGCCCTTCGGGTAGACCGTGCCGTCGGCGGCGACGACGTCGTGGAGCAGGCGGGATGTCGTCTGGATCGACGCGCTGTGCCCGATGCGACGCGAGCTGCGGTACTCGCGGCGGACGTCGCCGACCGTCGCCACGTCCTTGGGCCCCTGGGGCACGGTCTGCGTGTCCTGCCGGACCCGCAGGTTCGGCCGGAACGTTGTCGCCACCCGCTCGTCGTACTCGAAGTTGAGGTACCACGCCTCGACGTCCTCGCTGATGTGCGACAGGTGCAT
>JAICYG010000121.1 GCA_025934335.1 Thermoleophilia bacterium | reverse complement strand
AAGGCCCGCAGGTCATCCTCTCCCGCCGCGACCCGGAGCTGATCAAGACGCTGTTCGAGCTCGAGGTGCCGGAGATCGCCGACGGTCTCGTCGAGATCCGCGGCGTCGCACGCGAGCCGGGCTACCGCTCGAAGATCGCCGTCGAGTCGCACGCCCAGGGCGTCGACCCGGTCGGCGCGTGCGTCGGCCCCCGCGGCTCGCGCGTCCGCATGGTCGTGTCGGAGCTGCGCGGCGAGAAGATCGACATCATCCCGTGGAATCAGGAGCCGGCGCGCTTCGTCGCGAAGGCGCTCTCGCCGGCGCGCGTCCGCGAGGTGTACCTCGACGACGAGGGTCGCGAGGCGACCGTCGTCGTGCCCGACGACCAGCTCGCCCTCGCGATCGGCAAGGAGGGCATGAACGCGCGCCTCGCCGCGCGCCTCACCGGCTGGAAGATCGACATCACCTCCGACACCGAGTTCGCGCAGCAGGAGGCCGAGGCGGCCTTCGGCGGCGAGGACGGGGAAGAGGGCGACTTCTCGGGCCGCTGCGCTGCGATCCTCTCGAACGGGAAGCGCTGCCCGAATGCGGCGCTGCCCGGCTCGAAGTACTGCGGGGTGCCGGCGCACCAGGCCCTCGCGGGGCAGGAGGCGAACGACGAGACGAACCCGGTCGTGACGGAGAGCGAGCCCGAGCTCGAGGCGGTCGCCGACGTGACCGAGCCCGAGGCGGTGACCGAGGACGCCGCGCAGTTCGGCAACCCCGAGCCCGAGGAGCTCCCGGCCGGCCCCGGCGACGCCCCGGTCGAGGTGACGGTCGACGACGATGAGGCTTGATGCGCATTAGCCGTGGCTCGTGGGGCCGCCCCAGGCGCGGCGCCATGCCTTCTTGTCGTCCTTGCCCAGGCCCACCGGCCTGGACTGCGGACGCCAAGCCGCCCTGGCTTGGCCTGGAACGGCCCCACGACGATGCCTAATACGCATCAAGCCTCTCGCCCGACGCGCACCTGCGCCGGCTGCGGCCGCAAGGGTGCCCAGGGCGAGCTCGAGCGCTTCCACCAGGAAGCGGGCGAGCTCGCCCCGGGCGCCGGGCCCGGCCGCGGCGCCTACACGTGCCGCCGCCTGCAGTGCTTCGAGCGGGCGGTTGCCCGCCGGGCGTTCAGCCGGATCCTCCGGCGCATCGTGCGCGTCGACCCCTCCCTCTCACGTCTCTACACTGGACACTGACTTCTATGGCCAACGGCAAGCCCAACAGACCGATCAGACCGCGCGGCGGCGGCCCCAAGGGCCGGCGGCGCGTCGTGATCGAGGGCGGCGGCAACCGGCCGGGCACGGGCCAGCGGCAGCGCCCGGGCGACCGTCCCGCCGACCGCGGGCCCCGCCAGCCGCGGGAGGTCGTGGCGCCGACCGGGCCCGCGACCGTCGAGTCGGGCGTCACGCTCCGCGATTTCTCCCAGGCGCTCGGCGTCGCGATGCCGCAGATCATCAAGCTGCTGATGAACCTCGGGACGATGAAGACGGCGACGCAATCGCTCACCGACGACGAGGTCGCGCTGATCGCCGCCGAGCTCGGGCGCGAGGTGACGATCAAGCACGCGGACGACGACGACACGGAGCCGGAGACGTTCGAGGACGCGGAGGAGAGCCTGAAGGCACGGCCGCCGGTCGTCACGATCATGGGTCACGTCGACCACGGCAAGACGACGCTGCTCGACGCGATCCGGCAGACGTCCGTCGTCTCGACGGAGGCCGGCGGCATCACCCAGCACATCGGCGCGTACCAGGCCGACCACGATGGGCGCCTGATCACCTTCCTCGACACGCCGGGCCACGAGGCGTTCACCGCCATGCGCGCCCGCGGCGCGAAGGTGACCGACATCGCGGTGCTGGTCGTCGCGGCCGACGACGGCGTCATGCCGCAGACGAAGGAGTCGATCTCGCACGCGCGCGCGGCCGAGGTGCCGATCGTCGTCGCGGTGAACAAGATCGACCTGCCCGACGCGAACGCCGACCGCGTGCTCAGCGAGCTCGCGACCGAGGGCCTGCAGCCCGAGGAGTGGGGCGGCGACGTGCAGGTGGCGCGCGTGTCGGCGAAGCAGGGCGAGGGGCTCGAGGACCTGCTCGAGCGCATCCTGCTCGTCGCCGACGCCGAGCTCGACCTGCGCGCGAATCCCGACGCCGAGGCGTCCGGCCCGATCATCGAGTCGCGGCTCGACGTCGGCCGCGGCCCCGTTGCAACGATGCTCGTGCACCGCGGCACCCTGAAGGTCGGCGACGCGATCGTCGCCGGCGACGGCTGGGGTCGCGTGCGTGCGCTCTACGACTACCGCGGCGAGCGGATCCAGCAGGCGCGGCCGGGCGAGCCGGTCGAGATCCTCGGCTTCGACAGGCCGCCGCCCGCGGGCGAGCTTGCCCGAGTCGTCGAGAACGAGCGCCGTGCGCGCGAGGTCGCCCAGCAGCGCGGCGAGCGGCTGCGCCGCGAGGCCCTCGCCAAGCAGCGCACGGGCGGCGTCTCGCTGGAGAAGCTGTTCGAGCAGATGGGCACGGGCGCCGTCCAGGACCTGAACATCGTCATCAAGGGCGACGTGCAGGGCTCGGTCGAGGCGATCGTCTCGGAGCTCGGGAAGATCCAGCATCCCGAGGTGCGGGTCAGCGTCATCCACACGGGCGTCGGCGGCATCACGGAGAACGACGTCAACCTGGCGGCGGCATCGAACGCGATGATCGTGGGGTTCAACGTGCGCCCGTCGGCCGAGGTGCGCGGCGTCGCCGAGCGCGCCGGCGTCGAGATCCGCCTCTACCGCGTCATCTACCAGCTCACCGAGGAGATCGAGCAGGCGCTCGTCGGCATGCTCTCGCCCGTCGAGACCGAGGCGATCCTCGGCGAGGTCGAGGTGCGCGCGCTCTTCCGCGCGTCGCGCATCGGCACGATCGCGGGCTGCATGGTCACGAGCGGCGTCGTCCGCCGCGGCGCCAACGTCCGCCTCTTCCGCGAGGGGACACGCATCCACGAGACCACCGTCGCGCAGCTGCGCCGGTTCAAGGACGACGTGCGCGAGGTGACCGAGGGCTTCGAGTGCGGCATCCTCCTCGACGGGTTCAACGACCTGCGCGAGGGCGACGTCTTCGAGATCTTCGAGACGCGCGAGGTCGAGCGGACGTCGCTCGATGCGCCGTCCTCGTCCGCCGCTTCTTGAGCTCCGGCTTCGTCTCGATCCTCACCGTCGAGCTGCACTTCCCCGAGGCGTCGTCGCTGAAGGGAAAGCGCCACTTCGTGCGCTCGGCGAAGGACAACCTGCGCAACCGCTTCGGCGCCGCCGTCGCCGAGGTCGACCACCACGACCTCTGGCAGCGGGCGACGCTGACCGTCGCCTGCGTGGCGCGCAGCGCGCACGAGGCGGACGAGCTCGCCGGCGGTGCCGAGCGCTGGCTCGCCTCGGGCGACTGGGTCGTCGCCCGCTGCGACCGGCTGCTCGTCGCGCCTGCTGATGAGTAGCGTGTGGCCGCCATGAGCGAGCGGATGCGCCGGGTGAACGAGGCGGTACGCGCGGTGGTCGCCGACGCCGTGCGCGACCTCAAGGACCCGCGAATCGGCCTGGTCACCGTCACGGGTGTCGCCGTCACGCCCGACCTGCGCGAAGCGACCGTCTTCGTCTCCGTCCTCGGCAGCGAGAAGAAGCGGCGGGCGACGCTCGCCGGCCTCGAGTCGGCGCACGGGGTGCTGCAGGCGCGCATCAACCGTGAGCTGAGCCTGCGCCGGACCCCGGCGCTCGCATTCGCCTACGATGACGCCGTCGAGCGCGGCGTGCGGATGACGCAGCTGATCGACGAGCTTGCGGCGCAGCTCCCCGACGAGTCAGGATCGCTTGAGGATGACCGAGACGCAGACGAGTGACCTGCAAGCGGTGGTCGACGTGCTCCGCACGCGCGACCGGTTCGCCGTCGTCTCGCACGAGAACCCCGACGGCGACGCGCTCGGCTCGCTGCTCGGCGCGTCCCTGGGGCTGCGCGAGCTCGGCAAGGACGTCGTCATGTACCTCGCAGGCAGTGCGCCGCTGCCGGCCGAGTACAGGTTCCTCGACCTCGGCGACGTGACTCGCGAGCTGCCGCCGGACATCGACGAGCGCGTGCTGCTCGCCGTCGACTGCGCGAACGAGTGGCGCATCGCCGAGAGCCGCGAGGCGGTCGAGCGGGCCGCGTTCGTCGTCGACGTCGACCACCACCACGACAACTCGCGCTTCGGCGACGTCAACCTGGTCGTGGCCGAGGCGTCGTCGACCGCCGAGGTCGTGCGCGACATCCTGCGCGAGCTCGAGGTCGAGCTGACGCCGCCGATCGCGGAGGCGCTCTACGTCGGCCTCGTCACCGACACCGGGCGCTTCCAGTACACGAACACGACGCCGAAGGCGCTGCGGCTCGCCGCGGAGCTCGTCGAGGCGGGCGCCGACGTGCACGGCATCTTCCGGCACGTCTACGAGACGGTCCAGTTCGCGAAGCTGAAGCTGCTCGCACGCGCGCTCGACCGCGCGCGGCTGTTCGACGGCGGCAGGCTCGTCGTCTCGTACCTCCTGCGCGGCGACTTCGCGGAGGTGGGGGCGGAGGAGCCGTTCTCGGAGGGGATCATCGACCACCTGCGGGCCGTCGAGGGCTCCGAGATGGTCGCGTTGATCCGTGAGCCCCCCCGCGACGAGGGCCCGTCGCGGCGCGTCTCGCTCCGCTCGAGCCACGACGAGGTCGACGTCTCCGCGATCGCGCGGCTTCGCGGCGGCGGCGGCCATCCGCAGGCGGCCGGCTTCTCGTCGGAGGAGCCGATCGAGGCGATCGTCGAGTTCCTGCAGCGCGAGTTCGCGCGCGTGCACAGTGGTGCCGGTCCCGAAAGCACTTAGGCCGGTCGGGGTGGCGCTCGTCGACAAGCCCGCGGGGCCGTCCTCGTTCGCGCTCGTCGCCGCGCTCCGGCGCCGGACCGGCGCGCGCACGGGCCACACCGGGACGCTCGACCCGTTCGCGACAGGGCTCCTGGTGCTGCTCTCGGGGGCGGCGACGCGGCTTGCGCCGTGCTTCTCCGGTCTCGAAAAGCGCTACGTGACGGACGTCGACCTGACCGCGACGACGACCACCGGCGACCCCGAGGGCGAGGTCGTCGAGCGTCACGACCCGCTGCCGGATCTCGAGGCGGCGCTGGAGCCGCTGCGCGGCGAGGTGGAGCTCCCGATCCCGGCCGCGTCCGCGGTCAAGATCGGCGGTGAGCGCGCCTATCGGCTGCAGCGGCGAGGGGTGACGGTCGAAATGCCCCTGCGCCGCTCCCTCGTGTACTCGCTCGACGTCCTGGCAACGTCACCCGCCTCCGTTCGGCTCGCGGCGCATGTCAGCTCGGGGACGTACATCCGCTCGCTCGCGCAGGCGCTCGGCGGCCACTGCACTTCGCTCCGCCGCACCGCCGTCGGCCCGTTCGAGGTCGACGACGCCGCGCCGGTCGAGCAGGCGACGCTCCTGCCCGTGGCCGACGCGCTCGCGCGACTGCCCGACGACGCGCTCGACCGCGTCGCCGCCGGCGTCCGGGAAAGCGTGCTCGCGCTGGGGGCTGCGACGTGACCGTGGCCCGGCGGGTGGAGGAGCTCGAGCAGGTGCCGCGCTCCGTCGCCCTCGGGACGTTCGACGGCGTTCACCGTGGCCATCGCGCCGTCGTCCGGGCGGCCGTCGACGCGGGGCTCCGGCCGACGGTCGTCACCTTCCACCCGCACCCGCGGACCGCGCTCGGCAACCGCGTCGAGCTGCTCTCGAGCCTCGAGCGGCGGCTCGAGCTGCTTCGCGACTGCGGCGTCGCGGACGTGCTCGTGGTCGAGTTCACTCCGGAGCTCGCCGAGCTCCCACCCGAGGCGTTCGCGCGCGAGGTGCTGGTCGCAGCGGGCGCCGAGATCGTCGTCGCCGGCAGCGGCTTCCGTTTCGGGCGTCGGCGCTCCGGCGACCTCGAGCTGCTGCGCTCGCTCGGCCTCGACGCGCGCCAGGTGCCGCTTGTCGAGGGGGTCTCGTCGACGCGGATCCGCCGGCACGCGCAGGCCGGCGAGGTCGAGGCGGCGGCGCGGCTCCTCGGCCGGCCGCTCGAGGTGGACGGCATCGTCGTCAGCGGCGACCGGCGCGGCGGCACGCTCGGCTTCCCGACGGCGAACCTTGCCGTCGACCCAAACGTTCTCGTACCGGCCTTCGGCATCTACGCGGGCGCAGTCGGCGATCGCCGCGCAGCCGTCTCGATCGGCGTCAACCCACACTACGGCGGCACCGAGCGCCGGGTCGAGGCGTTCCTGCTCGACTGGGAGGGCGATCTCTACGGCAAGCGGCTCGTCGTCGAGCTCTGGCGCCGCCTGCGCGACGAACGGGCCTTTGGCTCGGAGGCGGAGCTGGTCGAGCAGATCGCCCGCGATGTCGAGGCGACCCGCGCCGCGACGCGGCCCGCTTGACGCGCGCGAACCGATTCGAAATCGTCAGCTGACGATTCGGGGCGTTGTCGTTTCCGGGGTCTTGCGAACGGTAGGACGTTCACTCACGACATGAAGCTGCTTCGGATCGCGCTCGTGGTGCTCGCGCTCTCGGCCGCCGGCTGCGGCGGCGGCGGCGGCAGGGCGAGGCCGTTCCAGACGGCCGACCATGTTGCGGCGTTGATCCGCGCCAGGTGGGGGGTGACGAAGGGCATGCCGTCGTTCGACTACACGTGCCGGCGGCTCGACGACCGCGGGCGCCTCTTCACCTGCTTCGCCCGTGACCACTCGGACACGGTGAGGATCGCCTCGTTCGACGTCGTCTGCGACGTGGCGAAGTGCACGTGGACGGACTACCCGTCCTACTCCGGCTAGCGCACGGACTTCTCGTGCATGACCCAGCCGAGCACCGGCCGCATGCCGGCGCTCTCGTAGAGCTGGAACGCGCCGGTGGCGTTCTCGGCGTCGACGCTCAAACCGACGCTCGTCTCGCCCTGCTCCCAGAACGTCGCGAAGGCGTCGTGGAGGAGGGCACGGCCGAGGCCCTGACCACGCCTGTCGCGTCGCGTGAAGACGATCGCGATCCAGCCGCCGCCGTAGCGGCCCGCCTCGCAGATCGTGCCGCCGACGATCTCGCCGCCCGAACGGACGACCCGCCAGAGCGACGGGTCGAAGCCGCCCGACTCGATGTGCAGCTCGCGCCAGCGCTCGAACGTGCGTGGCCGGAACTCCCAGTGGTCGGCGAACGCCGCCTCCTGCGCTGCGTGGAACGCGACCGCGTCTCGCTCGGCGTCGAAGTCGCCGGGCGAGACGCCGGGCGGCCACCGCGGCGGCTCCGGTGCCGTCAGGAGCTCGATCCGCAGCTCGCGGAACACGCGCACCGGCCGGTAGCCGAGGGCGGCGAGCAGGCGATGGCCCGCGTCGTCCGGTTCCGCGACCCCGTTCTGGACCCGGCGGGCGCCGCGCGAGACGGCAATCGACTCGAGCGCTGAGACGAGCTGCCGGCCGAGCCCGAGCCCTCGCTTCCCGGGGTGGACGAAGCCGTCGCTGCGCCAGAGCTCGCCGCGATCGTCGAGCGTGCCATAGGCGCCGATCCGCCCGTTCTCGACGAGGACGAGCGCGTCCCGCTCGAGGTCGAGCGACTCCCACTCGGCGGCGAGGTCGGCGGGCGCGTAGGTGGTCTCGCCGTAGAGCGACCGCTCGCAGGCGATCACGACCTCCGCCACGGCCGGCGCGTCGCCCGGCAGGGGAGCCCGCTGCTCCACGGCGCTCACGGGACGCGCTCGGCGAGCCGGCTGCCGAGCCGGGCGAGCCCCTCGCGCGGAAACGCGATCCGCTCGCGCACGTACGGCCCGTCGGGGACCTGGAAGAGGCGCGGCCCGATCGGCCGCAGGTGGACTTCCTCGCCCTCGACCTTGACGACGATCCCGCCCGGCGCCGCGCGGACCTCGAAGGCCTCGTCGCTATTCGCATAGGTGCCGCCGAACGCCTCGACCGCACCGGAGGGAAGCTCCACGAACGGCGTCGCGGGCCGCGTTGCCCCGACCGTCTGCTCGAAGAAGGCGTCCTCGAGCTCGTACAGGGCCTTCCCGCCGTTGAACGCGTTCGTGAGGCCGACGAACACCGCGCCGCGGTCGGGGACGAGCAGGAACGAGCTCTGGAAGCCGCCGTACGAGCCGGGATGGCCCCACACGTCGACGCCGGCGACGCGCTGGCCGAAGAGGCCGAGCCCGTAGACGCCGCCGTT
>JAICYG010000080.1 GCA_025934335.1 Thermoleophilia bacterium | reverse complement strand
CGTCAGGGTGACCAGGCGCACGTCAGGGCGGACGAGGAGCGCCCGCAGTTCGGCAAGCTCGCGCTCTCTCCCGACGAGCACGTTCGGGGCCGCAGGCAGCCGTGATCTCCTCGCCGGGGCCTCGTCACGCTCGAGGTCCGGATCCTGACGAAGGATCCTCCCCTGGAGCTCGCGCAACTCCCGGCGCGGCTCCAGCCCGAGCTCTCCGCGCATCAGCCGGCGCGTGGTCGCGTACAGCTCGAGCGCCGCCGCCTGACGGCCCGAGCGGTACAGCGCGAGCATGGCGAGTGCCTGCATGCTCTCGCGCAGCGGGTGCGCGGCGGCGACCGCGACGAGCTCGGCAGCGACGTCGGCGTGTCGGCCGAGCCGAAGCTGCGCATCCGCCCATTCCTCGAACGCGACGAGGCGGAGCTCCTCGAGCCGTTCCGCCTCGGTTCGGGCGAAGTCGTCGTAGGCGACGTCCGCGTAGGCGGAGCCGCGCCAGAGGCCACGCGCACGCGTCAGCAGTGATTCGGCGAGTTGCGCGTTGCCGTCGCGCAACGCCTGCCGTCCCTCCCCGACGAGCCGCTCGAAGCGCGCGGCGTCGAGCGCCTCGGCTTCCAGCTCGAGCGCGTAGCCGGTCGGCCCGCTGACGATCCTCGCGCCTCCGTCGAGGCTCTTGCGGAGCTGGGACGTGTAGACCTGGAGGAGCTTTCGGGCCGAGGGAGGCGGGGAGCCTCCCCACACGGCGTCGACGAGCGTGTCCGGCGACAGCGGCCTGCCGTGTGCGATCAGGAGCGCCGCCAGCAGCCGTCGCTGCTTCGGCGCCTGGAGACGGACCGACGCCCCGTCGGCGAAGACCTCCAGCGGTCCGAGCACGCGCACCTCCATCGATCCGGCTGATTCTCCTCCCGTTTCGCGGCGATGGAAAGCGCGGCTATACCGCGGCTAAACCACGGGGACAGAGGGTCGCTGCGTGCCCTACGCGATCGTGGAGGACATCGCGGCCAGCTGGGAGCGGTATGCCGCCGTCGCGGCGGCGATCGCCGACCCGACGGTGCCGGGACTGATCCTCTACGCGGCGGGCGCCACCGACGAGGGCGTCCGCGTGATCGCCGTCTGCGAGGACGCCGAAGCATGGGAGAGCTTCCGGCGCGAGCGCCTCGCGCCGGCGGTCGCCTTGCTGCAGGAGGCGCCGGTGCCGCCGCCGGCGGTCCGGGAGCTCGAGGCGGCGCACCTCGTCGTGGCG
The DNA here is from genome assembly GCA_025934335.1 of Thermoleophilia bacterium. GTDB lineage: Bacteria > Actinomycetota > Thermoleophilia > Gaiellales > Gaiellaceae > PALSA-600. The sequence continues at coordinate 10,008 of JAICYG010000080.1, read as the reverse complement.
CCGGTGGGCGCGACCATCGCCATTCGCTCCTCTCGGGGCGGGCAGACACAAGGAAGGAGCACGCGATGAGACTTGGACGTCACGATCGTTCGCGCCGGAGGGTCGGCGTGGCGCTCGGGGTGATCGCGACCGCGACTGCCGCGCTGACGCTGTTCGGCGGAGCGACGGCCGCGGCGAAGCAGGCGAAGGGCCCCCCGCCGGGGACGCCGCACTGGGGCGGCTGGGCGCACTGGGCGGGGCCGAACGGCAGCTACGGCAACTTCGGGACGAAGAAGCCCGCACGGTCGAAGAACGCCGCACCCGCGGCCCCGGCCGCGGTCGACAACCTCGCGAACCCGAACGACAACGAGATCATGCCGACCACGAACACGCACCTGATCTTCTGGCTGCCGTCCGGGTTCCACTACAGCGGCGGCACCACCGCCGCCGACGACACCGCGTACGAGAACGCGATGATCAAGTACTTCCAGGACGTCGGCGGCTCGGAGATCCTCGACACCGCCACGCAGTACTGCGGCAAGGGCATATGTCCCGACGACACGTCGACGTACAAGGACATGGTCGTCGACACGACGGCGTTCCCGCACGCAGGGACGAACGCCGACCCGGTCACGCAGAGCGACCTCAACACCGAGGTCTTCAACCAGCTCAAGGCGAAGAGCTGGCCGACCGGGCTCAGCGACATGTACTTCGTGTTCCTGCCGAGCAACGTCGTCGACTGCGGGAGCGGCGGGGGCTGCAACACGAACGCGTACTGCGCGTACCACACCTACGGCTACGTCGGGTCGAGCTCGTCCGACGACACGCCGGCGAACACGTTCGTGTGGGCGGACATCCCCGACAACCGCAGCCCGCAGTCGATCGCCGCCGGTTGCGGCGACTCGAACGTGACGGGCAACGAGTCGGCCGACACGACGCTCAGCTCCGTCGAGCACGAGCACCTCGAGGCGATCACCGATCCTCGCCTCAACGCCTGGCAGGACTCGACGGGCGGCGCGGGCGAGAACGGCGACAAGTGCAACCGCAACATGGGTGTCGCGAACGCGTCGAAGACGACCACGAACAACTACCTCGGCTCCGGCGCCGCCGACAAGTTCCGCATCCAGCGGGAGTGGTCGAACGCCGCCGGCGGGGGCAGCTGCGCAGCGAGCTATTCCACCACCGGCTCGAAGGTCGAGTCCCCGGTGCCGGCGACAGGCGACGTCACGCTCTCGGTCACCGAGTCGACGATTGCCGGCAACACGAGCGACACGCTCGACTACACGCTCACGTTCAAGAACCCGAGCGACCAGGACGACGCCTACGGAGTCACCGTGGCCGACACCCTGCCCTCGGGCGTGCAGTTCAACGGCTCGGGCACGGTCACGCTCGGCCCGGTCGACCTCGCACCGCACGAGTCGAAGACCTGGACGATCGCCGCGCACCCGAGCACGAATCTGCTGGCGGGGGCGACGCTGACCGACCAGGCCGTGTTCAGCTTCAAGGACTCCACGGGAGCCGACCAGCCGACGATCACCCGCACGGCGACGACGACCGTGGTCAACGCGGCGCCGGTGCTCGGCACGCTGGCAAACCAGACCGTCGACTACCACGACCCACTCAGCTTCGGCGTCTCGGCGACCGACAGCGACGCGGGTGACACGCTCTCCTTCAGTGCGAGCGGCTTGCCGACGGGCCTGAGCCTCACCGACAACGGCGACCGCACGGCGACGATCTCGGGGACGGACACCGCGGTGCCCGGGACCTACACCGTCACCGTGTCGGTGGACGACCACCACCACGCCTCGGCCACGTCGGGAACCCTGACGATCAGGGTGACGAAGGAGGAGACCTCGCTCGCCTACACCGGCCAGGTGGTGATCCTGGTCGGCTCCTCGGGGGCGACGCTCTCCGCGAAGCTACAGGAGGACGGCCCGGGCGACGACGACGGCGATTCCCTGCCGGCAGCGCCGGACGCGGGACGCTCGGTGACGCTCAGCCTGGCCGGCAAGAGCTGCACCGGCTCGACCGATGCGAGCGGCAACGCGAGCTGCACGATCCCGTACTCGCAGCTCTCACTCGTCGCCCTCGGGCCCGAGACGATCAACGCGACGTTCGCGGGCGACACGCTCTACCTGTCCTCGTCCGCGAGCGCCTCGGCAATCGTGTTCGCATTCCCGAGCCGGGGCGCATTCGCGCTCGGCGACCAGACGGTCGCCGCAGCCTCGTCATCGACCACCGTCACGTGGTGGGCGGACAGCTGGAACCAGCTGAACGCCCTCACCGGAGGGCAGGCGCCGTCGAGCCTCAAGGGGTTCGCCGGCTCGATCAACAGCCTCCCGACCGGCGGGGCGCAGCCCACGAGCTGCACCGGGACCTGGAAGACGAGCGGCGGGAACAGCCCGCCGCCGACCAGCGGCGTCCCGGGGTACATGGGGGTTCTCGTGACCGCGAACGTCAAGAAGAACGGGAACACGATCAGCGGCGACTTCGTGCACATCGTGGTCGTGCACGTGGCGCCGGGATATGGCCCCACGCCGGATCATCCCGGCAGGGGCACGATCGTGGCGACGTACTGCTAGCTGCTTCACCCCGGAGGGAGCGGCATGAACCGCTCCCTCCGGGGGAACCATCCGCTCATGCCGAGACACCTCCTCCTCCTTCTCGTGATCGTGCTGTCCGGGCTCGTCGCGGCCGTCGGCCACGCGTCGACACACCCGGCGCTCGACTGCGGGCAGGCGCGGATGCAGACGCAGAACGGGAATCAGCTCTTCGTCTCGGGCGGCGGCCCGGGCTGCCTCTACCGGGCGTTCGCGGCGCGCTGCCGCGCTGCGTCCTTCGTCGTAACGCTCCATGGCGTCGATACGGCCGGCTCGATCCGCTTCCGCGTCGTGCCGGCGCCGCGCTGTCACGTGCTGGTCCTCGGGCGCAACCACGTCTTCGGCGCCAACCGGACGACGACGTGGAGCGAGCGGTGCGGCCGCCTCGGGAGGCGCGCGGAAGGCGTCGCAGTCATGGGCTGCCTCGGGCGCATCGGCGACTTCCTCCTCTCGCCCCCGGGCGCGCCGAACGTGCCGGGCACCCGCTACTAGCGTCCGAGGACGACCTGTCGCACGAGTGTGAGCAGCGGCCGCCTGCCGGTCGTCTCGTGGTCCGCGTCGCGGCGGAGCTGCTCGTCCAGCTCGATCCCGACGAGCAGCACGATCGCGGCGACGTAGAAGTACGTTGTGAAGAAGTAGACGGCGGTGAGCGCGCCGACGGCGGTCCGGTAGCTCGCGCTGCTCCGCAGGTACCACGCGAAGATCAGCGACTGAACGATCCACGCCACGACGACGAGCGCTGCGCCGGCCGAGGCGACGCGCTTCGAGCGCCGCTCGGCGGGCGCAAATCGGACGAGGACGGCGAACGCCGCCGTGAGCAGGACGATCGTGCCTCCCCAGCGGCCGATAGCCAGCAGGACCCCCGGCGCTCCGCCGGCGGCGTGGCGCAGGCCCACGATCAGGACGAACGAGCCGGCCAGCGCAAGGATGAGCAGGACGGCAATGCCGATCGAGAGCGGAAAGCGCACGTACCACGGGCGCTCGTCGTTCGTCCCGTAGACGCGGGAGAGCGCGCTCATGCACGCACGTACGGCGCCCGACACCTCCCAGGTCGCGAGCAGCACCGCGATCACGATCAGCGTCGTCGAGTCCGTCGAGAACACCTTGTCGACCGTGGCGCTGATGCCGTCGTACACGTCGGGGAGGAATTTCGGCTCGAGCTGCGGCGCGATCTGACCCGTCCACACGTGCTGGTGACCCGTCGCTCCGATCAGGGCGAGCGCCAGCAGCGCGAGCGCCACCATCGCGACGAATGCCTGCAGCGCGACCGCCGCGGCCGAGGTCAGGAGCCCGTGCTCGTCGAACAGGTCGACCCACACCGAGACGATCGTCTTGAAGGCCTTCCACCGCCGCTGCATCCGCGGCGGCGATGTGCCCGTGAGGACGTAACGCGAAGCCTCGGATGGTGCTAGCCTACATAGCACCATGAGCTGGCGCAGGCTAGGGCGTGACCAGCCGGGCGATCTCCACGAGCTGGCGGCCGCCGAGATCCGGCGCGCCCTCGCCGAGGGCGAGGCCCGGCCCGGCGAGCGGCTCCCGCCCGCGCGCGATCTTGCCGCCGTCCTCGGCGTGAACACGAACACGGTCCTTCGAGCGCTCCGCACGCTGCGCGACGAGGGCCTGCTCGAGTTCCGCCGCGGACGGGGGATCACGGTCGCCGGCACGCCCGAGCGGACCGCGGTCGTGGAGAAGGCGCACGAGCTCGTCCGGCTCGCTCGACGGCATGGCTACCGCCGCGACGAGCTCGTCCGGCTCGTCGAGTCGATCGACTGAAGGAGAGCGAATGACGCCGACGTTTGCCATTCCGAGACGCGCCGTGATCGAGGACGCGCGCCGCCGTCAACGGCGCCGGCGAGTCGTGACGGGATCGCTGCTGCTGCTCTGCCTCGCGCTGGGTCTCGTCCTCCTGCTGCGCCCGTCGCCACCGGGCTCCGGGCCGCCGGGCGTCGCGTCCTCTGCTCCCGCGCACCGCGCCGACGGCCGGCAGGACGCGAAGCCGATTCGATCTGTGGCCTGCGCGGGGCCACAACACCGGATCGCCGTGTCGCCGCCGGCGAAGGGCGACCACTCGGATCTCGTCGTGCGCCCGGTCATCCTCAGCCTCACGCAGGCTGTCCTGCACCATCTGCCGGGAGGACGCGTTGTCGGCCTCTGCCTCTACCCCGTGCCGGCGCGCGGTTAGAACACGCCGCCGACGAGGCTCTTTGTCCGCTGCGCCCCCTTCTGCACGCCGACGCGCGGATCGAGCACGGCATAGAGCAGGTCGACGACCAGGTTGCCGACGATCACGATCAGCGTGATCAGCACCACGATCGCGAGCATGTAGGGCAGCTCGAGGAAGAGCTGCGCGCCGCCGAGCTCGGTGACCGCGGCGATGCCGAGACCGGACATCCCGAACGCCGACTCGATGTAGATGCACACGCCGATCGCGGTGCCGATCTCCATCCCGACCATGGTGAGCACGCGCAGGCCCGCGCTCGGAAGGACGTGGCGCGCGAGCACGCGGGTTTGCGAGGCGCCCTTGGCGCGGGCCGTGCGAACGAAGTCCTCCTGGACCGTCTCCGCGACACTGGCGCGGATCATCCGCGTGTAGAGGGCGAGGAAGAGCAGCGCGAAGGTGAGCCACGGCAGGATCAGGTGCGTGGCCCAGTCGACCGGCCCGCCGCACGGCTTGTAGTCGGCCGGGAAGAACCCGCCCGTAGGGGCGGGGTGCTTCACGAACGTGCAGTAGCCGCTCGTGGGCAGCCAGTCGACGCGCCCGCCGGCGCTGCGCAGGATGAGGCCGAGCATCATCGGGTGCATGCACACGAAGACGAGTGCGCCGAACGAGATGACGCGATCCGACCACGAGCCGATGCGTGTGCCCGACACTGCGCCGAGCGGCAGCGAGAACAGCACGACGAGCAGGGCGCCGCCGAGCAGGATCGACAACGTCACGCGCAGCTGCTGGTAGGGCGCGACCGCCCCCGCGTCGACGATCCGGCCGTGGACGAGCGTCGTGCGGTGGCCGAGATCGCCGCGGACGAGGTGGCCGACATAGCTGACGTACAGGCCGACCTTCGAGCGGTCGAGGTAGAAGAGGTGGTCGACGAGCTCGGTCTGCTGCTTCGTCGCTGGCGTTCCCTTCGCCACGTCCGGGAAGAACATCCCGACCGGCGGGTTCGTCTCGATCGCGAAGTAGAGCGCGAACGTGACGGCGATCATCGTCAGCAGCGTCAGCACGGCCCGCGCGACGCGTCCGGTCAGGTACCTGGCTGCTCTCACCGCACCGCCCGCGGCTCGAGCGCGCGCCGGATCGCCTCGGAGAGGCGGTTGAGGGAGACGACCGTCAGGACGATCGTCACCATCGGGAAGATCGTCTGCCACGGCGTGTAGATCTTGCTGTTGTACGTCTGCGGGTTGTAGATCGTCCCCCAAACCGCCGAGAGCAGCGACCCGAGCGTCGGCGTCGAGACCTGCACGCCGATGCCGAGGAAGCTGAGGCCGACCTCGGCGAGGATGTTCGTCCCGATCGCGACACCGGCCCAGACGAGGAGGATCGGCGCGAGGTGCGGCAGCAGGTGGCGGCGGAGGATGCGCCACGTGGAGGTGCCGACCATGTGCGCCGCCTCGACGAACTCGGCGTTCCGCAACACAAACAGCTGCGCCCGGATCAGCCTGATCGGGTAGAAGGCGGTGAACGTCCCGATCAGCACGGCCTCGCCGATCGCGCCCTGGGGCACGACCCAGCTCCAGCCGACCGAGCGGATGTCTCCGATCAGGTAGCGGTTCGCGAAGAGCAGGAACAGGAGCAGCGGGAACGCCATCACCGTCTCCGTGAACTGCGAGACGAACGCGTCCACGGCCCCGCCGAAGTAGCCGGCGGCGGCGCCGATCGGCACCGCGATCACGAGCGCGACCAGCATCGCGCCGATCCCGATCTCGAGCGACGTCCGCAGCCCGTCGAGCAGCCGGATCAGCTCGTCGCGGCCGAGCGGGCCGTCCGCGCCGAACACGAACAGCGTGCTCTTCGTCCCCTTCTTCGGCGTCAGCAGGTTGCCGTACGCGTCGAAGGTCGGGGTCTTCGGCGTCGGCACGTGCGTCCACGGCCCGACGGGCCGGTGCTCGGCGCTCGCCGCGAAGAGGAACGGCGTGTTGCCGTCGTGGCCGACGAGGCGTGAGACGGTCGCGCTTCCGAAGAGCGCGAGCAAGACGATCGCCGCTGCAGCGACGAGGGAGACGAAGCCTCCCCGGTCCCGCCGCAGCCGCCGCCAGCCGCTACGCCAGAGGCCGACGGGTACTCGACCCTGAACCGGCTCGGCGCGAGAGGACACGGTCGCGCCCATCTCGCTTCGACGCTACCACCGGTCGAAGATCGTGACCAGATCTTTTGCTGGATTCTCGCGCGGCCCGCTCGGGCCGGCTCCGCCTTCAGGCCGCTACGGCGATACCGGCGTAGCCGAGGAGCGCGAGCAGCAAGAGGAGGAGCACCGCGCCCGCGTACCAGGCATCGATCGCACCGGATGTCGCTTCCCGTTTCATCGTTGCTCTTTCACCTTTCGCGGCGGCGGCCGAACTCCCCCTTTCGAGTGATTCGGCCCCGGCCAGGCTCCTACCTGCCGGGCCGCGATGTGAAACGAACCGGTCGCGCAGCCGATAGACCGCGTGTGGCCACCGACGAGCTTCCCGACCTCGACGCCCTCGCGACGGAGCTCGTGCAGCTCACCCGTCGGCAGGACGACCTCTTGCGTCTCCACGACAGGCTCACGGAGCAGCTGATGGCGTTCCCGAACGAGTTCCGCAAGGCACGGGCCGCTGGAGTCGGCGCCGAGATCCAGGCGCTGAGCGAGCGGATCGAATGGCTCGAGGCACAGATCCTCCCGTTCCGGCACGACCCGTGACTGCCGGGGTAAACATCGCTCGAAATCGGGAGTGGCCCTGCGATGAGTCTGGACGTGCCCGGCAACGAGCGGTTTCGGGTGGGAGACGAGGTCGTCCTGCTCGACGCGATCTACGGGTACGAGCCGGGAGCGCCGGGAGTCGTGATGCGGGCGCGCGCACAGGCGATTCACGTCCGGTTCGAACCACCGGCCACACCCTCTCGGTCCCGCGAGAGCTGCTCGCAGCGTCGCCTGACGCCGCTGCCGACGGCGGCTAGCACCGGGAATCGCGCGACGAACCTGCCGCCGGTCGGAGGCCGCTGTTTCACCGTCGGTGAAACGGCTACGTGGCGCCTTCCACGACGAGGAAGGAGGGGTCATGACGCAAGCGACCGGTGCGACCGGCGACGAGCCGGCACTGACCGACCAGGCGTCGGACAAGGTGCACGAGGCCGCCTCGACGGTCCAGGACAAGGCTTCGGAGCTGCGCGAGCAGGGCTCGGGGCGGCTGCGCGACGAGTTCGACCAACGGTCGAACCAGGCGGGGACGCAGGCGCGCTCACTGGCGGATGCGCTTCGCCGCAGTGGGAGCGATCTGGAAAACGAGGGGAACGCGAACGCGGCGCGGCTCGCGGGGCAGGCAGCGGAGCGGATCGACCGCGTCGGCAGCTACCTCGAGCAGAAGAGCGGTGACGAGCTCATCCGCGACATCGAAGGCTTCGCGCGCCGTCGTCCGTGGATGCTCGCCGGCCTCGGCATGCTGGCAGGGGTTGCGACGGCGCGGTTCCTGAAGGCGAGCTCGGAGCAGCGAACCCGGGACTACTCACGGGACGGGCAGCAGTGGCCGGCCCGGCAGGGGGCGCCCGGTAGCCGGGGCTCGTACGCCCGGCGGGAGCTCGAGACCGAGCCGTACGGCGCCGAGCTGCCGGTCGGTGCGACGTCCTCTGCGTCGAGCGACGACCCGCTCGCGCGGGATCCGTACGCGGGCACCAGGTAGCGGGCGATGGCAACCCGAAACGAGACGGAGAACGACCTGCGCGAGCGGCCGATCGGCGCGGTGGCGAAGGACCTGACCAGCGACCTGTCGCTGCTCCTGCGGCAGGAGATCGAGCTGGCGAAGGCGGAGATGGCCGAGAAGGGTCGGACGGCGGCACCGGGGCTCGGGATGTTCGGCGGCGCCGGCGTCGTCGCCCTCTGCGCGGCCGGCGCGATCACGGCCTTCCTGGTGTTGGTCTTCGCGCTCTTCCTGCCGGACTGGGCGGCGGCGTTGATCGTCGGAGCGGCGCTGGCGGCGATCGCGTACGTGCTCATGAGACAGGGGAAGGAGCGGGTCGCCGACGCCGGCAAGCCCGTTCCTGAACAGACAATCGAGACGGTGAAGGAGGACGTGGAATGGGCGAAGACCCGAGCGTCATCCGCGCGGAAATAGAGCAGACGCGGCAGCGGGTCGGCGACGAGGTCGATGCGCTCAGCTACAAGACAGACGTCGGCGCGCGGACACAGGACTACTTCGATGAGAAGAAGCAGGCAGTCAAGTCGAAACTGACCGGAGCGAAGGACACCGTGACTGCGCCGCTGCCGGATCAGCGCACGCTCAAACGAGGCGCCTCGCACGTTCGCTCCACCGCCGAGGGGAACCCACTGGGGCTCGCGCTCGGCGGGCTCGCGATGGGCTTTCTGCTCGGGACGCTGCTCCCGCAGACGCGGGTCGAGAACGAGCAGCTCGGCGCGATGTCCGACCGCGTGGTCGACGCAGCGAAGGAGACCGCCTCCGACGCCGTCGACCGTGGCAAGCACGTCGCCCAGGAAGCCGTCGGTGCCGCCGTCGACACCGCCAAGGACTCGGGCCGGACGCAGGGAGAGGAGCTGACCTCCACTCTCAGCGACCGGATGCAGGAACAGTCCTCGAACGCGTAGCTCTTCGGGGACGGAGGTGCGGGGGCCGCGTTCTCCTCTCGGGGGGAACCGGCTCCCGCTCCGTTCGCCCCGTGTTGTGGCTCCTTGCCCTGCCGTGAGACAGTCGCCGCTTCCGGTGCTTCGATGCACCTAAACGGAAACGGGAGAGGAGCAGGCATGAAGTTCAACATCCGCCACCGCGGGTTGCTGGTGGTTGCGATCGTGCTCGTCGCAGCAGTCGTTGGAGGTGTCGCGTGGGCGTCGATTCCCACGAGCGGCGTCATCACGGCCTGTTTCACGAAGAACAACGGGACGTTGCGCGTCATCGACGCCCAGACGACGAACTGCTCGAGCAAGGAACAGCGGCTCGACTGGAACGTGCAGGGGGCGAAGGGTGACCCGGGCGCCACCGGGGCAACCGGGGCAACCGGAGCGACCGGAGCGACCGGGCCCTCCGGTTCAGTCGCCCACGGCAAGGTGAAAGCGTTCGTCGACGGATCGATCGACGTCGTCGACAGCCGCGCTAACAACTTCACCGACGCGATGGTCACGAATCCGTCAGACGGCATCTTCTGCTTCGACGTGCCCTTCGCATTCGACGTCGCGGTCGCGACCGCCGCGTCGGCGCAACCGTCGGCGCCGGTGATCGTCAACATCAACCCGGATCCGCCGAT
>JAICYG010000092.1 GCA_025934335.1 Thermoleophilia bacterium | reverse complement strand
GACATCTTGTCGGGCGTCCACGGTGGGTCGAACGTCAGCTCGCTCTCCACGTCCTCGACCCCGGGGATCTGCCGCAGCACCCGCTCGATGTCCTCCTGGATCATCGCCCCCGCCGGGCAGCCCATCGACGTCAGCGTGTAGTGCACCTTGACCTTCGGGCCCTCGACCTCGGCGTCATAGAAGAGCCCGAGCTCGACGATGTCCATCCCGAGCTCCGGGTCCTCAACCTCGCGCAGCGCCTCGACGACGTCTTCCCTGCTGGGCATACCGGCAAGGGTAGCGGCTAAGCGGCTAGGAGAGCCTGACCTCTTCGCGGCGGTCCCGGGCGAAGAAGTGGATGCCGTCGACGAAGCGCACCCAGTTGCAGCGGGTGCACATGACGAGCGAGTGCGTCCGCGCCGAGTCGGCCAGGAAGCGGACGCCGCGCAGCAGGTCGCCGTTCGAGACGCCCGTCGCGGCGACGATCACCTCCTGCGGCGCGAGGTCGTCGATCGTGAAGACCCGTTCCGTGTCCGCGATGCCGTGCGTGCGCGCCTCCTCGATCTCGGCGCGCCGCGTGGGCCAGAGCTGCGCCTGCAGCTCGCCGCCGAGGCAGCGGAGGGCGGCGGCAGCGAGCACCGCTTGCCGCGTGCCGCCGATGCCGATCGCGAGGTGATCGTTCGTGCCGCGAACGGCGGCGCTGATCGAAGCGGTGACGTCACCGTCCTGGATCAGCTTGATCCGGGCGCCGGCGGCGCGGATCTCCTCGATCAGGTCGTGGTGCCGCGGCCGGTCGAGCACGATCGCGGTGATGTCGTTGACCATGCGGCCGTACGCGTCGGCGATCGCGCGGACGTTGTCGCCCGCCGGCCGCGTCAGGTCGATCAACCCGCGCGCCCTGGGCCCGACGGCCATCTTGCGCATGTACATGTCGGGCAGCGACGGCATCGAGCCGCGCGGCGCGGCCGCGATCATCGAGATGGCGTTCGTGCCGCCGCGGGCGACGACCGCGCGCCCCTCCAGCGGGTCGAGCGCGAGATCGTACTCCTCGCCCCCGGCCCCGATCGCCGTGCCGGCCGCGAGCTGGTCGTGGTCCTCCGCCGCGCCGATGACGACCCGGCCGCTGATCGGCATCCGCTCGAGCGCGACCCGCGCGCCGGAGAACGCCGCCTCCTCCGCCGCCTCCTTGTCGGCACGCCCGAGCCAGCGCGCGCCCGCGAGGGCCGCACGCTCCGTCACGCGCGCGAACGACTCGCACTGGCACTGCGGCCGCTGCGCCTCGGGGAGCGCCGACTGCTCCGCGTCCTCGAGCTGCGTCACGCCGGCTCCCGCACGCGCCCCGCCGCGTCCATCACGAGCCCCATGACGGCGTCGATCGCCCGCTCCACGTTCGCATTCTCGACCACCGGCACCGCTTCCCGGCGCGCCCGGCTACACACGTACGTCTGGATCCGCCGGATGTCCTCGAATCGATCGATGTACTTCGCCATCGCACGCGAACCACCGGTAGCGCCGTCGCGGAAGTGGAAGTGCAGGCGATGCGCCTGCTCGTCGACGATCTCGAGCACGACGTGGACGACGAGCGCCCCCTCCAGCTCGCGGGGCACGAGGCCGGGCACGAGGTGCACGCCTTCGAGCACCATCGACCAGCCCTCGGTCAGCGCCCGGCGCAACGCGGCGTCGACGCCCACGCACACGTGACGGCACTGATCGACGAAGCCGACGATCGTCGGGTCGCCGGTCACCTCCTCGTCGAGCGCCTGTCCGGCCTCGAAGCTCGAGTAATGGATCGTCGGCATGAATTCCGGCGAGAAGAACGCGCGCATCGTCTGGCGGATGAAGTCGGTCGAGGCGACGCGGTTGATGCCGAGCCGGTGTGCGACCTCGACGGCGACCGTCGACTTGCCGGTGCCGGTCGAGCCGCCGATCAGGACGATGATCGGGACGTCGAGCTCCTGCACCTCGGCGAGCTGCCGGAGCCGCGTCACGGCGCGCTCGCCCTCGGCGGCGCCGAGCACCTCGGCCGCGAGCACCTCGAGCCGGTCGAGCGACACCGCCGGCTCGCCCGCCTCCGCCAGGTCGAGCTCCACCCTGCGCGCGAGCTGGTAGGCCTCGTCGGCCGGCACGCCGGTCGCGATCAGCGCCTGCGCCGTCAGCCCCTTCGAGTACGGGAGCCCCTCGCCGCCGAGCGGCAGCGGGTCGCGCCGGCGCGGCTGCGAGGTCACGCGGCGACCGGCACCAGGTCGAGGAGCACGTCGTCGGGGACGCCGACGATCTCGTTCGCGGCGAGCACGACCTCGATGCCCCGCTCGAGCGCGTGCGCGGCGACCACGTCGATGCCGGCGGCCTTCACCTCGACCAGATACGTGTCGGCGTCGACGAGGTCACGCCTCAGCGCTGCTCGGTCTGCGAGCTGCGCGGACACGCAAACCACGTCGGCGTCGAGGTGCGAGACGTCGGTGGCGCCCGCCGTGAAGACCGCGACGCGGCCCGAGAGCGGGGCCGTGGGCGCGAGTCGCAGGCGCGGCCGCTCGAGCACGAGGTCGGAGATCAGGCGCCGGTACGTGTCGAGATACGGGTCGCGCTCGGCGACGCCTGTGACGAGGAGGCGACGCGAGGTGGCGACGGGCGGGATCGCGGCGCCGCTGCCGTCGAAGAGGACGACGTCGGGGCGCAGCTCGGCTGCGAGCCGTGCACCCTCGACGACGTTCGAGACGGTGACCCCGCCCGCGAGCCCTCCGCCGGCGCGGCGGCAGCCGATCGTGGGAACACCGGCGAGCGCCGCGATCTCGAGATGGTCGGACGCCGCGTGGCGTCCCAAACGCGACAGGGCGACGAGGTCCTCGACACTCGGGGGCGTCTCGACGAGCTCGGGCTCCGGCGGGCCGCCGCGTCCCATCGCGACGACCACCACGCTCCGGTCGCGGGCGAGCAGGCGGGCGAGGTGCGTCGTCACGGCCGTCTTGCCGACGCGCTTGCCGGTGCCGATCACCGACACCGACGGCAGCTCGAACGGCTCGAGCTCGGGCGGGTCGAAGCGGAAGTCCGCCCCGACGTAGGCGAGGCCGGCGGCGAGCGCCCGGGAGGCCCACTCGAAGCGCTCGCGCGGCCCGAGCACCGGCTCGTCCGACAGGTCGACGACGATCTGGGCGTCGCCGAAGCCCTCGACGAGAGGCACCCCGTAGTCGGCGCCCTCGCGCAGCTTTTCGGTGCCGCCGACGAGGATCGCCCCCTCCCACTCGTACGGCAGCGCAGCGAGCGCGTCCCGCACCACCGGCGCGTAGTGCTCGCCGTCGATCAGCGCCACCGCCCTCACGTTCCTGAGCGAGCTCACCGCCGCGCCGTCACCTCGCTCTCGATCCGGCCGGTGTATTTCTCGTACTCGCCGGTCGCGATATCGAACTGGATGATGCGCTCCTGTCCGTGGAACGGGTAGCGCCGCCACACCGTGACGTGCGTCCCCTCGACGTCGACGACGTTGTAACAGGGGCGCGTGTTGCCGCGGAGTCGCAGCGTCGACACCGTGCCGGTGCTGACGACGAAGAGGTTCTCGAGCTTCCACGCGTACGGCACGTGCTTGTGCCCGGAGAGGACGAGATGGACGCCGGCGCGCTGCAGGCACTCGATCGCGTCGCCCGCGTCGTAGACGACGTTTCGCTCGCGGCCGGTGCCCGGTACGGGCAGCAGGTGGTGGTGCAGCACGAACACGTTCAGGCGCGCCTCCGCCGCCGCGAACTGCTCCTCGATCCACCCGTAGCGCCCGCGGCCGATCTGGCCGTGGTCGAGGTCCGGCTCCGTCGAGTCGACCGCGACGACCGAGATGCCGCTGCGGCGCACGACCGAGCTGCGCTCGCCGACCAGTTGCTCGAAGTGCAGGTAGCCGACGTTCCGCGAGTCGTGGTTCCCCGGCACGACGACGAGCGCGTCGCAGTCAATCCCGTCCAGGTAGCGCTTCGCGTCGGCGAACTCCTCCTTGAGCCCGAAGGTCGTGAGATCGCCGGAGCACACGACGATGTCGGGTTTCAGGTCGTTGATCTCGGCAATCGCTCTTTCCATCAGATCGGGGACGAAATGCGGGTCGCCGCAGTGGAGGTCCGAGAGGTGAGCGATGGTCGAGGCCAAGGGTCTCGTGATCTTAGGCCATCCGGGGGCATTGCTACCCTGCGGATAGTGCTGCCGGAAACGCCTGATTTCCAGGCATATTGCGGTTCGGAGCCGCCGCGCTTCGCCAACCCCGCCGAGCTCGAGTACGCGAAGATCCTCGACTGGTACGGGATTCCGTGGCTGTACGAGCCGACGACCTTCGTGCTCGAGCGCGACGAGGAGGGGCGCGTGACCGAGGCGTTCGCGCCCGACTTCTACCTGCCGGAGCAGGATCTCTACCTCGAGGTGACGGTGATGAAGCAGTCGCTCGTCACGCGCAAGAACCGCAAGCTGAGGAAGCTGAGGCAGCTCTACCCCGACGTCCGGATCAAGCTCTTCTACGAGCGCGACTTCGAGCGTCTTGCCGCCCGCTTCGGGCTCAAGAAGGCGTCCTGAGCGTCCTGGCGGCACGCGACGAGCGCATCGGCGAGGTGTTCCTGGATGCCGAGGAGATCGGCGCCCGCGTCCGCGAGATCGCCGCCGAGCTCGCACGCGACTATGCCGGCGAGGAGCCGCTGCTCGTTGGCTCGCTCAAGGCGTGCATCCCCTTCATCTGCGATCTCTCGCAGGCGACGCCCATTCACCACATGCTCGACTTCGTCGAGCTCGCCGGCTACGGCGAGAACGACGAGGGCATCCGGTTCCTGAAGGACCTCGACACCGAGATCGAGGGCCGGCACGTCGTCCTCGTCGACGCCGTCGTCGACACCGGACTGACGATGCACTACCTGACGCGGTCGCTCGCGATCCGCAATCCCGGCTCGCTCCACATCGCGACGCTCTTCGACCGCCCCTACCGCCGCCTCGTCGACGACCTCCCCGTCCGGTACGTCGGCTTCACCATCCCCGACGAGTTCTTCGTCGGGTACGGCTTCGAGCTCGGCGAGCGCTACCGGAACCTGCCCGACCTGCGGCTCGTGCGGCGCTAACGGTCTCCTGCAGGGCTCGGCGCGGGTGCCGCCGCCCTGCGGGAGACCGCTCAAGTTAGGTCCGGCTAAACTTCGCGCATGATCAGTACCCGGGCGCCGCTGCCCGAGGGCCTCCGCACCGTCGACGAGGCTCTCCATCGCACGCGATTCCGGATCCTGCCCTTCCTCGGCCCGGCGTTCATCGCCTGCGTCGCCTACATCGACCCGGGCAACTTCGCGACGAACGTCGCCGGCGGGTCGAAGTTCGGCTACACGCTCGTGTGGGTGATCGTCGCGGCGAACCTGCTCGCGATGCTGATCCAGACGCTCTCGGCGAAGCTCGGCATCGCGACCGGCCGGAACCTGGCCGAGGTCGCGCGGGAGCGGCTGCCACGGCGGGTCACGTTCGGGCTCTGGCTGCAGGCGGAGGCGATCGCCATGGCGACCGACCTGGCCGAGTTCCTCGGCGCGGCGATCGGGTTCCAGCTGCTCTTCGGCTTCGGCCTCTTCCCCTCCGCCGTCCTCACCGGCGTGGCGGCGTTCCTGATCCTCGGGCTGCAGCGCTACGGGTTCCGGCCGCTCGAGGCGGTGATCGCGGCGCTCGTCGGCGTGATCGGAGTCTGCTATGTCGCCGAGCTCGCATTTGCGCACCCGGACTACGGTGCCGTGCTGCACCACGCCGTCGTGCCGCAGTTCGGCGGCGAGGAGGGCGTCCTGCTCGCGGTCGGGATCCTCGGCGCGACGGTGATGCCGCACGTCATCTACCTGCACTCCGCGCTGACCCAGGACCGGCTCGTGCCGGAGACCGACGAGGACGCGAAGACGCTCCTGCGCTACACGCGAATCGACGTGATGATCGCGATGACGATCGCGGGGCTGATCAACGTCGCGATGCTCGTGATGGCGGCGTCGACCTTCTTCCGGAGCGGTCGCACCGATGTCGACTCGCTCGACGGAGCGCACAGGACGCTGGAGCCGATCCTCGGCGGCGCGTCGAGCACCCTGTTCGCGCTGGCCTTGCTCGCCTCGGGGCTCTCGAGCTCGGCCGTCGGGACGCTCTCCGGCCAGGTCGTGATGCAGGGCTTTGTCCGCCGGCGCATCCCGGTCGCGGTCCGGCGGCTCGTGACGATGCTGCCCGCGTTCGCCGTGATCGCCGTAGGCATCGACCCGTCGCGGACGCTCGTCATCTCTCAGGTGGTGCTCTCGTTCGGGATCCCGTTCGCGCTCATCCCGCTCGTCATCTTCACGTCGCGGCGCGACGTGATGGGGGCGCTCGTGAACCGGCGCGTGACGACGGTCGCCGCCTCGCTGATCGCGGCCGTGATCGTGTCGCTGAACGTCTTCCTGCTGCTGCAGACCGCCGGCCTCGGCGTTTGACGCCGTCCGATCCAGGGAATATCGTAGTACGATCTTGTTGTCCGGGAATCCGTACCAGTTCCTCGGCCCGCGCCCGTTCCGCGAGGCGCGCCTCCGCTCCTACATCGTCGCGCAGCACCGGGCCGGCCGGTCGCTGAGCGCGATCATGGCCGACCCGTACGTGCGCCGCTGCGGCGGCGAGAGCCTCTGCTGGCGCGTCCTTGTCGACCGCCGCACGATCGAGGCGTTCGAGCGCGACGTCCGCGACTCGATCGAGCGCTGCGCGCCGCAGGCGTAGCCCGTCGATCGCCGAGCGGAGATAAGTCGGGCGCCCCGGGGGGAGGCGCCCGCTCGTCGGGAGACGACTCTGTCCGGACCGGCGGGAATGGCCCTCGCCGCCGTACCGGTTGTAATGAGTAAACGAACGCGACGGCGTTCGGGTTACGGGGCCGGACGAGCGGGGGACAACCGCGGCTCCCTCATCGAACCGAAGGAGCGAGGCGTGCCCGTACTGCTGCTCGTCCTGCTGATCATCATCGTGCTGTTCATCGTCGGCTTCGCCGTCGTCAAGTTCCTGATCTGGATCGCGATCATCCTCGCCATCCTCTGGCTGATCGGCTTCTTCGTCCGCGGCGCCGAAGGCTCACGCTGGTATAGATGGTGAGCCGGGCGGGGAAGCCCTGCTCCCCCGCCCTATCCCAGGTAACCAAGCGGATCGACCGGGTTGCCGTTGACGCGCACCTCGAAGTGGAGGTGCGGGCCGAAGCAGTGGCCCGTGCAGCCGACGTAGCCGATCACGTCGCCCTGGTTCACCTGCTGGCCGCAGGCGACGGCGATCGAGCTCTGGTGGCCGTAAGCGGTCGCGAGGTTGCCGCCGTGGTCGATGACGACGAAGTTGCCGTAGCCCTCTTCCCAGCCGCAGTAGATGACGACCCCGCCGGCCGCGGCATGGATCGGCGTCCCGTAGCCGACGCCGATGTCGATCCCCTCGTGCATGCGGCCCCAGCGCCAGCCGAACGGGCTCGTCACCGGCCCGGAGACGGGCCAGATCAGGCCGGCGTTCGACGGCGTCTGCGTCGGCCCGGTGCTCGGGCTGTTCCGCGCCTGCGCCGCGCGGATCTGCGCCGCGATGCGTGCGCTCGCCGCCTGGAGCGCGTCGATCTCCTCCGCGGCCGCCCGTTCGGACGCCGTCAGCGTCGAGAGGTCGACGAGCTTCCTGTCCTTCGTCGCCGACAGGTCGTTGCGCGCCCCGACGAGGTCGTCGCGCACCGCCTGCGTCTGCGCCGTGCGGGCGCGGATGACGGCGGTCTCGCTCTGCACCGTCGCGCGCAGGTGCATCGTCTTCTTTCGCGCAGCGGCAACCTGCTTCTTCGCGTAGGCGACCTGGTTCGAGACGGTCCGATCCTGCTCGTTGATGTCCTCCAGGTACTGCACCTTGTCGATCGCGTCCTGGACGCTCTGCGCCCCGAGCAGCACGTCGAGCGTCGTCGGGTCCTCCGACTCGTAGATGTCGATGATGCGGCGGTTCAGCACCGCGAGCGACCGCCGGTACTCCGCGTGGAGCATCGCGAGCCGATCGCTCTGCGCGTGGAAGAGTGCGTTCAGCGCGTCGAGCCGCCGCTGGTGCAGCGAGAGATCCTGCTCGAGCGTCTGCAGGTGCAGCGACACGTCGCCGACGCGCGCCTCGAGCGCCCTGATGCGACTCGTGTAGTCGTCGACCTCGGCCCGGAGCGCGTGCTCGTGCTCCTTCTGCGCCGACAGCCTGTCCTGCAGCGAGGCGATCTTCGAGTCGATCTGGTGCTTACGGCCGACGTCGTCGCCGAGGGCCGGCGTCGCCACCACGAGCAGGAGGAAGAGTACGAGCGCGACCCGCCTCGTCATCGGGACCAGGTTCGGCGTTACGGGCGGCTACTCCTGCGGCGGCGCCGGCACCGTCGCCTCGTCGGGCGGCGGGTACGGCTCCGGCACCGGAGCGGGCGTCGGCGGCGTGCCCTCGTCGGGCGGCGGCGCCGGCTCCGGAGGCAGCTCGGGCCTCTCGAGTCCGTTCATCCCTGGACCGTAGCGCCCGGACCGGTCGAGCGCCCGCAGCGCGGCCGCGGCCGCGCGCCGCAGCGGCCCGACGCGCTGCCGGGAGTCGGCGGCGTCGATCTTGCCGGTTCGATGGTCGAACTCGAGCTCCTTCAGCGCCGCGAGCGCCCGGTCGCGCTCCTCGACGAGCGCAAGCCGCCGCTCCTCCGCCTCGCCGGGCGCGTCGAGACGATCGTCGGTCGCGGCCGGCTCGCGCAGAAACGGCAGCGCCACGAGCACCACGACCGCGACGGCGAGGATGAGCGCGAGCGCGATCAAGAGGCACTGGCGCTCGCGGTCGGGACGAGCCGCGAGACGAGGCGCCGCTGCTCGCGCGCGTCCGGCCAGAGCGCCACCAGCGAGCCGATCACGAACACGATGCCCCCCACCCAGATCAGGTTCACGAGGGGCTTGACGAGCACCTGCACGTAGATCGTCTGCGTGTCGCGGTGCGCCTCGTCGACGATCACGTACAGGTCCTCCGCGCGCCGCCAGTCGGTCTTGATGCCGACCTCCCGCGACGGCTCGGGCGGGTTCACGTACTGGTTGTCGCCGGAGCTGATCGTGCCGTTCCACGGGCCGCTGACCGCCAGGTGCGCACGCGTCTCGGTGACGTTCGGCTTCGTCTCGCGCGTCACGCCGTTGTTCGTGAGGGTGTAGCCGGCGACGTGCATCGTCTGGCCGAGGGCGAGCCGCCGGTCGACCGACGTCGAGTAGGCGCTCGAGCCGGCGATCCCGATCGCGAGCAGCACGACGGACGCATGCACCACGTAACCGCCGTAGCGGCGACGGTTGCGTGAGACCAGCCTGAGCAGCGAGCCGGTCGCGCGCGTGCCGCGCACGAGCTCGACGGCGATCGTCGCGAGCACGAACGCCGAGAACGTGTACGCGATCAGCCCGGGCAGCGACGAGCCGGCGCCCACAACGAGGAGTGCGATGCCGGCGGCGACGGCCGCGCCGATCGGCCAGGCGAGCGTGCGCACGAGGCCGCGGACACTCGCCTTGCGCCACGCGACCAGCGGGCCGATCCCCATCAGGAGCAGCAGCGGCAGCCCGAACGTACGCAGGAAGAAGTCGTAGTACGGCCGTCCGATCGTGCGCTGCTCTCCCTTCACGAGCTGCGTGACGATCGGGAAGAGCACGCCCCAGAGGATCGTCAGGCAGAGCGCGACGAGCAGCAGGTTGTTGTAGAGGAACGTCGCCTCGCGGGAGAGCGGCGACTCGAGCTTCGTGCGCGCCTTCAGGAGCGGCAGCCGCCACATGATCAGCGCGAGCGAGAAGAGCGACGAGATGACGACGAAGGCGAGGAACCACGGCCCGATCGAGCTGCGCGCGAACGAGTGGATCGAGTTGACGACGCCGGAGCGCGTCAGGAACGTGCCGAACACGGACAGCTCGAACGCGAGCGCGACGAGCACCATGTTCCAGACCTTCAGCATTCCCTTGCGCTCCTGGACCATCACGGAGTGCAGGAACGCCGTGGCCGCGAGCCACGGCATCAGCGCCGCGTTCTCGACGGGATCCCAGGCGTAGTAGCCGCCCCACCCCACCTCGACGTACGCCCAGTGGGCGCCGAGCAGCTGGCCGAAGCCGAGGAACATCCAGGCCGCGAGCGTCCAGCGGCGCGTCGCGACGATCCAGCGCTCGTCGGTACGGCCCGAGAGAAGCGCACCCGCGGCGAACGCGAACGGCACCGACAGCCCGACGTAGCCGAGGTACAGCATCGGCGGGTGCGCGACCATGTACGGGTTCTGCAGGCTCGGCGTGAGCCCGGCGCCGTCGAACGGCGTGGTCTGCGTGTCGAAGGGGCTCGCGACGGCGACGAGCACGAACGAG
>JAICYG010000133.1 GCA_025934335.1 Thermoleophilia bacterium | reverse complement strand
ATCCGTCGCTCGCCGAGGGCGACTTCCTCTTCTCGCAGCAGGTCAACCTCGAGACGATCCACCGCCACGACGTGCTCGCGGAGCGCACGGGCACCGTCGGCGAGCTGCGTGCGGAGCTCGACGGCAGCGTCGCCCCCCGCCACACCGAGCTCCGCGACTGGCTCAGCGCTTCCTGAACGTCGCGCGCGCCGTCACGTGAAAATCCGTCTTCGGACGGCACGTGAGCCCCCTCACGGCGGCGCAGTCGCCGGTCCAGCGCACGAACTTCCAGCCCTTCGACGGCACCGCGCGGAGCGTCAGCCGCCCACCCCCGGCGAAGGACTTGCCGCAGACGGGCGTGCACCGCACGGCGCCCTTGCCGTTCGCGCCGATCTTCACCGGCACGCGCTGCGGGCCGAACGTCGCCCTGACCGAGGTCGCGGCCCCGAGCGAGACGGTGCAGTCGGAGACCCCGGTGCACGGGCCCGACCAGCCCACGAAGCGCGCCCGTGGGCCAGGCGTACCGGTCAGCACAACGGTCGTCGGAGAGTCCCACCGGGTCGTGCACGAGGTGGCGCAGGAGATCCCGGGCATGTCGCTCGAGACGCTGCCGGCGCCGGCGATCGTCACCGCGAGCGGCACCGTGGGCGCGTTCAGGAGGTGCAGCCACGCCGAGTCCTGGATGTCGACCCAGCTGCCGGAGTGCGCGTAGTAGTCGTCGTGGTTCACGTCGAGGACGAGCTGGGAGAGCGGCGCGCCCGAGCTGTACGGGTAGAGGACGTCCTGCGGCGAGTCGCACGGGTGGCCGCTCCCGTCCGGGCAGGCGTGCGGCGCGCCGTCGGGTAGCGCGCCGAGCGCGTGCAGCAGCTCGTGCGCGGCGATGCTGTCGTCGGGGACGTCGGGGCAGCCGCCGAGCCACACGACGGCGAACGACGGGCCGCTGCTGAAGGAGCCGCCGCCTGTCCCGCAGACGTCGGTGTCGACGGACGGGCCGTCGAAGTAGACGAGGTACTTCTTGTGCGTGTTCGCGAAACCGTCCGTCGCGAGCTCGTACGAGACCTGGGTGAACGACGTCGACGCACCGGCGAAGGCGGCCGTCGGGAGCGGGAGGCGGACGAAGGAGATGTCGGCGCACGTCCCGCCCGGGAAGACCGCGTTGTCGATGCGCGGCACGCGCGTCGGGTCCTGGGTCGCCCACCACGAGCCGACCGAGGCGAGATCGTCGGCGAGCTTGCCCGCGCCGGTCGCGAAGTTGTCCGCCCCGTCGGCGGGGACGGCCCAGATCGCGTGGATCTGCGGCCCCGTCGTCGCGTCGGCGCGGTCGACGTCTGTCTCGCCGCTGCCGCACCAGCCGGCGGCAAGCGCACCCGGCGCCGCCCAGAGCGCGCCCGCCACGACGGCGAGGATCAGGAGCCTACGCACTCGCCGTTCGGCGCAGCCGGAAGCGGTGCTCGGTCCCGGCGCGCAGTCGCCTCAGGTTGGCCCGGTGCAGGTAGAGGATCGCGACGGCCGCAGCCGCCCCGAACAGGATCACCGGCGGCGGGTAGCCGTACACGGCGGCCATCACCGGCAGCGAGATGCCGGCGACGATCGAGGCGAGCGACGCGTAGCGGAAAAGCAGGAAGGTGACGATCCAGACCGCACCCGCGGTCAGCGCCACGAAGACCGCGACGCCGAAGAAGACGCCGCCGCACGTCGCGACCATCTTGCCGCCCTTGGCGAAGCGGAGATAGAGCGGCCGCCAGTGGCCGAGCATCGCCGCGGCGCCGGCGCAGATCCCGGCCAGGTGCGGCGGCGAGACGAAGAGCGTCGCGACGAGCGCGGGCACGAAGCCCTTCAGCGTGTCGAGCAGGACGACCGGGATGCCGAGCCGGCGACCGTAGGTGCGCCAGACGTTCGTCGCGCCGATGTTGCCGGAGCCGACGGACCGGATGTCCTCGTGGCGGACGAGGCGCACGAGCCAGTACCCCCACGGGCACGAGCCGAGGAGATAGCCGAGCACGACGACAGCCGCGAAGGCCATGCCCGACTCAGAGTACTAGGAGCGGTCGGCGGCTACGGGCGGACGCCGTACTTCTGCACCCAGTCGTTCACGACGTCGTAATCGAGGTTGTCGAAGAACTTGTCGATGTACGACGCGCGGTCGGTGCCGAAGTCGACGAAGTAGGCGTGCTCGTAGACGTCGAGCGCGACGAGGGGGGCCGCGTTCCAGACCGGGAAGGTGTTCTGTGCGTCGCCGATGTAGTTGAAGAGACGCCCCTCGTCCCAGTCGTACGCCGTCCACGCCCAGCCGCGGCCCGCCATGCCGGTTGCCTTCAGGTCGGCCTTCCAGTCGGCGACGGAGCCGAACTCGCGCTTGACGAGATCGGCGAAGAGGCCGGCCGGGTCGCCGCCGGTGCCGCCGAGGTGCTCGAAGTAGATCTCGTGATTCTTGATGCCGCCGATCGCGAACGTCAGGTCGATCTTGAGCGAGCGGATGTCGGAGTAGACCTGGTTGGCGCTTGCGAGGTCGGCGTCGGCGAGCTTCCCGAGGATCTCGTTCCGCTTGTTGACGTAGCCCTGGTACAGCTTGTAGTGCGCCTCGATCGTCTCCCGCGAGATGCCGTCCAGCTCGTACAGCGCCGGCTTCAGCTCGCGGGGCGTGATCTGCTCGTAGGTCGTGGACATCGGTCTCCTCGGCTCCGGATTCGCGGGTGCGGCGCGGAGCATATCCTCCAGGAGAGAACCGAAAGAGGAGGAAACGCCAGTGCCCTACGAGCTTCCGGAGCTCCCGTACGCGTACGACGCGCTCGAGCCGACGATCGACGAGCAGACGATGCGCATCCATCACGGGAAGCACCATCAGGCGTACGTCGACAACCTCAACAAGGCGATCGAGGGGACGGAGTGGGACGGCAAGCCGCTCGAGCAGGTGCTCGCGAACCTGTCGTCGCTGCCCGAGGACAAGCAAGCGGCGGTTCGCAACAACGGCGGCGGGCACGCAAACCATTCGCTCTTCTGGCAGATCATGAAGCCGGGCGGCGGCGGCGACCCCTCGGGCTCGCTCGCGCAGGCGATCGGCGACACGTTCGGAGACGCGGACCAGCTGAAGGCGGCCGTCAACGACGCGGGCGTCAAGCGCTTCGGGTCGGGCTGGTCGTGGCTCGTCTGGGACGGCAGCGGGCTCGCGGTCTACTCGCTCCCGAACCAGGACAGCCCGTTGCTGCAGAGCGACGTGCCCCTCCTCGGGATCGACGTCTGGGAGCACGCGTACTACCTGCGCTACCAGAACCGCCGGCCCGACTACCTCGGCGCGTGGTGGGACGTCGTCAACTGGGACGAGGTGGGCCGCCGCTTCGACGCGGCGCGCGGATGAGGCAGCGCTAGCGCTGGCGCCAGAGCAGCTCGGGCGAGGTCGCACCGAGCAGCCCGGCGCCCGCCTGGTTCACGGACATCGCCAGCCTGAGCCGGTTCAACCCCCTCGGCAGGGTGAGCTGGATGCGTGCCGACGAGCGCGCGTTCAGCTCCACCTTGCGCAGGGTCACCCACTGGCCCGTGGCGCCGTTGTAGCGCTGGAACTGCACGTCGCGGCCCGCGAGCCCGTGCCCGCCGTAGGCGTGGATGATCCACGCGCCGTTCCGGCCCATCGTCAGCCGCGGCTGCACCTGGACGGTCGCCGGCTGCGAGTAGGCGCCCTGCCAGCTCGCGAGGTACGTGGTCAGGACGCCCGGTGCGACGCCGAAGCTGAACGCACCGCCCGCCGTCGTCAGTATCACCGTGCGCTGGATCGGGTTCGGCGCCGGGTACGGCTGGTAGAAGATCGAGACCTGCTCGCCTGCGCGGTGGCTCGAGACGATCCCCGAGAGCGTGAGCCTCTCGCCTGCGACGGCGTAGACGCGCGAGACGGCGAGCGTCAGCGTCGGAGGGGCGCCCTTGACGACGATCGTCCCGGTCAGCTTCGGGTGGAGCTCGTCGACGTAGCGGTAGGTGCCGGCCGCGCGGAAGGTGAAGCGGAACACCTGCTTCGGCTTCAGGATCGCCGAGACGAACTGCCCGCCCCGCGCGTAGATCTGGTGGGTGTCGTTGTCGCGGTTGACCCAGCGGATCGTGTCGCCCTCGGTGATCGTCACCGACTTCGGGCTGAACGTCGAGCCGTAGACGTTGACGGTCTTCGTCGTCGCGGCCGGGGCCGGGGCGGCGAAGGCGAGGGCGGCGACCGCCGCGAGCGGGAGGAGCAGGACACGCATGCCTCTCTTATGCCGCATGCGCGGCGGCGAGTCACGCGGCGAGCGCTCTGTTTTACTCACGTCGAGCATGTTCTTACAGAGGACTCACAGGAGCGGCAATCCGGACCGTGCCCGACGAGGTAATCCCGGAGATGGCGCTCGCGTTCCCTCTGCCTACTATCCGCGGTGTGACGACCGACGGCGAGCTGATCCAGCGCGCAGCTGACGGCGACCGGAGCGCGTTCGAGGAGCTGTACCAGCGCTACTCGCGGCCGGTGTTCGGCCTGGCGCTCCGACGGCTCGGCGACCGCGGCCGCGCGGAGGACGCGGTACAGGAGACCTTCGCCTCGATCTGGCGCTCCGCCCGCACGTATCGCCCTGAGCGCGGGCCCGGGGCGCCGTGGCTGTACGCGGTCGCGCGGAATGCGATCGTCGACCGGGCGCGCGGCCGCGTGGAGGTCCCGGCCGAGGTGCCGGAAGAGGCGGCGAACGACCCCGGCCCCGGCGACGTTGCCGAACAGAACTGGGTCTCGTGGCGCGTCCACCGCGCACTGGAGGAGCTGAACGAGCGGGAGCGCGAGGTGATCTCGCTCGCCTACTGGAGCGGCCTCTCGCAGAGCGAGGTCGCGGAGTTTCTCGGCATCCCGCTGGGTACCGTGAAGACACGCACGCGCGCCGCGCTGATGCGGCTCGCGAACATCCTGGGAGACGAGGTTGGCTAGCTTCGACGACCTGATCGGCACCGAGGGGCTCACACCGGAGGACGAGCTGAAGCTCCGGCGCGTGCACGACCTGCTCGTGCAGGCGGGCCCGCCACCCGACCTCTCGCCCGTGCTCGAGCTGCCGCCCGTGCCGGCCGAGCAGGCGGACCCGCCCGAGGTCGCGTACCTCCTGCGCCGCCGGCGCGGCCTCGCCGCCGTGCTCGCGATCGCCGCCGCGCTCGCCGCGTTCGTCGGCGGCTACGCGTTCGGCCACTCGAAGGGGAAGCCGGAGGCGTTCACGGCGGTGCGGACCGTGCCGATGCACGGGGCGCCGGGAGCGCACGGCGTGATCCTGATCGCCGACAAGGACGCGGTCGGCAACTGGCCGATGCTCGTCGAGGTGAGAGGGTTGCCTCAGCAGGCGAACCGGGACGCGTACTACGAGCTCTGGCTGACGAGCCGCGGGAAGCCCGTCGCGCCGTGCGGCTCGTTCCGCGTCCACGGTAAGACGACGCGCGTGCGGCTCACGGTTCCGTACAAGCTGAAGGGCTTCGACGGCTGGGTCGTGACGTCGCAGCCCAGGGAGACGCACTCACCCGGCGACGTCGTCCTCAGCACGTAGGAGGCTCAGACGTCGAGGCGGTAGTCCTCGAGGTCGATGTCGCGGAGCACGCGCTGCGCGACGTCCTCCTTGATCGTCCCCTCGTTGCGCAGCGCGACCACCGCGGAACGCTCGGCGTCGAGCAGCTCGTGCCGCAGGCGTTGGTAGTCCGCCGAGCGCGCCTCGACGCCGTCGCCGTCGTCGCCGGTGTACCGCGCCTGGAAGCGGTTCGTGCGGAAGCGGTACGCGCCGCGCAGCCGCTCGGCCGTGTCGTCGCGCACCCACTCCTCCGAGACGAGCTCCTCGAGCCGGCCGAGCGCCGCCTGGGCAGCCTTGATCCGCGCCTTGGCGTCCTCGCGCGAGGCGGAATCGTCCTCGTCGATGCCAATCAGCCGGACGACGCCGGGAAGCGTCACCACCGGCCCGATCAGCGAGAAGAGGATGACGGCGAACGTGATGAAGACGATCGTGTCGCGCTGCGGGACGTTCGTCGGCAGGGCGAGCGCCGCGGCGAGGGAGACCGCGCCGCGCACTCCCGCCCACGCGATCACGACCGGCGCCTGCCAGGGCGGGTACGGGTCGCGCTCCCGGATGCGCCGGAAGAGGAATCGCGGCACGTAGGTGAAGATGGGCACCCAGACGAACCTGATCGCCACCACCGCGGCGACGACGATCGCCGATTCGTCGATCAGCTTCTCGGTGATCGGCAGCCGCGAGGCGATCGAGCGCAGCTGGAACCCGACGAGCGCGAACAGGAGCGCGTTGACGAGGAAGACGAGCAGCTCCCAGAAGGCGTTGCCGGAGAGCCGCGTCTGCACGTTCGTCAGCTCCGGCGTGTACCAGCCCATGTAGACGCCGATCGTCACGGCGGCGAGCACGCCGGAGACGTCGAGTGCCGCCGCGGGCAGGTAGGCGAGGTAGCCGGAGAGGAGCGCGATCGCGACCTCGGTCGGCGTGTCGTCCACGCGGCGCCGCACCTGACGCACGACGAAGCCGACCGCGAGGCCGACGGCGATCCCGCCGACGACGTTCAGGACGAGCTTCCACGACGCTGTCCAGAGCGAGAACGCGCCCGTAACGGCGGCCGCGACGGCGAACTTGTAGAGCACGAGTGCCATTCCGTCGTTGACGAGGCTCTCGCCCTCGATGATCGAGACGACGCGCCGCGGCAGCGACAGGCGGCGCGCGACCTCGGTCGCCGCAAGGGCATCGGTCGGCGAAACGATGGCGCCGAGTGTGAACGCACCCGCCCACGAGAGGCGCGGCACGGCAGCGTGGGCGACGACGGCGACGCCGAGTGTCGTCGCCGCGACGAGCCCGAACGCGAGCAGCGAGATCGGGCGCAGGTTGGCCCGCAGGTCGCGCAGGCCGGTGAAGAACGCCGACGAGTAGAGGAGCGGCGGCAGGATCGCGACGAGGACGAGATCCGGCGGCAGCTCGACGTGCGGCAGCCCGGGTACGAAGCCGAGCAGGAGCCCGCCGCAGACGAGCCACACGGGCGCCGCGAGCCGGCTCGCGGCCGCGGCGACGAGCATCGCGCCGAGCGCGGCGAGGAGCGCGAGCAGCGCGAGCTCGTCGTGGGCGGTGAGCTCCACCGCCCACGACGATACTCAGCTACGCAGCGTCTGCGAGGTCCTCGTTCTGCGCCAGCTTGCGCAGTGCCTCGGTCTCGATCTGCCGCACGCGCTCGCGCGTCAGGCCGAGCTGCTTCCCGATCGCCTCGAGCGAGGCCGGGCCTTCTCCGACGAGGCCGAAGCGAAGCTCGATCACGTCGCGCTCACGGTCGGGCAGCATCGCGACGGCCTGACGGACCGCCAGGTCGCGGAGCGACGCCGACGCCTCCTCCTCGGTGGACGGGCCGGTACCGGCGATCAGGTCGCCGAACGAGGCGTCGCCGTCGTCTCCGACCGGCATGTCGGTCGACGCGACCGCACGAGCGGCCGCGAGCACCTCGTGGACGT
>JAICYG010000171.1 GCA_025934335.1 Thermoleophilia bacterium | reverse complement strand
GCACGCGTTCGCGCGTCAGGCCGAGCTGCTTCCCGATCGCCTCGAGCGACGCCGGCCCTTCTCCGACGAGGCCGAAGCGAAGCTCGATCACGTCGCGCTCACGGTCGGGCAGCATCGCGACGGCCTGGCGGACCGCCAGGTCGCGGAGCGACGCCGACGCCTCCTCCTCGGTGGATGGGCCGGTGCCGGCGATCAGGTCGCCGAACGACGCGTCGCCGTCGTCGCCGACCGGCATGTCGGTCGACGCGACCGCGCGCGCGGCCGCGAGCACCTCGTGGACGTGGTTGAGCGGCAGCTTCGAGTGCTTCGAGATCTCGTCGGGCGTCGGCTCGCGCTCGAGCACGGCGACGAGCTCGCGGCGGGCCCGCGACACCTTCTGCTCGCGCTCGACGACGTGCACCGGGATGCGGATCGTGCGCGCCTTGTTGGCGACGCCGCGCTGCACCGCCTGGCGGATCCACCAGGTCGCGTACGTCGAGAACTTGAAGCCCTTCCGCCAGTCGAACTTCTCGGCCGCGCGGATCAGCCCCAGGACGCCCTCCTGCACGAGGTCGCCGAGCGTGATGCCCTGCGTCTGGTAACGCTTGGCGATCGAGACGACGAGGCGGAGGTTGCAGTTGATCATCCGCTCCTTCGCCTGCAGGTCGCCCTGCTCGATCCGCTTGGCCAGCTCGACCTCCTCCGCCGCGGTGAGCAGCGGATAGCGGCCGGCCTCGTTGAGGAACATCTGGAACGAGTCGGTCGTATAGAGGCTGGCGCCGATCGACAGATCGAGCTCCGGCTCGTCCTCGTCCTCCGCCTCCGGCGCGATGTCGTGCGCCGCGAGCTCGAGGGCGAGCGCCTCCGCCTCGGCCTCGTCGAGATCGTGGGTGAGGACGGCGTCTGCGACGTCGGCAGGGGCGAGCGCCCCGTGCTCCTGGCGCAGGTGGACGAGCGCGTCGAGCGCTTCGGCGACAGCCGCGGTCATGCTGATTTCGGTCAACGAACTCCTTCTTCTCTTCGGTGGGGACGGGCGCGCGGTTTTGGCGCGTCAGCCGTCACCGGTTGAAACGACGAGAACGCGTGTTCCATTCCCGCCTCGGCTCGTGGGCAATCGAGAACTTAGTGACAGTCTGTTACAAGTCTGTTAGGAACGCCAGACCCTGCGGATTAAGCCTCTTCAAGGGGTTCCTACGGGGCGGTGCGGTCGTTCGCCACGAAGGCGGCATGGGTGACGGGCATCTCTTGCGCAAAGAACCTCTCCACCGCCTCTGCGTACCGGCGGATCTCGAGTTGGGCGAACTCGGCGTTCCTGAGCGAGACGAAGTTCATCAGGGCCCGCGCGTTGACCGTCCAGTAGAACTGCGTGTAGGCCCCGACCGGGATGACCGAGCGGGCGAGCTCTCGTGCGACCCCCTTCTCCACGAGCCGCGCGTACGTCGCATACGCCTCTTCGTACAGCGCCTCGAGCTCCGTCCGCGCCTCCTCGGCGAGGTCGGCGTCGACCCGCTCGAAGCTGTAGGCGCCGGGCTTCCCGACCTGCGTCCGCACGTCCTCCGCGGCCGGGACGTAGAACTCGTCGGTCGCCTTCGCATATCTCATGCTGAACTCGTTGAACGAGCCTATGCGATGCCTGAACCATTCCCGTGCCACGAAGATCGGGCAGCGGATGTGGAACCGGAAGGCGTTGTGCTCGAACGGCGAGCCGTGCCTGTCGCGCATCAGGAAGCGGATCAGCCCCTCGTCGGCCTCCTCCATCTCCGTCTTGCGTCGCGCGAACGAGACGCGGGCGCCGTTGACCACCGACAGGTCGTCGGCCATCGCGTCGTCCAGGCGCACGAATCCGTGGTCGAGGACCTCGATCGTGTTGTCTGGGACGACCTCTGTCACGGTCACGGGCGAAGGACATTAACTTCGCGCCCGGACGGTAGCCAGAAACGGTGTCAGACACCTTTAAGGTGTCTGACACCGTGGTCAAGGTGGGCACCTCGGGCTGGTCCTATCCCTCATGGCGGCCGGGGTTCTACCCCGAGGTGCTGCAGCCGGCCCAGTTCCTCTCCTTCTACGCCGAGCGGTTCGACACGGTGGAGCTCAACTCGACCGGCTACCGCCTGCCGAGTGCCGACCAGTTCCGGCGCTGGGCGGACGCCGTGCCGGACGGGTTCGAGTTCGCGGTCAAGTTCTCGTTGACGCGACTCGACCGGGTCGGCACGTTCCTCGAGCGCGTGCTGTCGCTCGGCGACCGGCTCGGGCCGGTGCGCGTCGTGTACCAGGGGCCGCGCGACGACGGGACGCTCTCGTTCGTCCTCGGCTCGGTGCCTGAGAACGTGCGGCTCGCGTGGGACTTCCGCGACGAGTCGTGGGCGGACGTCGACGAGGTCGTGAACGTGAACGACCCGGCAGCCGAGCCGTTCAGGTACCTGCGCCTGCGGGAGCCGCCGTACACCGACGACCAGTTGCGCGAGCTCGCCACGTCGATCCGCGACCCGTCTTACGTCTACGTCCGCCACGAGGACGAGCCGACGGCGCCGGCCGTTGCCGAACGGCTGCGACGGCTCCTATAGTCAGCGCATGTGGGTCGCCCGGGAGCTCCTCCGCTTCGCGAGCCGCATCGCGATCGCCGCGCTGATCGCCGTCGTGATCGCCGAAGGACGGGCGCTCGGCGGCGGCGGCGACACGCTGCGTACGTTCCGAATCGTGCTGATGGTGCTCGGCGTCCTCTACCTGCTGCTCGCGGCCGGCCCCGGTGCGTCGCTCGACGGCCGCCGCCTCACCGCGGGCGGCTGGTGGAGCACCGAGTCGCGCGGCTTCGCGACGCTGCAGGCGGCACCCGGCCCGAGGCTGACCGCCACCGCCGTCTTCATCGCGAGCGGCTTACTGCTGCTCGTCGTTGGCATCGTTCTCTAGTACCCCGCCGCCGCGTGCGCGCCCTCCAGGTGCACGCCGGAGGCGAGGATGTCCTGCACCTGCTCGACGGCGAAGCGGAGCTCGTCGTCGGTCGTGAAGAAGTGGGGGCCGAAGCGGATGCCTGCGTCGGGTCGCGTGTCGCAGATGATGTCGCGCCGCGCGAGCTCGGCGTGCACCGCCTGAAAGTCGGGGACGCGGAAGACGACCGAGCCGCCTCGCTTCCCCGGGTCGCGCGGTGAGGTCAGCTCAAAGCCCGCCTTGTCGATCAGGTCGACGAGGAGCGCCGTCTGTCGCATCGAGCTCTCGCGGATCCGATCGACGCCGATCTCGGCGACGATCTCGTACCCCGCGCTCGCGGCGTAGTTCGCCGCGACGTTCGGCGTGCCGGTCAGGAAGCGGCCGGCGCCGCTCGCGGGCTCCATCTC
The DNA here is from genome assembly GCA_025934335.1 of Thermoleophilia bacterium. Classification (GTDB taxonomy): domain Bacteria; phylum Actinomycetota; class Thermoleophilia; order Gaiellales; family Gaiellaceae; genus PALSA-600. The sequence goes on along the minus strand of JAICYG010000171.1, from coordinate 1,919 downwards.
CGGCTCGAACGCAAACGGCCGCGCGTGGGCCTGCCAGCCGGCGAATGCCGGTTCGAGCGTCTCCGCCAGGTCCGGCCGCACGTACAGCCAGCCGGCGCCCGGGCCTCCGCAGAGCCACTTGACCGAGCCGCCGACGCAGAACGCGACGCCGAGAGCGGTGACGTCGAGGGGCACCGCGCCCGCAGACTGGTACGCGTCCAGGCAGACGTGCGCTCCGACGCTGTGCGCCTTCGCCGCGATCGCCTCGACCGGCTGGATCTCCGCGGACTTGTAAAGCACGTGCGACACCGGGACGAGCAGCGTTCGCTCGTCGATCGCCTCGATCACCGCCTCGGCGTCCGGGCACACGACCACGTCGGCGCCGAAACGCGACCATGCCTGCTGCACGTAGCGCACCGAGGGGAACAGGCCCTCCTCGAAGATGATTCGGTTCCGCGGCGGCTCGAAGTCGAAGCACGAGAGGACGATCGCCTCCGCGACGGTCACGTTCTGGTGCATGACGGTCGAGCCCGGGGGTGCGCCGATGATGCCGCCGATCAGGTCGCCGACGCGAAACACCGTGTCCCACCAGCCCTCGCCCCAGGCGCGCGCGCCGCGCGTCCTCCACTCGTGCGCGAACCGCTCGAGCCGCCGCTCGGCCTCGGCCGGCATCGCGCCCAGCGAGTGGTTGATCAGGTACGTCGTCGACTCGAGGATCGGGAAGCGATCCCGGTACGCCCTCAGCTCCACGCGGCAAGTATCCAGCAGCGCGTCAGGTCGGGGGCCGCGAGTCGACGAGGATCGCCGCGAGCAGCAGCACGGCCATGCCGACCATGCTCTCGCCGGCGAGGCTGCGCCCGATGCGCGAGAGGGTGCCACCGTCGGCGCGCTCGAGCGCCGGACGCACCACGAAGTGGTGGAACGCGCCCCAGACGAGGGCGAGCGAGACGAGGCCGAGCTTCACGAACAGCACGCGGCCGTAGCCCGACGCCCAGAGGTCGGCCAGGTGCGGCAGCCGCACGATCGAGAGGTAGACGCCGGCCCCCAGCACGAGTGCGATCAGCACCGTGGCGAGCCGCGAGAAGCGAAGGAATGCCGCCTTGCGCAGCTCCGGCGCGCCGCTCCAGAGCAGGACGGCCATCGTCGCGAGCGCACCGATCCAGAGTGACGCCGCAGAGAGGTGCACCCAGTCGGCGATCTCCGTCTTCCACGATGAGCCGGGGTCGACCGCGTCGTGGCCCGAGAGCGAGAGGCCGCCGACGAAGACGACCGCCAGCACGAAGGCAGGCAAGAAGGGCTCGACGCGGTCGAGCAGCCATGCGAGGTACACGAGCGCGAGCACGAGCGCGAAGACGAGGGTCATCGTCACGAACGCGACGCCGAAGCGCGTCTGCGCCATCGGCGATAGGTCGCCGTAGAGGAAGCGCCCGAACGGAAGCTGCAGCGCGTCCTCGGCACGCAGCGAGAACGCAAGGATCCCGGCATGCAGCGCGACGACCGCGCCGAGGCCTGCCGCGACGGCGATGCGCCGCTCGAGCGGCCGCGGGACCGCGAGGCCGCGGAGGACGATCAGGCGGAGGCCGAGCGCGCCGATCGTGAGCGCGATGCCGAGGAACCAGATCCAGCGCACGACGTGCTCCCGCGTCGTCGGCCCGCCCGCACCGTACGCGTTCTCGACCGCGGCTGCCGGGACGCGCACGCCGAACGTCCACACGCCCGAGACCACGTGCGAGTCGGCAGAGACCGCCTGCCAGCGCACGGTGTACGCGCCGCGCTCGAGGGGGCGCACCTTCGCGATCACGTCCGTCCCGTTCACCCGCGCGGGCGCGGCGAAGTCCTTGCCGTCGTCGCTCAGCACCCTGATCGCGCCGGGCAGCACCTTCACCCGCTGGTCGAAATGGAGCCGGATCACCGACGGGCCGCGTTGCAGCTCCGCCCGG
>JAICYG010000224.1 GCA_025934335.1 Thermoleophilia bacterium | reverse complement strand
CGCGGCTGGACGAGCCGGCCCCGGACCCGCTTCTCCTCCACGACGACGATCGTCGGCGTGTCGGCAACCCGGAATCGCTCGAGCAGGTCGGGCCGCTCCTCGCGCGCAACCTGCCGAACCGCGAACGTGTCGTGGTTGCGACGCCGCTGGAGCACCTGCGCGAGGAAGCCTTCGGCCCGCCGCGAGCGCCCCTCCGTCTGCGACGTGAAGAGAATCAGCAGGGGCCGCGCGGTCGTCTCAGTCACGGGCGATCGCCTCCAGCAGCGACGCGTGCAGGTCGACCGACTCGGCGAGGCTCGACGCCCGCAACTCGCCCGCGAGCAACGGGCGCGCGACGATTCGAAGCCTCGCTCCTCGCTCGACGAGGAGCTGCGCAGCGACCTCGACGACGGCGAGTGCCGTGTCGTCGAGGCCGTGCGCGTCGGCGAGGTCGAGGACGACGGTCGTCCCGTCCACCGTCGCCCCCACCAGCACGTCCACGAAGGACGTGACGATCCGCCCGTCGATCGGCCCGTGTGCGGAGACGACGAGCTGTCCCCCCGGAAGGCGCGCCGCTTCAACGGACCCGAGCAGATCGAGCATCAACCCAAGCGTGCCGCGCCAGCGATGAAAGACCGCGGTAGATTCGGTGAAGGAGTCTTAACGCGCGAGCCGGTAGCCGACGCCCCGCACCGTGAGCACGCGCGTCGGGTCGGCCGGGTCGTCCTCGACCTTGCGGCGCAGGTTCGCGACGTGCACGTCGCACGAGCGCGGGTCGGGCACGAAGTCGGTGTCCCAGGCCGCCTGGAGCAGCTCGCGCCGCCCGAACGCGCGGTCTGACTCGGCCAGCTTCACGAGCAGCCGGTACTCCGTGGGCGTCAGCCGCACGCTCCGGCCGCCGATGCGCACCTCGTGCCGGAGCAGGTCGAGCTCGACGTCGCCGACGCTCACCGACGCGCTCCGGGCCCCCTCGTCGAGCCGTCGCCGGCGCAGGATCGCGCGCGCGCGGCTGACGAGCTCGTGCACCGAGAACGGCTTCGCGACGTAGTCGTCGGCACCCGCCTCGAACCCGAGCACCAGGTCGGTCTCGCTCGAGCGCGCGGTGAGCATGATGATCGGCACGTCGCTCTCGGCGCGGACGCGGCGCGCCACCTCGACGCCCGAGATGTCCGGGAGCATCACGTCGAGCACGACGAGATCGAACGTGCCGGCGCCGACCGCCTCGACGGCCTCGCTGCCGTTCGACGCGACCTCGACCTCGTTCCCGTCCGAGCGAAAGACGTACGCAACTGCGTCGCGGATCGCGTCCTCGTCGTCCACCACGAGCACGCGGCTCACAGTTCCCGCTCCCGGCACCGGCGAAGCCGGTGCCTCCGCTCTCTGGTGAGCTCCGTCGAGCCTACGCTCACAGTTCCCGCTCCCGGCACCGGCGAAGCCGGTGCCTCCGCTCTCTGGTGAGCTCCGTCGAGCCTACGCTCACAGTCGCTCACAGAAGTCTGGCTCCCGGGATCGTGAAGCGGAACGCCGCACCGGCGCCGTTTGCTGCCGGGAGCAGGTCGAGCGTGGTCTGCGCCGCCTCGGCGGCCGCGCTCGCGATCGCAAGGCCGAGCCCCGATCCGCGATGGTCGCTTACGCGGACCCGGAAGAACCGCTCGAAGATCCGCTCGCGCGCCTCGGCCGGGATTCCCGGGCCGTCGTCGAGGACGACCACCACCGCGGTCGCGCCCTCCACGTGCGCCTCCACCCGCACCTCGGAGCGCGCATGCTCGACCGCATTCGTCACTACGTTCACGAGCGCCTGACCGAGCAGCGTACCGTCGGTCACGACCGCGATCTCGTCGGCGCAGTCGATCTCGATGCGGGCGTCGGGTAGCGCCGCAGCTGCCGCCTCCTCCAGCAGGCCGCAGAGCGGG
>JAICYG010000112.1 GCA_025934335.1 Thermoleophilia bacterium | reverse complement strand
GGCCCCCTGCCCGCCGTCGTTCCAGCCGCGGAACGCAGCGATCAGCACCGGCCGCTCGAGCTCCGGGCGCGCGTCGATGCGTAGCTCCGACATCAGGCCATCCTACGCGGGCGCCAGAGACTGAAGACGAACGCAGTCACCGCCGCCCAGACCGTCGCCGCAACGGTCACGTGCACGAGCACGAGCCACCACGGCAGGTGCGTGCGGTACTGCACCTCGCCGATCGTCATCTGCACCGCGAGCAGGCCGAGCAGCACGAATGCCCCTCGCACCTGCGGTGCGCGCTCGCGCAGGAGATAGACGAGGACGAGCGCGAACGAGACGCCGAAGACCGCGGTCGCGCGCACGTGCCAGTAGACGGCCGGCTCGAACGACCACAGCCGGCGCACGACCGTGCTGCCCGGATGCGGCCCCGACGCCGTCGCGAGGACGCCCGAGAAGATGAGCACGCAGGCGGCGCCTCCGACCACGAGCCCGGCCCACGGCACCCACGGCGCGAGCGTGCTCGTGCCTCTGGGTCGCGTGCGGGCGACGAGGACGACGGCGAGCGTCAGGACGACGAGCGAGAGCAGGAAGTGCGAGAGCACCCACCACGGGTTGAGGTGGTAGTGGACGGTCAGCGCGCCGAGCGGCGCCTGCGCCAGCGTCCCCGCGAAGATGACGGCGGCGAGCCGGCGGTGGCCGCGCGCGAGGAGCCAGGTGGCGAGCGTGGTCAGGATCGTCAGGAACGCGACGACCCGATTCCCGAACTCGACGTAGCTGTGGTAGCTGCGCGGCTCGAAGTGGTGCGGCTCGCAGCCCGGCCAGTGCTCGCAGCCGAGGCCCGACCCGGTCAGCCGCACCGTTGCGCCGGTGGCGACGATCAGGACGAGAGCGACCGCGTTCCCGACCACCAGCCGGCGGATCCCGGCCGGGGACAGCGACAGCCCTCGCAGGCGCGCGAGCGGCTGGGCGACGGCGTCCACTCCGTCACTGTAGCCCCACGCCGACGCCGTCCTCGACGCGACCAACGCGCGCCAGGAAGAGGCCGGCCGCCGCGAACTGGGCCTCCAGCGACATCCCCCTCTCCGCCGGCAGCGAGACGAGCAGCCCGCCCGACGTCTGCGGGTCGTGGGCGAGCTCGACGAGCTCCGGCGCCACGTCGCCCACCTCGAGCGCCGCGTACTCCCGGTTCGAGCGCGTGCCGACGGTCGTGACGCCCGCCCGGGCGGCCTCGAGCGCGCCGTCGAGCGCCGGGAGCCGCTCCGCGTCGAGCAGGATGCGGACGCCGCTGCGCGTCGCCATCTCGTACGCGTGCCCCGCCAGCCCGAAGCCGGTCACGTCGGTGACCGCGCTCGGCGCGAGCGGCCGCAGCAGGTCGGCCGCCGCGCGGTTCAGCGTCCGCATCCACCGAACCGCCGCGGCCGCATCGGCGAGCCCACGCTTCGCGCCGCCGAGCACGAGCGCCGTGCCGAGCGGCTTCGTCACGTAGAGCGCGTCGCCCGGCAGCGCGCCCGCCTTCGGCCAGACGCCGTCCGGGGCGACCGTTCCGACGACCGCGAGCCCGTACTTCGGCTCGCTGTCGCGGATCGTGTGCCCGCCGGCGAGCAGGGCTCCCGCCTCCCGTACCTGGGCGTCGGCGCCGTCGAAGATCGCTCGCACGACGTCGGTCGGGAGCTCCTCGGGCAGCGCGGCGACCGACAGGGCGAGCAGGGGCTTTCCGCCCATCGCGAAGACGTCGTTGAGGGCGTTCGTCGCGGCGATCGCGCCGAAGTCGCCGGGGTCGTCGACGATCGGCGGGAAGAAGTCGATCGTGAAGACGAGCGCGCGCTCGTCGTCGAGCCGGTAGACCGCGGCGTCGTCCGCCGGGTCGAGCCCCACGAGCAGGTTCTCGGCCTCCGCGGGCACGAAGCCGCGCAGGAGCTCCTCGAGCCGCGCGGCAGAGTACTTCGCCGCACACCCGCCCGCCGTCGCGAGCTCGGTCAGCTTGACCACGAGGTCACCGTAGACGACGGCGGCGGCCGGGGGGCCGCCGCCGTCAGGAGAGGAACGCCGTACTGCGCTGCCGATTCGCACTTCCCGACTCGAGTCCTCTACGGTTGCAAGATGCCGAGCGCACTCGTCACCGGCGGCTCCTCGGGCATCGGGCTCGCGATCGCGCGGATGCTGCGCGACGATGGCTACGACCTGACGCTCGCGTCGCGCAGGCCGGAGCGGATCGAGCAGGCGGCGGCCGAGCTCGGCGCGGAGCCGGCGGCGGCGAACCTCGCGAGCGAGGAGGACTGTGTTCGCGTCGTCGCGGCGCATCGCGAGCGCTTCGGCGGCATGGACGTGCTCGTCAACTCCGCGGGCCTCGGCATCGCCGGGACCGTCGAGTCGCTGCAGGCGAAGCACATCGACCTGCAGCTCGGCGTCAACCTGCGCGGCCTCCTGCTCGTCTCGCGCGAGGCGATCCCGCTGCTCAAGGCGAGCCGCGGCTGGATCTTCAACCTGGCCTCGATCGCGGGCACGGCGCCGACTCCCGGCCTCACCGTCTACGGAGCGACGAAGGCGGCCGTGATCGCGCTCACCCGCTCGCAGAACCTCGAGCTCGAGGTCGCAGGCGTGCGGGCGGTCGCGATCTGCCCGGGTTTCGTCGACACCCCGATGGCCGAATGGTCGGGCATCTCACCGGACGAGATGATCCAGCCGCAGGACTGTGCCGAGATCGTCCGCATGTGCCTGCGCCTTTCGCCGAACGCGCGCATCCCACAGGTCGTCGTCGAGCGCGTCGGCGCCCGCGACGGCGTCGGTTAGCCCGATCAGAGGCCGCCGGGCGTGCGGAAGATCCGCCAGATCATGTAGCCGGCGAGCACGCACGCGACGACGAAGCCGGCGACCGCGAGGCCGTGCGAGACGCGCGCCATCAGCGCCGAGCTCACGAGCAGCGCGGCGATGATCAGCGCGGCGCCGATGCGGTTCGCCGTCGACCGGAGCAGGTGCTCGAAGTCCTCGAGCTGCACCGGCGCGATGCCGACCTTGAGCGAACCCGTCTCGACCTTGTCGACGAGCTGCGCGAGCCGGCGGGGCATCCGCGCGAGCGGCACGAGCTGCGTGAAGGCGAATGCGAGCACCTGGCTCGGCTCGAGGCGGCGTTCCCCCTCGGCTGCCAGCACCTTCCATCCCTCACTCCGCAGCACTTCCACCGGGTCGAGCGTCGGATCGAGCGAGCGGGCGATGCTCTCCGCCTGCGACAGCGTCTTGCCGACCAGCGCGAACGACGTCGGCAGCGCGATCCCGTGCTCGAGGCAGAGCCGTTGCAGGTCGGCGAGGCCCTCCCCGGTGCGGATGCCCGCGAGCGGGCGCCAGTGGTAGCGCGGCAGCTTCCGCCGCAGGTCGTGGACGAAGCCCGCCTCGTCCGAGTCGGCGGTCGTCAGCGAGAGCGACAGGATCAGGTCGGCGACGTCGTCGGCGCGGTTCTGCGCCACCGCCAGCAGGAGCAGCGCGAGCGACGTGCGCGTGTCGTCGTCGAGCCGCCCGATCAGGCCGAAGTCGAGCAGCGCGAGGCGGCCGTCCGGCGTCAGGAGCACGTTGCCGCGGTGCGGATCGGCGTGGTACACGCCCTTCACCGTCACCTGCCGGATGTACGCCCTGAAGAGCACGCGGGCGAGCCGGGCGGCGCGTTCCGGCTCGAGGTCGGGATCGTCCGCGACCTTCACGCCGTCGACCCGCTCGAGCACCAGCACCTCCGGCGTGACGAGCGGCCGGACGACACGGGGAACGAACAGGTCGTCGCGATACTCCTCGATCACCTCGGCGATCAGCTCGGAGTTGTGCGCCTCCTCCTCGAAGTCGAGCTCGGCGCGCAGGTGCTGCTCGAGCTCGTCCGTGAGCGCGCGGAGCTGCAGGAGCCGCGCCGTGCCCGAGCGGCGCTCGGCAAGGCGAGCGGTGCGGCGGAACAGGGAAAGATCGAGCTCGACCTGCTCTTCGATCCCCGGGCGCCGCACCTTCACGACCACGTCTCGGCCGCCGGTCGTCAGCGCCCGGTGGATCTGCGCGATGGAGGCGCTCGCAAGCGGCTGCTCGTCGATCGTCGCGAACTGCTCGAGGCCGAGCTCACGGGCGATCACCTCGCGGATCGCAGCGAAGGGCACGGGCGGGACGTCGTCGACGAGCTTCCCCAGCTCGTCGATGTAGACGTCCGGCAGCAGGTCGGGTCGCGAGGAGAGGAGCTGGCCGAGCTTGACGAACGTCGTGCCGAGACCCTCGAGCGTCTCGCGAAACCGCCGGGCTGCCTCCGGCGTCGCCTCGACCTCGCCGACGACGCCGACCTCGCGCAGCACGCGGAGGAGGTGCCCGCGATGCGCGGCCCGCGTCACCTCGACCGCGCGCGAGAATTTCCCCTGGTCGGCCACGGGCGCCGTTTCCCCTCGTCGCCTGAACGGGAAACGGTCGGCGGTGTACTACCTTGGAGTCATGCGCCGCCCGCTCCTCGCCGTGCTCGCTCTGCTCGCGACGGCGCTCCTCGCGGGCTGCGGCGCGTCCGCTTCGGGGGAGCCGGCGAGCGCGACGCAGCCGCCGAGCAGGTTCCTCGGGACGGAGCTCTCACCGGCGAGAGCTGCGCCGCCGATCGCGCTCCACGACGCCCGCGGGAACCCGGTGACGCTTGCCGCGCAGCGCGGCCGCTACGTGCTGGTGACGTTCATCTACACGCACTGCCCCGACGTCTGCCCGCTGATCACGCAGAACCTGAACGCTGCGCTTCGCAACCTCGGCGCGCAGCAGCGCGGGCGCGTGCGCGTGCTCGCGGTCAGCGTCGACCCGAAAGGCGACACCGCCGCCGCCGTCCGCGCGTACGAGCGCCGGATGCACCTCGTGCCGCAGTTCCGGTACCTGATCGGCACGCGCAGCGAGCTCCGCCGCGTCTGGAAGGCGTGGCACGTCCTCGCCGTCTCGACGAAGCCCGATCTCGTGGATCACGTCGCCTACACCGCGCTCGTCGACACCACAGGCAAGGAGCGCGTGCTGTACGACTCCTCCGTGAAGGCCCGTCAGGTCCTCCACGACCTTCGCGTCCTCCTCGGCTGACCGACCCCCCGGTCAGTCGCGCGTGCTGCCGGCTCCCCACCTGACAGCCGCGTGGCTACCGCCGTCTAGATCGGGCCGTCCCACATGCTCAGGCCGGGATGGCCGAACTTGGCCGCGAACAACGAGAGCACGACGAGCAGCACGGCCAGCACGACGGGATAGCGCCGGAACAGGAGAACGAGCTTGCTTGCCACAGGGAGCACCTCCTTCCTCTAGAACCGGAAGTCCTGGAGCGCTTCGGCCGCACGGCGGTAGAGCACCGCCGCCCGGCGTTCGTCGCCCCTCCTCGTCGCCAGGTCGCCCTGAGCGATCCACGCAGCGGCGCGATGCGAGACAGAGGAGAGCTTCGCGAACGCGTCCTCGGCCTCGCCGAACGCCTGGCCGGCGTCGTCGAGCCGCTGCTGTTCGAGCAGCGCACGCCCGAGCACGAGCTGGGCGGCGCCGATCTGGTCGAGCATGTCCTCGCGGTCGCCCATGATCTCGAGCGCATGCCGCGCCTGCTCCTCGGCGCGCTTCACGTCACCCGTCCGCAGGTGCACCTGGGCGAGCGACGAGACCGCTCCGGCGGCATCCTCGCTGCGGTCGACCTCGAGTGCGATCGCGTACGCCTGCTTGAAGCGCTCGATCGCGTCTTCGGGGCTGCCGAGCAGGAAGTCCATCGCCCCGAGGTTGTTCAGGAGCCGCCCCACGTTGCCGCGGTCGGCGATCTCCTCGTACTGCGCCTTCGCCTTCTCGGCGTACTGACGCGCCAGCACCCAGTGGCCGTCGCGCTCGGCGATGATCGACGCCTGGAAGTAGACGGGCGCGAGCGCACGGGCGTCGCGCAGCGACTCGGCGAGCTCGAGCGCGCGCTCCACGTCCTCGCGCGCGGCCTCGAAGTCACGCTGGCGCCGGTGGCAGCGGGAACGCCACGAGAACACGTTCAGCCGGAGCTCGTCGGCCGGCAGGCCGGAGCGGTCGGCGAGCGAGAGCGCCTCGTCGAAGAGCGCCACCGCCGTGGAGATGCTCGAGAGCTTGTAGCGGCAGACGCCGAGCCGGTAGAGCACGTCGGCGCGGTCGACGTCGGTGAAGGGCTCCGACTCGACGAGCGAACGGGATTCGGCGAGCAGCCCGAGCGCCGCCTTGACGTCGCCGGTCTGGGCGCGCGCCATCGCCTCGCCGTTCAGCGCGCGGACGCGGAGCTCGGCGGCGCCGGTGCCGAGGACGGCGGGCAGCGACCGCGTGTACTCCTCGATCGCCTCGTCGAAGCGGTGCTCTTCCGAGAGCGCGTCGGCGCGGGCGAGGATCGCCTCTGCCTTCGCCCGCTCGTCGGCGGAGACGCCGCTCGCGAGGAAGCCGGCGTCGACGGCGAGCCGCAGGGCGAGCCACTCCACCGTCTCCTTGGTCGGACGGGTCTTCCCGCGCTCGATCTGCGAGATGTACTCCTTCGAGAAGCGGTCGCCGGCCAGCTCGGTCTGCGTCAGGCCGGCGGCCACGCGCAGCTGGCGCAGCCGTTCGCCGAGCCGCGGGATGCGCGGAGCGGCCTGGCGGGTCGTGCTCGCTCGTGCGGCGCGAGGAGTCATCCGTCGTAGCGCAGCATGCCCGACACTTGACCGCTCCGCAATCCCCTGAAAAGGACAGTCCCTCGAACAGGGGATAAAATCAGGAGAAACCGGGTCAATAACCGAGATTGCAAATCACTTGACCTAGCTACTTGACAGAAGAGGACACGGCTCGTACAGTGAGCCAACCTTGCACCGAGCTTGACGCCAGGCAGGTGCGGGGGGAGGAGCGTCAGAGGCAACCTCCGATTGTGACTGGGCCGCAGAGTCGCGTCGGATCCGCCCAACTGGCGCCCGCCTGACCAGGGAGAGCCCCGGGTGCCGCAGCCGGGGCTTTCTCATTTTTGCGGCCGGGGCTCGATGCCCCGGCCGCAAAACGTGTCTGACACCTTCAGGTGTCAGACACCACTCCCTACGCCAACAGCCAGCGTCGCCGCTCGGTGCGGACACGCGCCAGGTCGTCGCCGAGCAGCCCGCCGAGGCGCCGGTCGATCGTCGCGAGCAGGCCGGCCGCGATGAAGATCCAGGCCTCCGCGTCGGGATCCCGGTCGGCGTGAACGACGCCGCGGCGCTGGCCGTCGCGAATCACGTCGGCGAAGAAGTCGCGCACCTCGCGGATCTGCCTGCGCACCGCGGCGGCGATCACCCTGTCGTCCGAAGCCTCGTTCAGCGCCTGGATCCACAGGTCGACGACGCGGAGCTTCCGCCCCTTCGCCATGTAGGCGTCCGCGATCGCGCCGAGGGACTGCTCGGGGTCGGCCGCGACCGCCTCCTCGGAGACGGCGCGAAACGCGCGCCACGCCTCGTCGAGGCAGGCGAGGTAGAGGTCCCGCTTCGAGCCGAAGTGGCGGTACAGGATCGGCTCGGAGATCCCCGCCTCGCGAGCGATCTCGGCAGTCGTGGCGCCGCGGTAGCTCGAGCGCGAGAAGACGCGGCAGGCGGTGTCGAGCACCGCCTGCCGCCGCGCCTCCGCCGTCAGCCGCTTCGCGGGGGACTGCGTCACGCGGGCTCGGCGAGCGTCGCGTGCTCCTGATGAGGATGGTCGATCTTGCGGATCGCGAGCACCGCGATCGCGGCACCGGCGAGCAGGAGGAACGATCCGACCCGCAGCGCGTCGTGGAACCCGTGCAGGAACGCGATCTGCCGCGTGTCGCCCTGTCGCAGCGAGCTCGACGTCGTCGACGCGACGATCGCGCCCATGACGGCGATGCCGAGCGAGCCGCCCACCTGCCGCGCCGAGTTGAGCACCGCGGAGCCGACGCCAGCCTTGTCGACGGCGACGGCGCTCATCGCAGCAGCGGTCGTCGGCGTCATCGTCATCGCCATCCCGATGCCGCCGATCAGGAGGGCGGGCAGCAGCGTCCAGAAGCTCGAGTCGGCGCCGAGGAAGCCGTAGTAGAAGAGCATCACGGCGAGCAGCAGCATCCCGCCGCCGACGAGCCAGCGCGAGCCGACGCTGTCGGCGAGCGCGCCGGTGCGCGGCGCGAGCGCGATGATCAGGAACGTCATCGGCAGGAACGAGGCGCCCGCCTCGACAGGCGACCAGCCGAGCACGTTCTGCACGTAGAGCGAGACGTAGAAGAAGGTGCCGAACATGGCGAGCCCGACGAAGAGCATCGCGCCGTTGGCGCCGCCGAAGGTGCGGTTGCGGAAGAGCGACAGGTCGAGCATCGGGATGCGCTGGTGCCGCTCGAACAGAATGAACGCGACGAGCGAGACGACCGCGACCGCGAAGGCGGCGAGGATCCGGCCGGACGTCCAGCCGTAGCCGTTCGCCTCGATGAAGGCGTACGTCAACGCGAACAGCCCGACGGCCGACGTGAGAAGCCCGGGCAGGTCGAGGCGCTGCTCGTGCGAGGTGTCGCGCGACTCGTCGACGAAGACCGGGATGAAGAAGAGGCCCGCGACGCCGATCGGCACGTT
>JAICYG010000012.1 GCA_025934335.1 Thermoleophilia bacterium | reverse complement strand
GACGTGCACGGCAGCGGGAAGCCGGTGGAACCCACGGGCGAGCATGCCGATGCTGTGCGTCGCGGGGAGCGCCGTGAGGGACGCGCCGCTACCGAGGCGGAGCCGACGCGGCCCCGGCAGCTGCAGGCGTGGCGCGTCCGGAGCGAGATACGACTGCCGGAACGTGGTGGCGGTGCAGTCGACGTAGCCAAGGCTCGACAGTGCTTCGGCGAGCGGCTCGTCCAGATACCAGCCGCCGCCGCAGAAGTAGCGCGGTGCGAAGCCACGCTCGCGCAGCCATTCGGCCTCTGCGCGCACGACCGCCGCGGCGTCGACCGTTCCCGCGGGGCGAGCCTTCTTCGGACCGCCCCAGTGCGTGTGGTGCCCGAGCGGCGCGAGCTCGGCCGCGTGCCGTGCGCGCTCGAGCCACACATCCTCCCGCTCGCCCGCTGCCTCCGCCGGCGGCCGCAGGAACGGCGTCACCACGAGCCCGCCGGGACGGCGCTCGAGCAACCGTGCGAAGGCGTCCCAGACGCGGTCGTCAAGCGGTCTCTCGACGTGGCAGGAAGCGACCGCGTACCGTAGGCGTCCGTCCACGATGCGCATCTTCGCACCGACCCGGAACGTCGCTGTCGCGGTGGCGATCGCCGCCGCCGTCCTTCCCCGTCTCGTGGTGCTCGCCGCCGAGCGCCAGTCGATCCTGACGGCATACACGGAGAAGAGCGACGACTTCGCACGAACGCTCGTGGACTCCGGGACGTTCGGCTTCGTCGCCGGTCACCCGTCTGCCTCGACACAGCCGCTCTACAGCTTCTTCCTCGTACCGATCTACGCGACCTTGGGACGTCACTGGCTCGCCGTCGGGCTCGCTCAGATCGGATTGGCGGCCGCTACGGCAGTGCTCGTCTACCTGATCGGCCGGATCGTGGCGCCGCGCTTCGCGCTCCTCGCCGCAGTGGTCTCCACCCTCAACCCGTACCTGATCTGGCACGACGTGCACATCAACCGGGAGATCACCGACCAGGTCGTGCTGGCCGCGATCGTGCTCGTGGCGCTCAGAGTCTCGCGCAGCACGACGGTCGCAGGCGCTGCACTGCTCGGCGCGCTGGCCGGGATCGCGATCCTCGGCAACACGAGGCTGGCTCTTCTTCCGCTCGTGCTCGCCGCACTCCTGCTCGTCGAGTCACGGTCGATTGCCGCGTCGATCGTCGTCGTCGCCGCCGCGGCGATCGTCGTCACGCCGTGGCTCGTGCGAAACGACGTGCACGTCGGCTGCTTCGCGCTGACCACCGACGCCCGGGCGCTCTGGAAAGCGAACAACCCGAAGACGTACGAGACGCTCGCCGGCGGGAAGTGGATCGACGACGTGCCGCAGCCATCCTCGTTCCCGCCGACGCCGGAGGACGCGGCGGGGATCTTCCACTCCACCGGCCGTTACCCGCACGTCGACGAGTGCGCGCAGATGCGCTACTTCGAGCATCTCGCGACGCAGTACATCGAGCACCATCCCGGCGGCAAGGCGAAGCTCGCGGCTCAGTCGGCGCGGCTGTTGTGGGACCCGCGCGTCCACGAGACGCAGGGTCGCCCGGGGAAGGGGACGTGGCGTGACGAGGCCCGGCGGGTCGTCGAGCCGGTCTGGGCGATTCCTGTGTTCCTCGCGGCGATCGCGGGAGTGGCGGTCGGCGCGAACAGGCTGTTCGTCGCCCTGGCGGTGCTCCTTTGCGCCTACAACACGCTCGCCGCGATGGTGTTCGCGGGGACCACGCGTTACCGCGTGCCCTTCGACTTCCTGCTCGTGCTGCTCGGCGCGGCCGCAATCGACCGGTACACGCGCTCGACCCCCGCTGCGGCGCCCTCCTCCGTGAACGACTCGAGCGCGCGACGGCGGGCCGCCTCTCCGTAGGCGCTCGCGAGACCGGGGCTCGAGGCCAGGGAGAGGATCGCCTCGGCGAGCGCGTGCGGGCTGTCCGCCGGGACCACGAGGCCGGTCTCGCCGTCGACGACGATCTCCGGTAGGCCGCCGACGCGGGACACGATCGCCGGGCGACCGCGCTCCGCGGCTTCCAGCGCGACCATCCCGAACCCCTCGCCCCGCGACGGGACCACGACGACCGCGTTTCGCTCGTAGACCGCGCGGGCCGGGCTCACGCGGCCCAGGAACGTGACCCCCTCGGGCGCCGCCGCCCGCAGCTCCGCTTCGAGCGGTCCCGCGCCGGCGATCTCCAGCGTCAGGTCGGGCCGTCGCATGCGAGCCTCCGCAAATGCCTGCAGCAGGACATCGAATCCCTTGATCGGAATGAGCCGTCCCACGGCAGCGAGTCGTGTGGGCGCGGGTGGCGCGGGTGGCTCCGGCCCCGCGGCGATCCCGTAGTGGACGATCTCGAACCGCTCCCGCGGCAGTCTCTCGCGCACCGAGAGGTAGTCGGCCAGACCGCGCGAGATCGCGATGTGCGCGTCGGCGAAGCGCGCCGCGAACCGATCGGCCGCCGCGATCGCCCGGTTGGCCCGAAACTCGTTGAAGCCGTGCTTCGTGCTGACGCGGGCACCGGCGCGCACCGCGGCCGGCAGGCAGAGGACGTCGGCGTGGACGAGATGCGTGTGGAGGATCCGCGGCGAGCGCAGCGCGATACGGGCCGGCACGGTCGGGTCGAGATCCAGCCGCATGCGCCACGCCTCGGTCGGAACGCCGCGTGCCCGCATCGACGTCATGAACTCCCGAGCGCCCGGCTCTCCCTCGTGCAGGACGAGCATGCGCGCGTCCCAGCCGCGCGCGCGGAGCAACGGCAGGAGCGACAGCAGATGCGCCTCCGAGCCGGAGACGCCCGAGACCTTCTGGACGTGCAGGACGGTCACCGCGCCTCCTCGAGCACGCGACGCGCCCAATGCTCGACCGAATGCTCACGCTCGACGCGCGCGCGTAGCTCCTTGCCGATCCGCGCCCGCCCTTCCGGCCCCGCGGCGACGAGGCCCCGAACGCGCTCGGCCAGCTCGTCGGCATCGTCCTGCGAGAACGCGAGTGGGGGCTCGATGCCGTCCACGAGCCGCGCGAAGCCCGGATTCGAGACGAGCACCGGCAGGCACGACGCCGCGGCTTCGAAGACAACCTTGTCGAGGGCGCCGCTCCGCATGTTGTTCACCAGGGCTCCGGCACGCGCATAGACCCGGCCGATCTCGGTCCGGGGCACCGGCGGCTCCACGCGCGGTAGACGGGACCGGTACTCACGCTCTTCTTCCGTGAGTGACGGGCCTCTCAGCTCGAGCTCGACGCCGTCGACCTGCGCGGCCGCGGCGACGATCGTCTCGAGGCCCTTGGCGGGCGATGTGCGCCCCAGCGCGAGGAGACGCAGGGGGCCGTCGCGCTGCTCGACGCACCTGCTCGAGCGCAGGTCGATCCCATGCCCGATCGCGACGACCTTCGGCGAACGGAACGGGAACGAGAGCACGTCGACGCTCAGGACGCGCGTGCAAACCCGCTCTGCGAGTCGCAGGACGCGTGACGACTTCCAGTGCGTGAACCAGAGCAGCAACGGCACGCGTAGCGGCCGGGCGAGCGGCGCCGCAAGCACGGCGTAGATCGGAGACATGTGGGCGAGCACCGCGACGGGCCTCCGTCGCAACTCCGGCGCGAGCGCGAGCGCGAGGCGTAGCCCTCGCACGAGCTGGGAGCGGCCGCCGATCTCCCTGACGCGCACGTTCGGCGGCAGTCGGGACGGGCGCACGACCAGGGCGAGCACGACGACTTCTTCCGCGCGCTCCGCGAGTGCCCGGATCATCGGCACCGTGGCGCCGAGCGCCGGATCGTCCGAGTCGACGCGCTGTGTGATCAGGACGAGCTTCAACGTTCCACGAGCTCACGCACTCGCTCGGCGTAGTCGTCGGGAGAGATGAGCCATCGTTCTCCGGCCGGACGGGCACGAGCCGCCAGGCGCCGGAGCAGCGCCGGATCTTCCACCGAGCGAAGCGCGGAGGCAATCGCCTCCGGCGAGGGCTCGAACAGCATCCCGTCGACGCCGTCGGTGACCAGGTCCGGAATGCCGCCCACGCTCGCCCCCAGTACGGGTCGCCCGCGCAACTGCGCCTCGATCACGACACGCCCCATCCCCTCGGAGCGCGACGGCAGGACGAGCACGCTCGCCTCGTCCAGGGCGTCGACGACGCCTTCCGTCGGAAGCTCGGGCGTCCACGTGGCCAGCCCGTCACGAACGAGCGATTCGACGACCGCCGACCGCGAGCCCTTGCCGACGATGCGGAGGTGCGCGGCGGGACGTGCGCGCCGCCAGGCCTCCGCGAGCCCGTCGATGTTCTTGTAGGGCTCGAGGACGCCGATGAACAACACGACCGGGTGCAGCGGTAGCGGGCGGACCGGCGCGGCGAACGCCTCGAGGTCCATGAACGCGGGGAAGACCGCGTCGGGCTCGCGACCCACTTCGCGGGCGAGCCGGGCGGTGTACGGCGAGACGGCGCGCACGCGGTCCGCGCGCCTCACCGCCCAGGTCCCGACAGCGTCCGCGACGCGGGCGACGACCCTCCTCGCCCGCGACCCGTAGAGCCGGCCGAACGTTCGCCAGTCTCCGTGAAGCTCGACGATCACCCGGACGTCGGTGCGCGCGAGCAGCGCGGCCGCGGCTTCGTAGGGGCTCTGCGCGACTATCGCGTCCGGTCGAAACGCACGTGCCTCGCGGCGGATGCGCAGTGGAAGCGTCGACCAGAAGAGCGGCCCGTCGAAGCGGCTGACATTCCGGAGGCGGAAGGTGGCGTCGCCGGCGTTGCCGGAGGCGACCACGCGGACCTCGAGGACGCGCGCGAGCGCGTCCCATTTGCGTCGAAGTGTCGGCGACAGCGGCAGGCGGTACCGCATGCGAGCCACGAACAGCGCGCGCGTCACGAGGCCGCCTGCTCCAGGATCCGCTCGAGTCGCGAGAAGACGGCAGTTCGGTCGAAGCGCGCGACTGACGGCGCAGCATTCGCGCGCAGGCGCTCGCGTAGCGCGTCGTCGGAGAGGTAGCGCTCTACAGCCGTGCGAAACCCCACGAGGTCGCCCGGGCCGACGAGCAACCCGTTCTCGCCGTCGCGGACGATCTCTGCGACGCCGCCGGTGCGCGTCGCGATCACGGGCGTCCCCATCGCCAGCGACTCGACGACGCCGTGGGGGAAGTTCTCCCAGTCGGACGTCAGCACGGAGGCGTCGGCGGCGGCGAGCAGGCCGAGCGCACTTCGCCGCGGCAGGGGCCCGGCGAACGTCACGTTCGCACCCGCCCGTGCCGCGAGGCGCTCTCTCTCCGGGCCGTCGCCTGCTACCACGAGCCGTACGTCGCGGAGCGCATCGAGCGCGAGATCGAGGTTCTTCTGGTCGGTGAGCCGGCCGGCGAAGGCCAGCACGGGATGCTCGCCGATGTCGTACGGCTCGGCCTCCTCGCGCTGCGGCGCCGGGTTCGGCAGAACGTCGACGCGCTCGGACGGCACTCCCCACGAGAGCACGAGCCGGCGCATGAAGGCGCTCGGGCACACGACGTGCGCCGCGCGGCCGACGGCTCGATCGCGACCGGCGCGGAGCAGCCGGCTCCTCTGCCCTCCGCCCCTCTGCTGGAACTCCGTGACCTCGCCCGAGACGAGGCCCCACCGGCGTGCGCGCTCGAAGGCGGGATCGGCCGTCAGCTTGACGACGAGCGGCGCACCCGCGAGGAACGTCCCCAGCGAGGAGCGGCCGAACATGCCGGTCGAGTAGACGACATCGGCGCGGCGGGCATGGGATGCGACAGCGGCGAGCGCCTGCGCGTGCCTGATGCCGGGCGGGGCCGCGCGCCGCACCCAGCAAACGGGATACGACTCCTCGGCGGGCTGCGATTCCGCGGTGACGACCACCTCCACCTCGTGTCCCCGGGCATGCAGCCAGTCGGCCACGTCCGGGGCGTGGCTCGCAGGGCCGCCGACGTCGGGCGGCCAGATCCCCGAGACGACCAGGACCTTCATACGCGCAGCCGGACGAGCGCGATCGACCAGAACGCGGCGAGCATGACCGCGCCGGCGAGGACTCCCCCGGAGGCGCCGGCGGCGCCGTAGATACTCCCGAGCACGACGACTGCGGGGACGAGCGCAGCGATCTCGAGGACCTGGCCCACCGTACGCAGTCCCGGGCGTCCGATCGAGACCGGGAACGACTTCGTCCACGCGAAGACGAGTTGCACCATCGCCGCGAGGAGCATCACGCGGAACGCGGACGTCGCCTCCACGTACTTGGGCTTGTAGATCCAGCGCAGCAGCGTCGGCATCGCCCACCACACGACCGGGGTCACGAGGCAAGCCAGCATCGAGCTGGCGAGTATGTAGCGCCCGAGCAGCTTGAGAGCCCGGTCGCGCCGCCCGTGCTCGATGTCCCGCGTCTGCTCCGCGAGCAGCACGAGCCGCGCGGGTGCCGAGAGGGACGCCGCCGCCGTCGAAGGCGCCTGCGCTGCACGGAAGTTCGCGGTCTGCGCCGGGCTGGCGACGACGCCGACGAGCAAGGTCGGCAGGCTCGTCCTCAATGACATGAGCCCCGACGCAAGCGTCGACTGGATTGCGAAACGACGGATCTCGCGCGCGTCCTCGGCGAGCGGCGCGGACGGCGGCGACGGGTAGCGGCGGTAGACGGCGAGGGCGACCGAGCCGACGGTGAGCATCGAGACGACCTGAGCGGCCACCACCGCAGCGAAGAGCCAGACGAGCCCGTGCGCGGCACCGGCGACGATGGCCGCGAACCGCAGCACCATCGACCACAGGAGTAGCAGGCCGCGAAGGTCGTACCGGTTGCGGACGAGCAGCACCGCTCCCGCCATGCCCTCCGGTTGCTGCACGAGCGGGATGAGCGACGCGACGAGCATGGGGGTTCGCAGCCCGTGCGTCGTCCAGATCCACGGCGCGAGCAGCGCGGCGCCGACGACCGCCAGCGTTCCCGCTGCACCGGCGGCCGTCTTGATCACCAGTCCTACCCTGAACAACCGCTGGAAGCGGCCCCACTGCTCGCGCGCCGCGTACCTGTTGCCGTACTTGACGACGACCTCGTCGATCGTCAGGTCGACGAACTGCTGCAGGAGGATCGTCGTTCCGAACACGAGAGCGAAGCGGGCGAAGTCGGCTTTCGAAAGCTCGCGGGCGGCGACAACAGTCGCCGAGAAGCCGATCACAGCCGACCCGTAGATTCCCAGAGCCGTCGCCGCACGACGCCGAAGGACGCGGGAAGGCATGTGTAGGCGGCGAGTATAGTCAGGTCCCTTGGCCGCTCCCGCGTCCGACACGAGGCGCCGCGAGCTCGGCCCCGTAGTGCTCGCGGTGTCGCTGCCGCTGATCCTCTTGCACAAGCGCTACCAGCCGGTCGTCGGAGTCGGAACGGTCGACGTGACCGCGGCGGACGTCGGAATAGCCGCGATCGTGCTCGCCGCAGCGCTGTCCGCGAGGCGGGACGGCCTGGAGCCGCTGCGTCGCTCTCGCGCCGTCTGGCTCTCGCTCGTCCTCTTCCTGGCGTGGCTCGTCGCGTCGCTTGCGTGGGCGCGTCGCTTCGATCCCTCATACGCGCTCGGATCGCACGTCGTCAGTGCGGGCAAGTTCGTCGAGTACGCACTGCTGGCACCGGCGGTGCCGCTCCTGCTCCGGCGCGCCGGGTCCGCCCGTATTCCACTCTGCGCGCTCCTCGTCTGGTCGTCGTTCCTGACGCTCGTGGCCGTCCTGCAGTTCCTCGGGGTACTCGACGAATTCGAGGGGCGGCGCCCGTTGCAGCGCGAGCCGTCTTACGTGGGGATCCACGAGCTCGGCGCGGTGTCCGGTGTCGTGCTCGTCACGGCTCTCACCGCGCTCGTCCTCGGACGATGGCGACGGTGGTCGTGGTGGGCTGCGGCGGCCGGTGGGTTGGGCGCGGCACTGGCGGCGGCGCTCGACAGCATCGGCGGTATCGCCGCGGCAGCTGTCAGCGTCTGGCTCCTCGTGCGCAGGCGGGAAGCCGTGCCGGTGCGACGGACCGTCGCCCTCGCGTCGCTGGTGGTCGCCGTGGCGGGCGCGGCCGTGGTCCTCCGCGGCACGGCGGTCACCGCTTTCCTCGAATTCGTCGGAGTTCGAAAGGAGGACAACGCAACGCGCACGCACGTCCAGAGCTATGCGCACCGCACGCTGCTCGGCTACATCGGTCTGCGCATCTGGCTGGACCATCCGGTGGCCGGGGTCGGCTGGCAGGAATCGAGAGAGCCGGCCGCGTTCTCGCCGCAGCTCGAGGCTGCGCACGAGCGGTTCCCGAACGAGCCGGCTGCGGCATTTCCCTCACGCGATCGCCCCTGGGGTGTCCAGAACGGCGTCATCCAGACGCTTGCCGACCTCGGCCTCGTCGGGCTCGCGTTCCTCCTTGCGACACTCTCCGCCGCCGCGAGCACGGCGATCCGGGCGGCACGGGGGCAAAGCCTCCTCTCCCTCGCGGCGACCGGGTGGCTGTGGGTCTCGTTCGCCGTGTTCACCGGCATCGGCCTGCTCGCCGGCACCCCGATCGACGCCCTGCTCTGGCTGGCCGTCGGGCTCGCAGCGACGTCCCCTGCTGCAGGTCGCGTTTCGCGCCACAGGTAGGGTGCCGCGCGTGGCCCGGGTCCTCGTCACCGGCGGCGGCGGCTTCATCGGCTCGAACCTCGTGCGCGCGCTCCTCGAGCGCGGCGACGAGGTGCGGGTGCTGGACAACTTCTCCACCGGCAACCGCGCGAATCTGGAGGGCCTCGACGTCGAGGTCGTGGAGGGCGAGCTGCGGTCGTACGAGCGCGTGCACAACGCCGTGCGCGGGACGGAGGTCGTGTTCCACCTCGGCGCGCTCGGATCGGTGCCGCGCTCCGTGCAGGACCCGCTCACGTCGAGCGCCGTCAACGTGGAGGGCACGCTCAACGTGCTGCTCGCGGCGCGAGACGAAGGCGTCCGGCGCGTCGTCTACTCGTCGAGCTCCTCCGTGTACGGCACGCGGAGGGAGTTGCCGGTGACCGAGGAGCAGGCGCCGGACCCGCTCTCTCCGTACGGCGTCGCAAAGCTTGCGGCCGAGCGCTACTGCGTGTCGTTCGCTCGGGTCTACGAGAGCTTCGAGTCGGTCGTGGTGCGCTACTTCAACGTCTTCGGCCCGCGGCAGAGCCCGCGCTCCCAGTACGCGGCGGTCATCCCCCTCTTCGTCACGGCGATCGCAAGCGGCGCGCCGGTGCGGATCGAGGGGGACGGCGAGCAGCGTCGCGACTTCACCTACGTCGAGAACGTGGTCGAGGGCACCGTTCGCGCCGCAGCCGCGGACGGCGCGAACGGACGCATCTTCAACGTCGCCGCGAGCGCGCCCGTGAGCGTGAACCGGGTGGCCGACGCGATCGGCGCGATCCTCGGTCGGCCTGTTCACCGACAGTTCGAGCCGCCGCGGCCCGGCGACATCCGCGACTCGTGGGCGGACATCACCGCGGCCCGAACGGTGCTCGGGTGGGAACCCACGGTCGACCTCGAGGAAGGCCTCCGCCGCACCATCGCCGCCCTTGCCTGAGCCGGTCAGGATCATGCGCGTCATCGCGCGGCTCAACATGGGCGGGCCGGCGCTGCACGTCTCGTACCTGTCGAAAGGGCTCGAGAGCCGGGGGTACGAGACCACGCTCGTCTCGGGAAAGCTCGCGCGTGGCGAGGACACGATGGCCTACGTCGCCGACGCGCTCGGCGTCGAGCCGGTCACCGTAGCGAGCCTCCACCGCGAGGTCTCGCCCGTATACGACGCAGCGGCAATCGCGTGGCTCGTGCGGGAGATCCGACGCGTCCGACCCCACATCCTCCACACGCACACTGCGAAGGCGGGCGCCGTCGGCCGCACCGCAGCGCTTCTCGCCGGTGACGCCAGGCCGCCCGTGATCGTCCACACGTTCCACGGTCACGTCCTCCGCGGGTACTTCGGCCCGCTGCAGACGCGGTTCTTCCGCGAGACGGAGCGCCTGCTCGCTCGACACACGACCAGGCTGATCGCCGTCGGGCCGCAGGTCCGCGACGACCTCGTCGCGCTCGGCGTGGCACCGGCCGAGCGGTTCGCCGTCGTCCGGCTCGGCATCGACCTCGAGTCGCGTGTGCTCGGCGCCGCCGACGAGCGAGCCGCGATGCGCACGTTGTTCGGCCTGACCGACTCGCGGTTCGTCGTGGGCTGGATCGGGCGGATGACCGCAATCAAGCGCGTTCCCGACGTGCTGCACGCGTTCCACGGGCTGCGCTCGAGCGGTGTCGACGCGGCGCTGGTGCTCGTCGGCGACGGCCCCGATCGTGTCATGGTCGAGACCCTTGCCCGCGAGCTCGGGATCGCGCAGAGCACATACTTCGTCGGGTACCAGCGCGACGTGCGGCCGTACTACGCGTTGTTCGACACGTTGATCCTGCCGTCTGCGAACGAAGGAACGCCCGTAGTCGCCATCGAGTCGCTGGCGGCGCAGCGGCCGGTCGTCGCGACAAGGGTCGGCGGCGTTCCGGACGTGGTCACGGACGGCGAGGACGGGATCCTCGTCGAGCCCGGCGACATCGCGGCGCTCGCGAGGGCGCTCGCAGCCCTTGCGTCCGACCCGGATCTCCGCGCGCGCCTCGGGCGCGCCGGCAGCGAGCTCGTCGTGCCGCGGTACCGCGTCGACCGGCTCGTCGACGACGTCGACCGGCTCTACCGAGAGCTGCTCACCGAACAGCGCCTGCCGCTGCCATCTTCCTGAAGGCGTTGAACGCCGGCTTCCGGGCGCCCTTGGACGTGATCAGCCCGGACTGCCACCCGTTCGGGTTCGGGTCGTCGCGGAGGAGGAACCACAGCATCATGTCTATCCGCGGGTTCTTGCGTGCGATCGCGAAGGCCTGGGTCAGATACGCCGCCTGCTTCGCGTAGGTGACACCGAAGATCGAGTCCGGAGGGTTCGTCTGGTAGCCGTACTCGGTGATCCACACGCGCTTGTTGCCGTAGAGGCGCGTCAGCTCGCGGATCAGGTCACCGATGTTCCCGAGCGTGATCGCCGTGGCCGGCGCGCCCTTCGCCGTGACCGGCTTCGTCGTCGGCTGGTCGCTCGGACCGGCGTAGTACGGGTGGTGCGCCCAGGCATCGAAGTTCTTCAGGCCCGCCTTCTTGACCGCCCGCAGGAAGGCGAGCGGAGAGACCGACGGGCGCGCGGAGTTGGGGTTGTTGTTCCCTCGGGGCGCGGTCCCGCCACAGGCGACGCGCTCGTTCGCCGTCATCGACGCATGGACGCCGTTGAAGATCGCCGTGCAGATCTTGGCGTACGCGACCGCGCTGACGACCGTCCAGCGTTTCGCGTTGCGCTTGAACTGCGGCATCAGGAAGACGGGGTTGTTCGGCTCGTTCCAGGCGAGCCACTCCTTGACCGCCGGGATCGTCTTGCCCTCGGCGTCGGCGAAGCCGCCGCCGTACCGCGTGGCCGCCGCGAGCGCGAAGTTCCGCAGGTCGGTCGCGCGCGTGGGCGCGACGTTCGCCGCACGTCCACCGTTCGCCCAACCGGGCGTCCCGAAGATCGAGAAGAGCACGTGAATGCCGTACTGCGCGGCGTACTCCACCGTGCGGTCGTACAGCACCCAGTCGTAGGCGGGGTCGTTGGGATCGGTCGCGCGCCGAGGGCGCGTTTTCGCGACGCCGTACTTGCCGCCCCAGTAGAGGTTGAGGCGGATCTCCTGGACGTGGAGCAGCTTCAACGTCGGGAAGGTCTCGTCGACCGGCCCGTACAGCGTCTGTGCCTCGTCGTAGATCCCGACCCTGAGGTACCGCGACGCCTCTCCCGGCGTGGCACCCGTCGCCAGGACGGCCGCTGCCACGACCGCAACGATGACCCCCGCACGCCCCACCCTTAGCTTCGCACCGGCTCCCGACCGAGCGTTGAGAGCCAGCGCGCCAGGCCTTCCTCGAGGTCGACCTCGGGCTGCCACCCGAGCACCTGCCGCGCGCGGGTGATGTCGGGCCGGCGCACCTGGGGGTCGTCCGTGGGGAGCGCCTCGAACACGATCTCGCTCGTCGAGCCGGTGACCTTGATCACCGTCTGCGCGAGCTCGAGCATCGTCACCTCGTGGTCCGGGTTGCCGAGGTTCACCGGCAGGTGCTCGTCGCTCGTCGCGAGCAGGTGGAGGCCGCGGATCAGGTCGTCGACGTAGCACAGCGATCGCGTCTGGGAGCCGTCTCCGTACACCGTCAACGGCTTCCCTTCGAGCGCCTGGTGAATGAAGTTGACAGACGCCCGCCCGTCGTTCCGCCGCATTCTCGGCCCGTAGGTGTTGAAGATCCGTGCGATCGCGGTGTCGACGCCCTGCTGATGGTGGTACGTCATCGTCAGCGCCTCGGCGTAGCGCTTCGCCTCGTCGTAGACTCCGCGCGGGCCGATCGGGTTGACGTTGCCCCAGTAGGTCTCCGGCTGTGGATGCACCTGCGGGTCGCCGTAGACCTCGCTGGTCGAGGAGATGAGGAACCTGGCGCGCTTCCACTTCGCGAGGCCCAGCGCGTGGTGGGTGCCGTACGAGCCGACCTTCAGCGACGCGAGCGGCATCCGCATGTAGTCGACGGGGCTGGCGAGCGCCGCGAGGTGGAAGACGAAGTCGACGTCCTCGTCGAGCCGGATCGGTTCCGTGACGTCGTGGTTGAGGAACACGAACGCGTCAGACCGCAGGTGCGCGATGTTCTCGAGCGACCCCGTCTCCAGGTTGTCGACGCAGATCACGCGGTGGCCGTCCTCGAGGAGGTGGTCGCAGAGATGCGAGCCGAGGAACCCGGCACCCCCCGTGACCACCGACGTCGGCATCCGCCCGATGGTACTGCGGCGCCCGTACGGGAACGGTCGATCCTTACGAACCCTTTGCTTTCCCGCTGCTACCTGAGGTCCTTGTTCGACTCCATATCGAACCACATCGCGAAGAGCGTGAACTGGCTCCCCGAGATGAGGAGCAACGCGACGAGCACGATCGTCGCCGGCGTGATGTCATGGCCCATGATCCGCAGAACCGTCTCGACGATCCCGAGCACGAGCCCGACGAGGCTCATCAGGAACCCGAGGAAGTAGAAGAAGACGAGCGGGTGGAAATCGCGGATCACGTACTTCTCGCGCAACCGCCAGAAGAACCCCTTCCAGAGGAGCCACGAGATACGCGGGACGACGCGCCGGATCCGGATTCCCGACCGCTCGCCGACCCCGTAGATCGGCCGTGACGGGAAGTCGCGCACGCGTGCGTCCCACACGTTCAGGTGAACGAGCATGTCGTTCGGGAAGCCGTACGACGTGTAGATGCGGTCGAGGTCGAGGAGCCGCAGCACGCGCAGCGAGAGCACCGTGTAGCCCGCCTGGGAGTCCGCGATGTGCCAGTAGCCCGACGCGATCTTCGTCAGGAAGCTGAGCATCGCATTCCCGAGGTAGCGGTTGCGTGGGATCAGGCGCCACGCGCTGCCAGTGAAGAGCCTGTTCGCCTTCGCGTAGTCGAGCTCGTCACGCACCACCGGCAGCGCCAGGCCCTCGAGCTCGTCGGGATCCATCTGGTTGTCGCCGGCCATCACCGCGGTCGCGTCGATGCGCTCGGCGAGCGCGCGCTTGTATCCGCTGACGATCGCAGCGCCGACGCCCCGGTTTCGGTCGTGCTCGATCACCTCGACGCGCGGGTCGTCGACGGAGCGGGCGCGCTCGGCGGTCGCGTCGGTCGACGCATCGTCGACGACGTAGATCCGGTCGACGAAGCCGGGGATTCCCTGAAGCGTCGCGACGACGAGCTCCTCCTCGTTGTGTGCCGGGACGACAACGGCGACGCGCTTGCCCTCGAGCATGACCTACACGCGGCGGAGGCGGCTCTCGCCGGCGATCGCGACGATCGCGCCGAGGATCAGGCCGATCAGCGCGCCGATCACGAGGGACGTGGTGCGCGAGTGAGCGGCCGCCTTCACCGATTTCGCCGGCTCGACGATCTTCGCGCTCTCGACCTGCGTTGCGAACGCGAGCTGCTGCTGCAGCGTCTCCTGCTGCGAGATCAGGTTGCCGAGGCGTGTCTCGGCGTTGTCTTCCTGACCGACGATCACGAGCTGCTGGAGCGGGTCGAGGTGCTTCGCCGCGTTGAACGCGGCCTCGGTGACCGCGAGCCGCTTCTTCACGGACGTGATCTGGTCGTTGACGCTTTTCAGAGTCGCATTGAACGTCGCGATCTTGACGCCGACGTACCTCGCCGTGGTCTGTTCCACGACGATGTGCGCGAGGGCGTTGGCGGCCGCTGAGACCGGCCCCGGCTTCTTGCCGTTGACCGTGAGCGAGATGAGCGGTGTCGAGCGGGCGGCGCCGGCGCCCGTCGCCGAGCCGACCTGCGCGACCGAGACGTGACCGCGAAGCGCGCTCGGGCGCATGTCGGCACGCGCGGCAGCCTGCGCCTGGAACGCCGCGCCTGACACGATCTGCGAGACGGCGCGCGGGTTCGTTCCGAAGCTGTTGACGAGTGCCCCACCCGGCGAAGTCGGCTGGCCGAGCGAGATGAGCGCGCTCGCCTTGTAGTTCGTCGCGCCGCGGAACGAGAAGAGCACCCCGACGATCGCGCCGAGCACGAGCCCGGCAGCCGGCAGCCACCAGAGCGCGACGACGGCGCGGCGCCAGCGCGCGAGGTCGACCTCGCGCTCCGCGTCGAGTTGGGGGGCCGTCATGCGGTGCCGACCCTAGCCGAAGCCCAGGACAGGTGCGCGGCGAGACCCTCGCGCAGCGGCGTGGTTGCGTGCCAGCCGAGTGCCTGCTCGATCCGGGTCGTGTCTGCCCTGGTGCGGCGGTTGTCGCCTGTCTGCGGCGGCCCGTAGCGGACGCGCACCGGTCTGCCGGCGATCTCACCGAGCAGCGCGAGCGCGTCCCGCATCGTGTATTCCTCGCCGCCGCCGACGTTGTAGATCCCCGGCGGCGCCTCGAGCGCCTGAATCGTCGCCTCGACGACGTCGGCGACGTAGGTGAACGAGCGCGACTGCGAGCCGTCGCCGTACAGCTCGAACTCGTCGCCGCGGGCGACGGCCGCAACCATCCGCGCGAACGCCATGTCCGGCCGCTGACGCGGCCCGTACACCGTGAAGTAGCGCAGGGCGACCGCGCGCAGCCCGAACACGCGCGCGTAGGTGTCCTGCAGGTGCTCACAGGAGAGCTTCGTCACCCCGTAGGGGTTGTTCGGACGCGGCAGCACGGCCTCGGGTGTCGGGTAGCGCTCGGCGTCGCCGTACACCGACGACGAGCTCGCCCACACGACCGGTGCCCCCGCATCAACAGCCGCCTCGAAGACCCGTTGTGTCGCGAGCAGGTTCCGCCACAGGTAGTCCGGGAACACGTGCCCGAAGCTGCGCGCACCCGGCTGCCCGGCAAGGTGGAAGACGGCGTCGACGCCTGCGAGATCGATCGGGTCGGCGCCAAGGTCGACGCGCCGCACGTCGAGCTCGCGCGCGTTCTCCTCCTTGAGCGCCGGGTCGTAGTAGTCGGTGAAGCTGTCGAAGCCGACGACGTCGTGGCCGCGTGCGACGAGCGCCTCAGCCAGGTGCGAGCCGATGAAGCCCGCCGCACCGGTGACCGCGTAGCGCATCGGCGGAGCCTAGCCCGCGCTCCGGCAAGCCTTCTGCACGGCCCGCACGACCGACCAGAAGCGCGCAGGCGACGCACCGTGCTTGCGCAGGACGACGTTGCAGACCTGCACGCCGCCGTGCGTCGACGCTGCGGTGGCAGTCGGGAACTGCCTGACCGTTACGCCCCGATGCGCGATTCGCCGGAGCTCGCCGGCCGTGACGCCGCGCGGCTTCGGCCGCTCGCGCTTCTCGACGAGCCCGTAGACCCGTGCGTAGCCGGTCAGGTAGAGCCGCTCGGCATCGGCGACGACGGGCGAGTACTTGCCGTCGGGGAACGTCCAGAGGAGTCGCCCGGTGCGCGCGTCGAGCGCGTAGGTCCGCTGTGCGAGCGTCGCGAAGTAGACACGCCCCGCGATCACCGTCGGCGAGCCGGAGATCTCGCCGTTCGCCCGGAACTGCCAGAGGATCTTCCCGGTCGCGGCGTCGAAGCAGTAGAACCGCTTCGAGTAGGAGCCCGCGTAGACGCGGTCGCGCCACACGGCGGTCGAGGAGTAGACGTAGCCGCCGGTCGACTGCGACCAGCGGAGCTTGCCGCTCGCCGCACCGAAGGAGTAGACCTTGCCGTCCGTCGCGCCGACGTAGACGCGGCCGTACGCGACGGAGGGCGTCGCGTAGAAGTTGCCGGCGCTTCCGAAGCGCGGCTGCGCCTTCGCCTGCCAGACCACCTTCCCGCTCGTCGCGTTCAGCGCGTAGACATGCCCCGAGTAGTCGCCGACGAACAGGCGGTTGCCGGAGACTGCGAGGCCGCCCTTCACCTGCCCGTGCAGCTTCGTCACCCAGAACGGCTTGCCGGTCCGGCGGCGGAGCGCCCACACCCGCCCGTCCCAGTCGCCGACGAAGACCGCGCCCCCGGCGACCACCGGCGACGACTCGGAGGGGCCGATCTCGCGTCGCCAGATCACGCGGCCGGTGCCGACGGCGTAGGCGACGACCTCGCCGGTCAGCGAGGCGCTCGGCTTGCGGTTGCACGGCGGCCGGTTCAGGTAGGCCTCGTAGACGACGTGACGGTCGAGCGCGGGCGAGGCCGCGACGCAGCGACCCGTGCGCCGCTTCCACGCGCGCTTGCCGTTCTTCGCCCCGATCGCGAAGAGCGTGCCCCCGTTGCTCGCGAAGAAGAGGCGGCCGTAGCCGACGGCAGGCGGGAACTCGACGAGGCTCTGCGCGCGGAAGGTCCAGAGGCGCCGATAGGGCGGCGCAAGCGAGATGCCGTTCCCGAAGCGCAGCCGCGCGGCGTCGTGGCCGTACGTCGGCCACGCGATGCCCGGCTCGGGCGGCGGCGGAGGCGCCGCCTGGGTGGTCACGAACTCCACGGTCGACGATCCCTTCACGTCGCGCGAGGCGTCTCTCAGATGCAGGTACCAGGCGAGCGCGGCGCCGACGGCTGCGAGCACGACGAGCACCGCGACGACGAGGAGCGCGCGCCTCACCGCCGTTCGACCGCGTAGACGCGCGAGTAGCCGTGCAGGAGCAGCCGGTCGCCGCCGCCGGAGACGGGGACGTACTGCCCGTGCGGGAAGTCGAGCACGACGCGGCCGCTGCGCGTGTCGACACCGAGGATGCGGTGGGCGAACGAGCCGGCATAGGCGACGTCGTCGACCACGGTTGCGGCACCCGAGATCGGCCCGCCCGTGCCATGCGCCCAGAGTGTCGCGCCGGTCCGCGCCGAGAGCGCGTAGAAGACGCCGCTGTAGGAGCCGACGAAGACGCGCCCGCCCGACACGGCCGGCGACGAGTAGACGTACGAGCCGAAGTGGCGTCGCCAGAGGTAGGCACCGCGTGTCGTGAACGCGGTGAGGGAGTCGCCGGTGGAGCTCGGGACGAACACGCGCCCTCCGGCGACGGCGGGCGTGCCGTAGACGCGCCCGTTCACGGACCGTGACCAGCGGAGCGCGCCGTCGGAGGCGCGCAACGCGAGGAGCCGGCCGCAGTAGTCGCCGATGTAGATCGTCCCGGACGCGTACGCCGCCGAAGAGGTGATCTTGCAGCCGAAAGAGCGCCGCCAGCGGACGCGGTGCGTGCGCAGGTCGAGTGCGGTCACCGTGCCGTTCCAGGCGCCGAAGACGTCGACGCCGCCGAGCGCGATCGGCGACGACTCGATCGGCGAGCCGACGGTGTGATGCCAGAGCAGTCGGCCGTCACTCCGTCTCAGCACCCACACGTGCCCGTCCATCCCGTGCACGACGAGGAAGTCGCCCCAGACGGCGGGCGACGCGGCCATCTTCCCGTTCGGCGTGTCGTGCCGCCAGACGACGGAGCCGTCGCGCATGTCGAGCGCGCGCACGGTGCCGCGCATGTTGGTGACATACGCGATCCCGTCCGTCACCACCGCCGGGAACTCGACGAGCCCGCCGAGGCCGCGGGACCAGACGACCCGGAACGGCGGCCGCACGTCGAGCGCGGAGTGCGCCTGGCTCCGTTGCGGGTCGGCGCCGTACATCGTCCACTGCAGCGCGGGACGGTAGAGGCGGATCGTCGACTTCGGATGCGTGCGGAACTGGAGCCGGACCGACCGCGTCGCGTAGCCGCGCTTCGACGCCGTCGTGACGAGTGCGGCGCGGTGCGCGAGCGGCACGTGCGCGACCCCGTGGCGGTCGGAGACGGCGGCACGGCGGCCGATCGTCACGCGCGCCCGGGGTAGACGCTTGTTCGTGTCGCCGTCGACGACCGTCACCTGCACGCGATGCAGCCGCGATGCGGCGGCGTGCTGCGCCGGCACGTCCCGCTCGCGGTCGTTCGTCGGTGCCGACCCGCGGTTCCAGTCGCAACCGGCGAGGACGGCGATGCCGGCGAGGAGCAGGACGAGCCGCTTCACGCCTCCCCGGGGACCGCCTCCGCCTGGACCGGCTCGAGGGCGCCCTCCGCCTCCTCGAGGATCACCTGCGAGAAGAATCGCGTCATCACGACGCCCTCGCGGAAGTCGCCGAGCCGCGGCTCGAGCGCCTCGCCGTTCGCGAGCGCGAGCGCGAGCTCGGGGTAGCGCGAGCCCGCCGCGGTCGGCAGCGGGAAGCCGCCGCCGAAGCGCGGGTTCACGTCGGTCACCTGCAGCTCGCCGTCGGGCTCGCGGAAGCACTGCACGTTCCCGGGCCCGACGATGCGGAGCGCCTCGGCCACGGCGCGACCGAACTCGATCAGCTCCCGGTCGTTGATCGTCATGCCCTTGATCGATTCGCCGCCCTTCGACTCGATCATCGTTCGCGGGATCGCGGCCACGCAGCGGCCGTCGAGGTCGCAGAAGACGTCGACCGAGAACTCGACGCCGGCGCAGACGCACTGCACCATCGACTCGACGCGCGTGTAGCGCAGGAAGAACTCGAGCTCGGAGGCGTTGTCGGCGCGGTAGATGTGCCGTGAGCCGAAGCCCTTGCGCGCCTTCACCAGCACCGGGAAGCGAAGGTCGCCGGGCAGCTCCGTCGGCAGCCACGTCGGCGGCGAGCCGATGCCGCGCTCCTCGAAGAAGAGGTGTGCGAGGTACTTGTCGGCGCACCGTGCGGACGTCTCCTCGTCCGGCACGAGCACCACGGCGGGGGCGAGCTCGTCGCGCGACTGGGCGAGCACGACGTGGTCGAGGTCGGTCAGCGGAACGACCAGGCGGACGTCGTGCAGCGCGACGAGGTCGCGTAACGCTGAGACGTAGCCGAAGTCGTCCACTCGCGGGACAAGCGCCCGGTGGTCGGCGTGGTACAGCGCCGGCGCGAGCTGGTCGACGTCCGCTGCGATCGCAGTCGCACCCGCGCGGCGAAACGCGGTGACGATGTCGACGCGCTGCCCCGCGCAGGTGAAGATGACCGCCGTCACGGCCTCTGAGGGTACAGCGGGGGCGTGAAGGCGCCGCTACGCCGCGGGGGGCTTCCAGCCGCCGGTGGCGCCCTTGTACGTGCCGCCGAAGAGCGCGAGCGGCGTCCGCAGGAGGATGAGCAGGTCGGTCTTCCAGTCGCGGTGACGGACGTACCAGAGGTCGAGCTCGATGCGCTCGGCCCAGGGAAGCGCAGCGCGGCCGTGGATCTGCGCCCAGCCGGTGATGCCGGGCTTCACGTCGAGGCGGTGCAGCTGGCGCTCGTCGTACTGCTCGACCTGGTAGCGGAGCGTCGGGCGTGGCCCGATCATCGACATGTCGCCGCGGACGACGTTCCAGAGCTGCGGCAGCTCGTCGATCGAGAGCCGGCGCAGCAGGCGGCCAGCCTTCGTGATCCGGGTATCGCCCCGGTCGACGGCGTAACCGGCGCCCTGCTGCTCGGCTCCGACGATCATCGTGCGCAGCTTCAGGAGCTCGAAATCGGCTCCGTCCTTGCCGACACGCGTCTGCCGGTAGAGGACGGGGCCACCGTCCTCGACCTTGACGGCGAGCGCTCCGACCGCGAGGAGCGGGCTCGCGACCACGAGGCCGGCGCCGGCGATCACCACGTCGAGCGCCCTATTCACGGAGTGGCTCCCAGTTCGCGGGGACACCACGCCGCAGGTAGTTCCAGAGGGCCACAACGGTCGCCCACGTGATCAGGACGTAGTAGCGCGCGATGCCGAGTCCGGCCGCGGCCGCGGCGAGCAGCGCGAGCTGAGCCGCGAGAACGACGTCGTAGACCCAGCCGTGGGCGACGAGGGCGATCGACGTCGCGAGCAGGATGACGTGCAGGATCCCGGATGCGTAGCGGAGGTGCCGGTGCGAGAGGATCTCGAGCCCGTAGAGGAAGCCGAGCCGTCGCAGCATCCTGCCGCGCAAGACGATCAGCCAGCAGTGCTCGAACATCCGCACCTTGCGGCGGTACTCGGTCTCGTTCGTCGGCGTCGGCTTCTCGAAGGCGTGCGCCCCCGGCTCGTAGACCGCGCGTCTCCCACGCTGCACCATCAGGTACGGCAGCGACAGGTCGTGACCGAAGCGCGGGTCGACCTCGACGTAGTCCGAACGGCGCACTGCGTAGATCGAGCCGTTGCCCCCGGTCACCGACGCGAGCCGAGACTCGGCCTCGCGGACGCCCATCTCGTAACGCCAGTAGAGGCCCTCCCTGTTGGAGCCTTCCGCGTCGAGGATCCGCAGCTGCCCGCAGACGTACGCGACGTCGGGGTCAGCGAACGCACGGACGAGCTTCCGCAGCGCGTCCAGCGACCACGTGCAGTTGGCATCGGAGAACGCGACGATCTCCGACCTCGCCTGCCGCACCGCACGGTCCTGGGCGGCCACCTTTCCGCCGCGGGGATTCGTGACCACGGTCACCCCGGGGTACTGGAGCGCGATCTCTTCCGTGTGGTCAGTCGACGCATCCGACGTGACGACGATCCGCAGCTTCTCGCGCGGGTAGTCGAGCTCGAGCAGGTTCTCAACCCGCCGTGCGATCACCGTCTCCTCGTTGTAGGCGGCGACCACGATCGTCACCAGAGGCTCGGTGTCCGCCTTCGCGACCGGGCGGGACCGGGCGCGCGCGAGAGCCGCGGCGAACGCCGGATAGGCCAGGTGCGTCCAGGCGAGGGCGGCGAGGGAAAGCCAGAAGAGGACGACCACAACGATCACGCGGCGAGTGTAGATAGCCTCGCTGCGCGCCATGCGCGTGCTCATCGTCGACACCTGTTACGAGGCGTTCCTCCGCTCGCACTACGGCCGGGATCCCGGTCTCGCGGAACGCCCCTACGAAGCGCAATGGCGAGCGCTCATGGACACGTTCTTCGGCACGGCCGACGCCTACTCGCACTTCCTCGGCGAGATCGGACACCCGGCGCACGAGGTGATCGTCAACTGCGAGCCGCTCCAGCGCGCGTGGGCACGCGAGCACGAGGTGGCGGCGGTCGGCGAGCAGGTGCTCCTCGCCCAGGTCGAGGACTTCCAACCCGACGTCGTCTACCTGCAGAACCTCCACGTGCTCTCGGACACCGAGATGGATGCGCTCAAGCGCAGCGGGACGTTCGTCGCCGGGCAGATCGCAAGCGAGGCGCCTCCGGTCGGGCGGCTCCGAATGTTCGATCTCCTGCTCACGTCGTTTCCCCACTTCGTCGAGGAGTTCCGCGCATCCGGCGTCGACGCCGAATACTTTCGGATCGGCTTCGACCCACGGGTCCTCGAGCGGCTCGGTGCCGTGCCAGTCGAGCACGATGTGTCCTTCGTCGGAGCGCTGAACGGCATCCGCCACCGCCGCGGGAACGCGACGCTCGCTCGCGCAGCGCGGCGACTTCCCGTGGAGTTCTGGGGCTATGACCTGCGTGGCCGGCCGCCGTGGTCGCCGCTGCGGCGGCGGTACCGGGGCGAGGCATGGGGCATCGACATGTTTCGTGTCCTCGCCTCGTCGCGCGTCGTCCTCAACAGGCACATCGGCGTGGCGCGCGAATATGCCAACAACATGCGGCTCTACGAAGCGACGGGTGTCGGCTCACTGCTCGCGACGGATTCGAAGGCGAACCTGGCGGACCTCTTCGAGCCCGGGAGCGAGGTCGTCGCCTACCGAGACGCGGATGATCTCGTCGCACAGGTCCAGGCTCTGCTGGCCGACGAGGAGGCGCGCCGGGAGATCGCGGCCGCCGGTCAGGCGCGAACGCTCCGGGATCACACCTACGCGGTCCGGATGCGCGAGCTCGCGGAGATCCTCGAAGGCCGCCTCCGATGAGCTTCGACGGTAAACGGGTCCTGATCACGGGCGGCCTCGGGTTCATCGGCTCGAACCTGGCTCGGCGGCTCGTCGACCTCGGCGCGGACGTCGTGCTCGTGGACTCCCTGGTGCCGGAGTACGGCGGCCTCCTCTACAACATCGCCGGAATCGAAGACCGTGTTCGCGTCAACATCTCGGACGTCCGGGACGAGCACAGCCTCCGCGTCCTCGTCCGCGACCAGGACGTCGTCTTCAACCTCGCCGGCCAGACGAGCCACCTCGACTCGATGACGGACCCCTACACCGACCTCGAGATCAACGCGCGCAGCCAACTCTCCATCCTCGAGGCGTGCCGCCACGAGAACCCGGTTGTCAAGGTCGTCTTCGCCAGCACGCGCCAGATCTACGGCCGTCCTCGGAGGCTTCCGGTCGACGAGGCGCACCCGATTGCCCCGGTCGATGTGAACGGCATCAACAAGACGGCCGGCGAGTGGTATCACCTGCTCTACGGCGAGGTCTACGGTCTTCGCACCGCGGTACTCCGCCTCACGAACACGTACGGCCCGCGCATGCGCGTGCGCGACGCGCGGCAGACGTTCCTCGGCATCTGGCTGCGGTGCGCGCTGCAAGGAGACGAGATCCTCGTCTACGGCGACGGCAGCCAGTTGCGTGACCTGACGTACGTCGACGACGCGGTCGACGCCTTCCTTCTCGCGGCGGAGCGCGACGAGTCGACCGGTCATGTCTACAACCTCGGCGGGCCGCCGCCGATCTCGCTGCGCGACCTGGCCGACGTGGTGGTGCGCGCGGCGGGCTCCGGCAGCGTGAGGACGATTTCGTTCCCGGAGGACCGGAAGGCGGTGGACATCGGCGACTTCTACGCGGACTACTCGGCGATCGCCCGCGACCTCGGCTGGAACCCGCAGGTCCCGGTCGCCGACGGCGTCGCTCGCACGCTCGAGTACTACAACGCCCACGGCAGCCACTACTGGGACGGCTGAGTGACGGTCCCATTCCTCGACCTGACCCGCGAAACGCAGCGGCTCCGCTCCGAGCTGGACGCCGCGATCGCGCGCGTCCTCTCCTCCGGACGCTTCATCCTCACCCAAGAGGTGGAGGCGTTCGAGGAGGAACTGGCCGCGTATTGCGGGGCACGGTTCGCCGTCGGGGTCGCCTCCGGCACGGACGCGATCACGATCGCGCTCGCGGCAGCAGGGGTTGGCCCCGGCGACGAAGTCATCACGGCGCCGAATACGTGCATCCCGACGATCGTGGGGGTCGAGCGGGCGGGCGCGATCCCCGTGCTGGCCGATGTCGATCCCGCCACGTACACGCTCGACCCGGAACAGGTCGAGCGCCGGCTGACCAGGCGGACGCGTGCGATCCTGCCGGTTCACCTGTACGGGCAACCCGCCGACCTGACCGCACTCGCGGCACTGGCCGAGCGCGCCGACGTGCTGCTCGTCGAGGACTGCGCGCAAGCCCACGGGGCTCGCTGGAACGGCCGGCGTGCGGGCTCGTTCGGTGTCGCTGCGGCGTTCAGCTTCTACCCGACCAAGAACCTCGGCGCGGTCGGTGACGGCGGCGCGGTCGTCACCTCGGACGAGAAGGTGGCAGAGCGCGCGCGGCTGCTCCGAAACTACGGCGAGCGGACACGGTTCGAGCATGTTCTACACGGCCTCAACTCGCGCCTCGACGCCTTGCAGGCGGCGGTTCTCCGGGCGAAGCTGCCCCACCTCGACGACGCCAACCGTCGGCGGCGAGAACTAGCAGCAAGCTATGGCGAGCTCCTCGCAGCGAGCGACCTCGTCACGCCGGCTGTCGCGCCGAGTGCAGAGCATGTCTTTCATCTCTACGTCGTCCAGGCCGAGCGGCGCGACGCGTTCCGGGCATCGCTCGAGGCTGCCGGAGTCGGGACAGCGGTGCAGTATCCGACGCCGGTGCACCGGCAGCCTGCATACACGGCGCTCGACGCACCGGGAGGGTTCCCCGTCGCCGAGACGCTGACAGAACGGGTCGTGAGCCTGCCGCTTTCCGCCGACCACTCCGACGCTGAGATCGGCGAAGCCGTCGCCGCGGCTCAGAGCGCGAGCAGGTAGCCCTCGAGCTGCGCGACGACAGCGTCGCGGTCGTGCTGTGCGAGGACGTGCCGGCGCGCGCGCGCTCCGAGCGCAGGGTCGGCGAGCGCCGCCTCGACTGCCGCTCGAATCGCGTCCTGCTCGAGCGGGACGACGAAGCCTCCCGTTTCCGGCGCCAGGCCCGGGATCTCGGCCTGCTCGGTCACGACGACCGGTGTCCCGCAGGCGGCTGCCTCAAGCGACGCCACCGACGTCTCTTCCCAGTGCGTCGGCGTCAGGCAGAAGACGTCGGCGTCGACATACGCTTCAAACCGCTCGTCGCCATACAGAGGACCCAGGAACCGGACCCGGCCGTCCGCGAAGAGCCGCGAAAACCTCGTCTCGAGCTCGACGAGTTCCCCGTCGTCGCGGCCGACGACTGCAAGCGTCGTCTCCTCACCCAACAGCGGCTCCAGCGCCTCGATCAGGCGGTCGAGCCCCTTCAGCCGATTGATGCGACCGAGGAAGAGGACGAGGCGCCCGTCACCGAGCGCGTGGCGCGCGCGGAACGCGCCGGGCTTCGGCGGCCGAACGGGCGGAAGCGGCAGCGGTGCGAGGCGAATCGCCTCGGGTCTGCCGCCAAGCTCCTCGTACAGGCTCGCCTCATGCGAGGTCTGCGCGAGCAGAAGCGGCGAGCGCCGCAGCATCGGCCGAACGAAGGCGAGGTCGTATGCGTCCTTCACGGCTCCGCGAACGCCCGCCGAGCGCGGGAGAGATCCGAAGGCCGAAACGACCAGCGGCCGGCGGCGGGCCGACGACGCGACCAACGCCGACGCCGCGACGTAGGTCCGCGTGTCGGTGACGTGGAGCGCGTCGTAGCGGCCGGCGGCGCGGAGCAGCGCGGTGAACAGCCCCCGCGGCAGGTACTTCTTCGTCCGCCACGCCAGCTCGTTCGAGAGATTCGGGAACCGACGCACCCGGATGCCGTCGAGCGTCTCGACGAGCGGACTCGCGCGGGCGTGCT
>JAICYG010000070.1 GCA_025934335.1 Thermoleophilia bacterium | reverse complement strand
TGCTCGACCGGCTCCGACCCGGTGACGTCGATGATCGGCACCGACGCCGTGAGCGTCACGTTCGGGGCGATCACCGCCTCGCGGCCGATGCGCACACCCTCGACGACGATGCAGCGCGAGCCGAGAAAGGCGCCGTCCTCGACGATCACCGGCCGCGCGCCCGCCGGCTCGAGCACGCCGCCGATGCCGACCCCGCCCGCCAGGTGGACGTTCGCGCCGATCTGCGCGCCCGAGCCGACGGTCGCCCAGGTGTCGACCATCGTGTTCGGCCCGACCCAGGCGCCGATGTTCACGTACGACGGCATCAGCACGACGCCGGGCGAGAGGTATGCGCCGTAGCGCGCCGTCGCCGGCGGCACGACGCGCACGTCGAGCGTGTCGTACCCGGTCTTGAGCGGGATCTTGTCGTGGTACTCGAAGGGACCCACCTCGTGCGGCTCCATCTGCCGCAGGCGGAAGTAGTCGAGGATCGCGGCCTGGACGTCGGAATTGACCCGCCAGTCGTCGCCGTCCGGCTCGGCGACGCGCGCCTCGCCGCGGTCGAGCGCCGCGATCACTGCCTCGGTGTCGCTCACAGCACGTCTCCGATGATCCCGGCGGCGCGCTCGCACTGCTCCTGCGTCGGCACGAGCGCAAAGCGCGCGTAGCCCTCTCCGGCCGGCCCGAAGAACGCGCCGGGCGCGCAGACGACGCCGTGCTCGAGCAGCGCCCTCGCGAACGGGATCGAGGGCCCGTTGACGTCGAGCCACAGGTAGAAGGTCGCCTCCGATCCGGCGAGCCGCAGCCCCTTCGCCTCGAGAGCCGGGAGGATCACGTCGCGCTTGCGCCGGTAGACGTCGCGCACGTTCTCGACGTGCCGCTCGTCCGACCAGGCGGCGATCGACGCGCGCTGCACGAACTCCTGGGGCGCGGTGCCCACGGTCGGGCGGAAAGCCCGTAGCGCGTCGCAGATCTCGCGGGGCGCGCACACGAACCCGGAGCGGTACCCGGTCATCGACGATCGCTTTGAGAGCGTGTTGAAGACGACGACGTTCGTGCGATCGGTGAGCTCGAGCGCCGAGACCGGCGGCTCGTCGAACCAGAGCTCGGAGTACGCCTCGTCCGAGCAGAGGAGGAAGCCGTGCTCGCGCGCCCGCGTGGCGAGCTCCTCGTAGAACGAGAGCGGAGCGACCGCGCCGGTCGGGTTGTTCGGATAGCACGTCCAGAAGAGCGCGATCTCGTCCCAGGCAGCGAACGCATCGAGGTCGGGCAGCCAGCCGCTCCGCTCCGAGAGCGGAACCGTCACGACGGAGGCGCCGGCGAAGCGCGCGCCGCGCTCGTAGACCGGGTAGGCGGGCTCGGGAATCGCGACGGCCCGCTTCTCGCCGAGCGCGACCTGCGCGAACGAGAAGATCGCCTCCTTCGAGCCGAGCGTCGGGACGATCTCGGTCGCCGGATCGACGGCGGCGCCGAAGCGTCGCTCGATCCAGCCCGCGATCGCGTCCCGGAGCCCGGGCAGCCCCACCGCGCGCGGGTACGACGACACCTCGTCGACGGATGCGACGAGCGCCTCCCGGATGAAGGCGGGCGTCGGCTCGCGGGGGTCACCCATGCCGAAGTCGATCAGCTCGACGCCGCGCGCAGCCGCCCCGGCCTTCCAGTCGTCGAGGCGCGCGAACGGGTACTGCGCGAGCTCGGCGAGGACAGGCGAGAGCCGCATCGATCAGACGGTACCGGTGAGGAACCGCTGCAACGCGGCGAAGGTCCGCTCGAGCTCGGCGATCTCGACCCGCTCGTCCGCGGTGTGGGCATGGCGCGTGCCGCCGGGCCCAAGGTTGACGGCGTCGAGGCCGCGGGCGGCGAAGTCGGCGACGTTCGTCCAGGCCTGCTTCGGCTGCAGGTCGAATTCACCGGCGGCCCTCAGCCGCTGGACGAGCTCGGACTCCGAGGCGACGTGCGCAGCCGGCGAGTTGGAGACGATCTCGGCCGCCGGGAAGAGCTCGCGGATGCGAGCCTCCGCAGCTTCGGGGGTTCGGTCGGGCGCGTAGCGAAAGTTGACGTTCGCCTCGGCTCGTGCCGGGATGACGTTCGACGCGATCCCGGCGCGCAGCTCCGTGACGGACATCACCTCGCGGAAGACGAGGCCGCCGACCTCGGCATCGCGCGGCTCGCTCCCGAGCACGGGAAGCAGGCCCTCGAGCGCGAGGCCGATCGCGTTCACACCGAGCCAGGGGCGCGCCGAGTGCGCGGCGCGTCCCTCGAAGACAATGCGCGCGTTCAGGTTGCCGAGGCACCCGAGCTGGAGCGTGTTGTCGGTCGGCTCGAGGCAGACGACGAGCTGCGCCTCGTCGACGACCGTTGTCGCGGCGAACACGTCCGGCAGCGGGTTCTCGGCCGGGCCGAGCTCCTCGCGCGGGAAGAAGAGGAACGCGGCGTCGTACGCGAGCGCCGTCTCGCGTGCCCACCGGGCGAGCTCGATCATCACTGCGAGCCCGCCCTTCATGTCGCTCGCGCCGAGACCGACGACGGCGCCGTCCTCGATCCGCCCCGGCAAGTTCCCCTGCGCGGGCACCGTGTCGAGGTGCCCGGCGAGCAGGACAAGCGGCCTGCCGTCACGCCTCGCGAAGAGGAGCGAGTCGCCGTCGTCATGGACGAGCGGGAGCGGCACCGCGGCCCGGACGTAGGCATACAGCTCGCCCTCGTTCCGGGACTCCGAGGGGATGTTGACGAGTTCGAGAGTCCGCTCCGCCAGTGGCATGATGCGCCGGATGATCCCACGGACCCCGAGGCGTAGGCTCGACGGAGCCTCGCAAGTAGCGAAGGTGCCGGCTTTGCCGACGCCGAGAGCGGATGACTGAGCCGGAGCGCGGCTTCGTCCTCGCCGTGCTGGCCCAGGGGGTCGATGCAGACGACGAGCTGGCGGAGGTGCGCGAGCTTGCACGCACGGCCGGCGTCGAACCGGTCGGTTCCGTCGTGCAGCATCGCGGCCGTCCCGCCCAGCGCACGTACGTCGGCAAGGGGAAGCTCGAGGAGTTGAAGCAGCGGTTTAAGGAGGCGGGCGCCGAGAGCCTGCTCGTCGACGACGAGCTCGATCCCGCGCAGCAGCGGTTCCTCGAGAACACGCTCGATACGCGCGTGATCGACCGCACGCAGCTGATCCTCGACATCTTCGCCCAGCACGCCACCTCGGCCGAGGGCAAGCTCCAGGTCGAGCTCGCCCAGCTCGAGTACAACCTGCCGCGCATGCGGGGGATGTGGCAGCACCTCGAGCGGCTCGGCGGCGGCGTCGGCACCCGCGGCCCCGGCGAGTCGCAGCTCGAGAGCGACCGGCGCACGGCGCGCCGCCGCATCTCCGTGCTTCGCCGGCGTCTGAAGGAGCTCGCGAAACAACGTGCGACCCGCCGCCAGGAGCGGCAGCGGAACGAGACGCCGACGGTCGCGCTGGCGGGGTACACCAACGTCGGCAAGTCGACGTTGCTGAACGCGCTCACGGGCGCCGAGGTGTCGGTGCAGGACCAGCTCTTCCACACTCTCGACCCGACAACCCGTGGCTTCGAGCACGACGGACGCCGGTATCTCGTCACCGACACGGTCGGCTTCATCCGCCGCCTCCCGCACCACCTAGTCGAGGGCTTCGCGTCCACGCTCGAGGAGACGCTCGTCGCAGACGTCGTGCTCCACGTGATCGACGCGTCCGCGTCCGACGAGGAACAGGATCGTCAGCGCGATGCGGTCGGCGACGTGCTGCACGAGATCGGCGCCGGCGAGCTGCCGGTCGTCGTCGTGGTGAACAAGATCGACCGCGTCGACCCGCTCGGTCGCCGCCGGCTCGCGAACCGCTTTCCCGACGCGCCGCACGTGTCGGCGCTGACGGGCGAGGGGCTCGACGAGCTGAAGGCGGAGCTCGCCCGCCGTTTCGAGGACAGGTGGGAGCGGGTGCGGCTCCTCGTGCCGTACGCCGACGGCGGCCGCCTCGCCGAGCTGTACGCGCTCGGCACGCCGATCGAGGAGCGGGAGGACACGGAGAACGGCGTGCTCGTCGTCGCGCGACTGCCGCGCCGCGAGCTGAGGCGGTTCGCGCCGTACCTCGTCGCGGAGTCGCGGTCGCAGCGCGAGTCGGCGTGATGCAGCTGCCGGTGAAGCGGGTGCGCGAGGGCGCGGTCGTCCCGGTGCGCGCGTACGCGGGCGACGCGGGCATGGACCTCGCCTCGTGCGAACGGGTGGAGCTCGCCCCGGGCGCGCGGGCCCTCGTGCCGACCGGGCTCGCGGTGGCGATCCCCGACGGCTACGCCGGCTACGTGCAGCCGCGGTCGGGCCTCGCCGCGAAGCACGGCATCTCGATCGTGAACACGCCGGGCCTCGTCGACTCCGGCTACCGGGGCGAGCTCCTCGTGAACCTCGTCAACCACGACGAGGCCGAGACGTTCGTGGTCGAGCCGGGCATGCGCATCGCGCAGCTCGTGATCCTGCCTGTGCCGCCGGTCGAGCCGGTCGAGGTCGAGGAGCTGCCGGCGAGCGAGCGCGGGGCGGGCGGCTTCGGGTCGTCGGGGCACTGGTAGTGGCCCTGACCGACCCGCGGATCCGCGTCAGCGCGATCCTCCGCTGGCAGGGGCGGGTGCTCCTCTGCCGGCAGGAGAAGCCCGGGAAGGAGTACTGGCTGCTGCCCGGCGGGGGCGTCGACGGAGGGGAGACGCTGATGGAGGCGCTCCGCCGCGAGCTGCGCGAGGAGCTCGGAATCGAGGCGGACGTTCAGTTCGAGGGCCCCGTGGCGATCGTCGACTCGATCGCGCCGAAGACGATGGTCCCGTCCCGCAAGCACGTCGTCCACATCATCTTCTCGGCCGACCTCTCGCACCGATCGCTGTCCGCCGTCGAGACGCGCGACGCGGCGATCAAGGGCGCGCGCCTCTTCTCGAACGACGAGCTCGAGGACGTCGTCGTGCACCCGCCGATCAAGCGCTTCCTCGAGCGCTGGCAGCCGGGCGACCCGGCGGTGTACCTCGGCGCCCTCTGGGCCCGTTAGTAGCGGCCGCCACGTGAGCGGGCCCGCGCCGCCGAGACCGCGTGCGCCTCGCGCTCGAGCTCATCGGCGAGCGGCTCGAGACGCTCCTCGACACCGGCATGCGCGAGCGCCGCCTCGAGCAGCCGGTCGGCGAGCCACGGGTTGCGCGGCAGCAACGGGCCGTGCAGGTAGGTCCCGTACGCCTGCCGGTAGCGGCAGCCCTCGTAGCCCGAGGCGCCGTCGTTCCCGAAGCCGGCGACGACGCGGCCGAGCGGCTCGGCGCCCGCGTCGAGGATCGTCCGCCCGGCGTGGTTCTCGAAGCCCGCGAGCGTCTCGCCGGCCCAGTCGCAGTCGAGCAGCACGTCGCCGATCATGCGGCGGTCGCCCGCGACGGTGTGCAACGGCAGCAGGCCGATGCCGGACAGCTCGTTGCCGGCGCCGTCGAGGTAGGAGCGGCCGAGCAGCTGGTAGCCGCCGCAGACCGCGAGGAACGCCGCGCCACGCTCGACAGCCTCCCGCAGCGGCTCGGCCTTCGCCACGAGGTCGTGCGCGACGAGCTCCTGCTCGCGATCCTGGCCGCCGCCCACGTAGAAGAGGTCGACAGTCCCGATCGGCACCGGGTCGCGCATCCCGATTGCCAGCACGTCGAGCTCGTGCCCCCGGGCTCGCGCCCGCGCTGCGAGCACGGCGATGTTGCCACGGTCGGCATAGATGTTCAGGTAGTCCGGATAGAGGTGGCCGACGCGGATCTTCACGCGGCGCGCTCCCAGTAGTTCGTCACGTAACCGCGTCCGGCGACGATGCGACGGAGCGCGAGCATCGCCGTGTAGGTGGGGAGGAGGGTGAGCTCGCCACCGGGCGGGGTCAGCTCGAGGCCCCGGTCGAGGGCCGCTTCGAGGGACGGCACGATCTCGATGCGTCCCCGGTCGAGCCCGCCGTAGGCGAAGCGGAGCGCCAGCTCGGCGGCGCGCGTGCCGGTTGCGACAAGGCGGTCGAGCCCGGCGAGCAGCGGCTCGAAGTCGACGTCCCAGATCCACGAGACGTCCCGACCGTCGGCGATCGCATCGTTGAGGGCGATCACCGCGACGGCCGGCGCCCCGCCCTCGACGAGCGTGCGGGTCGCCTCGTTCGCGCCGGCCGGGTTCTTGATCAGCAGCATCAGCAGCCGCCTGTCGCCGACCGTGATCCGCTCGAAGCGCCCGAAGGCCGCCGAGAAGCGCCCGAGACCGTCCCGCACGTCCTCGAGCGGCACGCCGAGGGCCAGCGCGAGCGACGCGGCGCCAAGTGCGTTGTAGACGTTGTAGAGGCCCGGTAGCGCGAGCGCTACGCGCGTCTCGCCCTCTGCGGCCGTGAGCGTGAACGACGCGCCGTCGAGGCCGTGCAGCTCGACATCGCGCGCGACGACGTCGAGCATCGGGCGCGCGTGGCCGCAGTTCGGACAGCGGTAGTCGCCGAGGTGCCCGACGTAGGCCGCGGCGTACAGGTACGGCGTGCCGCAGCGGATGCAGTACTTCGAGTCCGCGGCATGCTGCAGCGACGGGCGGGCGACGCGCGGGTCGTCGAGGCCGAAGACGCAGCCGCCCGCCCGTGCGAGCGAGCCGACCTGCGGGTCGTCGCCGCTCACGACGAGGAGCGCCTCGGGAAGGTCCGCCACTGCGGCGCGCCAGCGGGCGGCGACGATCTCGAGCTCGCCGTAGCGGTCGAGCTGGTCGCGGAAGAGGTTGCCGAGCAGGAGCGCCTTCGGGCGGAGCCTGCGGGTCACCTCGGGCAGCGCTCCCTCGTCCACCTCGAACAGGCCGAGCTCGGCGTCGCGCGCGCGCAGGAGGGTGGAGGCGACGCCGGAGACGAGGTTTGCACCCGAGTCGTTGTGGGCGACGCGGACGTGCGGACGCAGGATCTCGGCGGCCATTGCGGCCGTCGTCGTCTTCCCGTTCGTCGCGGAGACGGCCACG
The DNA here is from genome assembly GCA_025934335.1 of Thermoleophilia bacterium. GTDB lineage: Bacteria > Actinomycetota > Thermoleophilia > Gaiellales > Gaiellaceae > PALSA-600. The sequence continues at coordinate 5,891 of JAICYG010000070.1, read as the reverse complement.
GAGCCCTGTGGCAGCCGCCGGGCGAGCGCGTCGATCGCGCCCGGGTCGAGCTTCCAGAGCAGCTTTCCCGGGAGCGTCGTCCCGCCCCCGCGGCCCGCGAGGCGCGAGAGCGTACCGGCCGCCCTGACGGCGGCCGCCTCGAGCGCGAGCGGGAGTGGGGGGCGCATCGCGCGCACGCTACCCGACTAGCCTCTACTTGCGTCTTGTTCAACTCGCTCTACCATTCTTGTCATGGCCAGGAAGCCGTTCCGTGCCGTCGCGGACATCGATCCGCAGGCGCTCGCCGCCTTCCGCTCGGGGATCCGGCGGCGGTACACCGATGCGCAGATCCTCGAAGCGCTCCGGGCCTCGGCGGAACGGCTCGGCCGCTCGCCGACGATGAAGGAGTTCGCGGGCGACCCGGAGGCGGCCATGCATCCTCAGACCGTGATCGAGCACTTCGGCACCTGGAACGCGGCCAAGCGCGCCGCCGGGCTCCTGCCGCGCCGATTCGCGACCCGCGAGGAGCTCGTGGAGCAGCTGCGACTCCTCGGCGAGGAGCTCGGGCGGACGCCGACGGCGCTAGACATCCGCGCGCGCCGTGGCTCGATGCCCTCGGCCTCGCTCTACTGGCACACGTTCGGCTCCCTGACGACGGCGCTGCGCGAGGCAGGGTTCGACGTCGCCGTCGGGGAGGAGCGGCTCGAGCGCGCACTCTCGCAGGGTGCCGCGCTCGCGCGGGAGCTCACACGACTGCCGAGGTTCGGCGACTGGCAGGAGGCCCGCCGCCGCGACCCGGCGATGCTGACCGAGTGGCAGGTCTACCGGCTGTTCGAGGCGCGCCGGGGCGCCTGGGCGACGTTCCAGTACCTCGTCCGCGAGCGGCTGCTCGACGAGGGCGCGCGCGTCGACGCCGACGGCAGCGTCTCGTAGCGCTACGCCGCCGCGAGCGCCGCGAGACGCGTCAGGCAGAACTCCCGTTCACCCGGCGCGCGGACCGCGGGCAGCGGATCGGCCTCGACGTAGTCGAGGTCGGGCCGGAAGCGCTCGCGGCGGGCGACGCGGCCGTCCTGGAGGGCGAGCCACGACCCCTCGCGCAGCTCCTTCTTGCGGAGCCGGATCGCGCAGTAGCGCTCGACCACCTCGAGCGCGAGCTTCGTCGAGGCGAAGAAGACGCCGTCGCGGCCCTCGCCGAGCCAGAGCGGCCGGCCGCTGCCGCGGGCGACGAAGACGACGCCCGGCTCCCGCTCGTCGAGCCAGCCGGTGGCCATCGCGCCGCGCAGGCTCTCGAACGCGCGCGCAACGTTCCTCGAGTGCGCCGCCAGGGCGAAGATCGCCTCGGAGTCGACGGTCATGCGCGGCTCGGCGCGGGCGCAGGAGTGGGGGGCGAGCAGCTCGTCGTCGTTCGTGATGATCCCGTTGTGGATCCCGATCACCGGCCCGTGGCGGACCGGGTGGTTGTTCGCGGCGATCGACGGGTGGCCCTTCGTGTAGTCGCGGACGTGCACGAGGAGCTGCGTCGCCGCGTCGGGCACGGCGACGCGCTCGAGCAGCTTCGAGGCGGCCGTGCGCTGCTTGACCACGGTCGCGTACGCCTCGTCCGGTGCGCGGTAGGCGTAGCCGACCGCATCGGCGCCGCGCTCGGCGATCGCAGCGAGCAATGCCTGCGCAGCGAGCGTCCGGTCGAGTCCCGACCCGGAACGAACGCTGTATCCCGCAATGCCGCACATAAGCCGATCGTATGAATGGAGACGGATGGCGGATCGAGAAGTTGTCCGCCGGGCGCATTCTTTACATCTCAAGGTCGGGCTTCCTCCCGCCGATAGGGGATTCGTGGAGAATCCCGTCCCCGACGCGGTCGAAGAGCTCCAGGGGGAGCTCGGAGTCGCGTTCGACGCCGTCCAGGAAGAGGACGACGAGCCCGACAACGCATATCTGAGCGAGGAGGAGCGTCTCCAGACCGCCGACCCGCTCAAGCTGTACGTGCGCCAGATCGGCGACGGCCGCCTGCTGACGGCCGCCGAGGAGCGCGAGCTCGCCCGCCGGAAGGATCTCGGCGACGAGTGGGCGAAGCGCCGCCTGATCGAGTGCAACCTGCGGCTCGTCATGTCGATCACGCGCAATTACACGAAGGCGGGCGTGCCGCTCCTCGACCTGATCCAGGAAGGGAACCTGGGCCTGATCCGCGCGGTCGAGAAGTTCGACTACCGGATGGGCTACAAGCTCTCGACGTACGCCACCTGGTGGATCCGGCAGGCGGTCACGCGCGCGCTCTCCGACCAGGGAAGGACGATCCGGCTGCCCGTCCACGTCGCCGAGCAGGTCCGCCGGGCGCAGCGGGCGCGTCGCCAGCTGGCGCAGAAGCTGAACCGCGACCCGTCGGTCGACGAGATCGCGCAGGAGGCCGGCTTCACGCCCGAGCGCGTCCGCGACCTGTTCGAGCTGATCGAGGACCCGGTCTCGCTAGAGACGCCCGTCGGAGACGGCGAGAGCATGGTCGCCGACCTGATCGAGGACGAGAAGTCGGAATCGCCCGACAGCGCCACCGCCGACAACGCCCGGAGCGCCGAGCTCTCCGCGGCGGTCGACCGGCTGAACCCGCGCATGCGTCACGTCGTGCTGCGCCGGTTCGGCCTCGACGGCCGGCCGCCGCAGACGCTCGAAGAGGTCGGGAACGAGCTCGGCATCACGCGCGAGCGGGTGCGCCAGCTCGAGACGCGGGCGCTGAAGGAGCTCCGGAACAGCGCGCCCGGGCTCGTGCACTACCTGCGGACCTAGTCGACTCGCTGCCTAGGTGTAGGCGACGGCTTCCATCTCGTGGAGCGTCGCCAGGCGCTTGAGCGCCTCGACCTCGATCTGACGCACGCGCTCGCGCGTCAGGCCGAGCCGCCGGCCGATCTCCTCGAGCGTCTTCGGCTCGGCGTCCTCGAGCCCGTAGCGCAGCACCACCACGTGACGGTGCCGCTCGGGGAGCGCCCGGAGCGCGGTCGCGAGCGTCTGGGAGCGGAGCGAGTCCTCGACCTGCTCGTCGGGCAGCGGCTCCTCGCCGGGGACGAAGTCGCCGAGCACGGCGTCGTCCGCCTCGCCGACGGGTGCGTCGAGCGAGCTGGAGGCCCGCGCGGCCGCGCGCACCTCCTTCGCCTGCTGCAGCGGCAGGTTGGCCTCCTCGGCGATCTCCTCGAGCGTCGGCTCGCGGCCGAGCACGGCCCAGAGCGTCCGCTCGGCCCGGTTCATCTTCTGCAGGCGCTCGACGATGTGGACGGGCATGCGGATTGTCCGGCCCTTGTCGGCGAGCGCGCGGGCGACCGCCTGACGGATCCACCAGGTGGCATAGGTCGAGAACTTGTAGCCGCGGCGCCAGTCGAACTTCTCGACGGCGCGGATCAGCCCGAGCGTTCCCTCCTGGATCAGGTCGAGGAACGGCAGGCCCTGGTTGCGGTAGTTCTTCGCGATCGAGACGACCAGGCGGAGGTTCGACTGGATCATCCGCTGCTTCGCAGGCATGTCGCCGGACTCGATCTTCTTCGCCAGCTCGACCTCCTGCGCGGCCGTCAAGAGCGGGTGGCGGCCGGCCTCGCGCAGGAACAGCTGCAGGGCGTCGGTCGTCGTCTCCCAGGAGACCTGGACGGGCGGCGGCGGCTCCGGCGCCGGCAGGGGCTGCGCGTTCGGCTCGCCGTCCTCGCCGACGTCGTTGACGACGTCGATCTGCCGCGTCTCGAGCTCGCGGAACACGGCTTCGACCTCGAGCGCGTCGAGGTTCAGCGGCTCGAGCACCTCGTTCAGGTCGGACTGCAGGAGCGAGCCGCGCTCCTCGGAACCGTCGACGAGCTGACGCAGGTCCTCGCTCAGGAGGAGGATGTCCGTCTCCGCGGCCGACACTCGTGCGATTCCTAGCCGCTTGCTCGTCGAACCAAACCACCTGCTCCACCATTCTTCTCCGGCCGTGCACACAAATGGCGGTTATGTTGAGTCGACGGAGAAGCCGTCCCGGGATCCACAGGGTTCTCCCCAGCCCGTCCACAAAACCCGTGGAAATGTGGACAATTTGCCGGCCGCAAATTGCGACGAATCCGTTTCGCCGGGCCTTGAACGGCCGTGTCCGGGCCCGTAGATTCATTCGTGCACCGAGCACGGAGCGCGAGTAGGTCGAAACCGCTCCCGGGGGCCGTAGGCGGAAGCCGAAGGTTCACGGGGACGGTGGACGAAAGCGCCACCGGCTCGGTGAGTTTTTGCGTGGACCGGTAGAGCGCACGGCACGGACCGCAGCCGCGACCGGCGAAAACGGAATTCGTCGCAAATTGCGCCAAACTCCCGCCGCGGGCCCTTGATCCGGACGGGCCGGCTCCCTATCTTCCCTCTTGCACCGAGCACGGAGCGCGAGTAGGTCGAAGCCGCTCCCGGGGGCCGTAGGCGGAAGCCGAAGGTTCACAGGAGCAGTGGACGAAAGCGCAACCGGCTCGGTGAATTTTTTTGGTCCGGCGGCTTCGGTAGGATCGCGCGCGATGCATCTTCGGCCACCCGCCTTCGACCACGGCGTCACCTCGTTCCTGTGGGCGCTCCTCTTCGGCGCGTTCGTCTGGATCGGCGGCGCGGCCGTCGGCTACGGCAGCGCGACGTCGTTCGTCGCCGGGTGCGTCGTCGCGTTCCTCGCCTTCGTGTTCGTCCGCGTCTACGGCGAGGACGAGCCGCGCCGCCCGTGAGGGCCTGAGAGCGCGAACACGAGCAGGCGCGCGAGCTCGCCGCCCACTTTCTCGACGAGCCGCGCGTAGGCGGACGGCCGCTCGTCGGAGACGAGTGCGCAATGGACGAGGAGCAGCGTGTCTCCTCTTCCCTCCCGGTGTGGCTCGGCGATGCTCATGTGTCCCAGCCGGGGTATCGGGAGGTCCTACCGCCGGGTACACCCTCGTGGGAGGGAACCGTGGCGCCGCTACTCGAGCCCGAGCCGGCGCGCGTCGAACGTGCCCGACCAGAGCTCCTCGTGGAACTCGGCGAGCGTCGACGCGGCGTCGTGCTCGAACAGGTGCTCCACCACCCCCACCTCCCGGTCGTTCACGAACGGGACGTCGACGTGCGAGCGCGAGACGAGGTTCACCGAGACGCGGTCGCAGACGGGACACCGCACGGCGACGCCCACGCGGTCGCCGTTCGCCGCCGGCGCGAGCAGCTTGAACGCCGACGGGTAGACGGGCCGCGGCCGCTCCTCCGGCCAGCAGAAGAAGCTCCACGGCCACTCCCCCGCCTTGATCCGCGTCGCCGCCAGATCGACGAGCTCGTCGCCGACCGGCTCGACGCGCGAGGTCATCAGGTTGACGAAGCGCGTACCGTCGTGGGCCCCGAGCGGCGCCCAGTCGAGCTCCTCGTGCGTCACGAGGCCCGGATGCTCGTGCCCGCAACCGCATGCGAACTCGACGCGGAAGACGGCCGGATGGTGGGCGCCGGGCAGCTCGTCGAGCCGCAGGAACCGCGAGAGCCGCACGCGTGTCTCGCCGTGCACCGGACACGCGAACGTGTAGGACGTCGTCAGCGTGTCGTACATGCACTCTCATTACCCGACGCGCCGGACGGCTACAACACCTCCGCGACGAACCGTCGCAACTCCGGCACGACCGCCGGGTCGATGCGGTGGTCGATATCCGTCTCGAGGAACCTGACGTCGGCGCCCGCCGCGACGAGCCGTTCCCGTGCCGCGCGCGCGTGCTCGACCGGCACGGGCTCGTCGTGCGTTCCGTGTGCGATCAGGACCGGCGGCAGCGGCAACTCGAGCACGACGTGCTGCGGCAGGGCGTCGAACCACTCCTCGAGCTCCGCCCCGCTTCCTTCCCACGAGTAGCGCCCCTCGCCGACGTGCGTCGGCGCCTGCGGTAGGTAGCCCTGCAGGCGCCGCTCAGGGTCGAGCTTGTCGAGGAACGGCG
>JAICYG010000131.1 GCA_025934335.1 Thermoleophilia bacterium | reverse complement strand
GCCGCCGGGGCGGCGCTCATCGCCGCCCACCCGTATTCACCGGAGCAGCTCGCGGGCGCCACGCGCGGCACCGCCGCCTTCTCCGCGCGGCCGGAGCTTGCGGAGCTGGTCGACCGCTACGAGCTCTTCAATCGCGACACGGCCACCTGGAAGTCGCTCCTGCCGTGCGCGAAGGACGACGCGGCGATTGTCGCCTACCTGCGCTCCGCACGGCCCGCGTACCTCGTGCGTCTGGAGGACGAGCTGAGCGTCGCCGCGTAGCGACAGACCGCCGGCAGCGGCCGTCACCCGGGGGCAATCGAGGTGGGGTCTATCGTAGGTTCCATGGCGACGGTGCTGATCGTCGAGGACGATGCGGTCATGGACGGCATGGCGCGGCACCTCGACGCCGCCATGACGACCGGCAGCCGCATTCGCCTGTGCGTCTCGACGGTCGCGTGTCTCGTCGCCGTGCTGATCGGCGCCGCCGGCGCGCAGGCCGCGACGAGCAGCAGGGGGATCGTCGTGGTCGAGACGACGCTCGGCTTCGCGGGCGGACGCGCGGCCGGGACGGGAATCGTCCTCACCTCGACCGGTGACGTCCTCACGAATAACCACGTGATCAGGGGCGCGACAGCGGTCAGGGTGGTCGTCCCCGGGAGCCGTAGCTACGTGGCGCGGGTCGTCGGCTACGACGTCGCCGACGACGTCGCTCTGCTGCGGCTACAGGGCGCGTCACATCTGAAGACGGCTTCGATCGCCAAGGCGCAGCTGCGGATCGGCCAGCTCGTGACGGCGACGGGGAACGCCCGCGGCACCGGCCGCCTGAGAACGGTGGCGGGGCAGGTGACGGGGCTCTCACAGACGATCACGGCGAGCGACGGGCAAGGCGATGCCGAGCGGCTCACCGGCCTGATCGAGACGAGCGCCTCGGTCGTCGCCGGCGACTCCGGCGGTGCGCTCGAGAACTCGGCCGGGCGCGTGATCGGTCTGATCACGGCGGCAGCCGGCGACTTCGAACTCCGCGACGTCCACATCAGCGACGGCTACGCGATCCCGATTGCGAAGGCGCTGTCGATCGCCGGCGTCATCCGCACGGGCAAGGGAACCGCACGGATCCACGTCGGGCCGACGGCGTTCCTCGGGGTCTCGCTCTCCGTCCGTGCCGCTTCGGGCGCCGGCGTCCCGCTGGCCGCCGTCACGACCGACGGGCCGGCGGCGAAGGCGGGGCTCGACGCGGGCGACGTGATCGTCCGGCTCGGCGGGGATGCCGTCACGTCGTCGCGGGCGCTCCGGACGGTCCTGCTGGGCAAGCACCCGGGGCAAAAGGTACGCATCGTCTATCACGACCTTTCCGGGTCGAGAAGAACGACGACGGCAACGCTCGCCTTCGGGCCGCCGCAGTAGTCTGGCGGCCGTGGACTTCGAGCTGACGCCCGAGCAGCGCGAGATCCAGGCGCTCGCGCGCGAGCTCGCCGCGGCCGAGATCGAGCCGCACGCAGCCGAGTGGGATCGGGCGCACGGGTTCCCGCGCGCGCTGCTCGACAGGCTGGCCGAGACGGGTCTGCTCGGCATCTGCGTACCGGAGGAGCACGGGGGCGCCGGCGCCGACTTCGTCTCGTACATCCTCGCGCTCGAGGAGCTCTCGCGCGCCGATGCGGGCGTCGGTGTCACCGTCGCGGTGCACACGTCGGCGTGCACGCTCCCGCTGCTCGCGTTCGGCACGGCGGAGCAGGTCGACCGGTTCGTGCCGCCGCTCGCGCGCGGCGAGCAGATCGGGTGCTTCGCGATCACCGAGCCCGGCGCGGGCTCCGACGCCGGCGCTCTTCGCACCTCCGCCGAGCCGGAGGACGGCGGCTGGCGCATCCGCGGCGCGAAGCAGTGGATCACGAACGCCGCATTCGGAGGGCCGCTGCTCCTCTTCGCGCGCACGGATCCGGGAACGCGCACGGCACGCGGCGTCTCTGCGTTCGTCCTAGAAGGCTCGGAGGTCGAGATCACGCGCACGGAGGAGAAGCTCGGGCTCAACTCGTCGGTGACGAACGACATCGCCGTCGACACGCTCGTCCCCGGCGATCGGCTTCTCGGCGAGTTGAACCACGGCTTCCGGATCGCGATGGCGACGCTCGACGGCGGCCGCATCGGCATCGCCGCGCAGGCAGTCGGGATCGCGCAAGCGGCGTACGACGTTGCGCGCCGCTACGCGCTCGAGCGCGAGACGTTCGGGCACCGGATCGCCGACTACCAGGCGATCCAGCACAAGCTCGCGGACATGTCGATGGAGATCGACGCGGCCCGGCTGCTCGTGCTGCGCGCGGCGTGGCTCAAGGCAGAGGGCCGGTCGCATACCGAGGCGGGCGCGAAAGCGAAGCTCTTCGCCTCGGAGATGGCGCGCCGGCAGACGGCGGAGGCGATCCAGGTGCTCGGCGGCTACGGCTACACGAAGGAGTTCCCCGTCGAGCGGTACTACCGCGACGCGAAGATCACCGAGATCTACGAGGGCACGAGCGAGATCCAGCGGCTCGTGATCGCCCGCTCGATCCTCGGTCGCCAGGAGCTCGTTGCCACGCCGTCGTGATGAGCCGGTCCGCCTGACGCGGATCTACACGCGCGGCGGCGACCGGGGGCAGACGTCACTCGGAGACGGCTCGCGCGTCTCGAAGCTCGACCCGCTCGTGCGTGCCTACGGGGCGGTCGACGAGCTCAACTCGCTGCTCGGCTGGGTCGCCGTCGTCGTCGCCGACCCGCGACTCGGGCGCATCCAGAACGAGCTCTTCGACCTCGGCGCCGACCTCTCCGTCCCGTTCGCCGAGGACGACGGGAAGCTCCGCGTCGACCAGCCCGCGATCGACCGGCTCGAGGCCGACTGCGACGAGGCGAACGCGCGGCTGCCGGAGCTGAAGAGCTTCGTGCTCCCGGGCGGGACGGAAGCCGGAGCGAGGCTGCACGTCGCCCGCGCCGTCTGCCGGCGAGCGGAGACGGTCGTGCTCTGGGCGGCCGGCGAGCGTCCCGTCAACCCGCTCGTGCCGATCTACCTGAACCGGCTCTCCGACTTCCTCTTCATCCTCGCGCGCACGGCGAACACGGCCGGCGGCGACGAGCCGCTGTGGCTTCCCGGCGGCGAACGCTGACGAAAGTGTGACGAGAGCGCGCCGATTGCGCGCCTTTTCGTTCAGGGACATTTCGCCGGCGCCTCCGCGTCGCTAAACCGGAAGGACACCGTTCAGCGACCCGATCGGAGGCTCGATGCCGAAACGCCACGCCCTGTTCATTTCCCTCCTGCTTGCGCTCCTCTGCGCGGCGGCGACCGCCCGCGCGAGCGGGTCGCCGTCGCTCGTCGTCTCCCAGCTGTACGCCTCCGGCGGGAACAGCGGAGCCTCGTACGCGAACGACTACGTCGAGCTCTTCAACCGCGGCGGCTCCCCGGTGAGCCTGAGCGGGTGGACCTTGCAGTACGCGTCCGCGGCGAGCACGGCGTGGAGCTCGACCGCGCTCAGCGGTTCCATCGCGCCGGGCCACGCGTATCTCGTTCAGCTCGCGTCGGCCGGAGCGACCGGCGCGGCGCTGCCTGCGGCGGACGCGACCGGCACCACGAACCTGGCCGCGAGCGGCGGCAAGGTCGCCGTCGTGAACGGCACCGCGGATCTCACCTGCGGCGCGTCCGCCGGCTCCTGCGCGGGCGTCGGCTCGATCGCCGACCTCGTCGGCTACGGCACCGCGACCGACTACGAGGGAACGGCAGCCGCGCCGGCGCCGACGGCCACCGACGCGATCGCCCGCGCGGGCGGAGGCTGCACCGACACCGACGCGAACGCCGGCGACTTCGCGGCGGTCGCAGCGGCCCCGCGCAACTCCGCGTCCGCGGCCGTCTCGTGCTCCGGCACGCAGACGGGGTCATCCGGGTCGGCCGACGCAGGCGTCCGGGTGCAGATCCAGCCGCTGATCGCCGTGAGCCTCGGGCAGCCGACGCTCGACTTCGGCAGCCTGGCAAGCGGCGCGACCGTGACACCGGTCAACGAGAGCGTCACCGTCACGAGCAACGACACCGCCGGCTACAGCCTGGCCGTGCGCCGCACGTCGTTCGCGCCGCGCGACCTGCCGCTCGGCCTCTCGGCGACCGCGCCGACAGGCGGCACGCTCGGTAGCGGCGTCTCGTCGACCACGCTGGCAGCGATACCGGTGCCGCCCGCGGCGGACCTGGTGATCGGCACGACGTCCGCTGCGGCGCCGGCCGCCGGCGACGTGTGGGCGACGAAGGTCGGGTTCACATCGGCGCTCCCCGCCGTGCCGGCGGGTCAGTACACCGCCGCCGTCACCTACACGGTGATCGCGCGGTGACCGCCCGCGCGCTGCTCGTCGCGCTCGTACTCGCCTTCCCCACGGGTGGGTCGTCGTCGGCGGGCAGCGCGCCCGGTCTCTCGGTCTGGCCGGTGCGGCTCGCGCTCGCACCCGGCGGCACGGCCGTCGTTCACGTCGCGAACGGCGGCCGGCGCGCCGCGCTCGTCGACATCGGCATTGCCGGTTTCACGCTTGACCTGCGCGGCACGCCCCGCGTCGTCGCGCGCTCGGGTGGAACGAGGCTGCTTGCGCTCCGCCCGCGGCGGCTCGTCGTCCCGCGCGGCGGCGTGACGACCTTCGAGGTGCGCGCGGCGCAGCGACCGGGCCTCGGCCCCGGCGACCATCCGGCGCTCGTCCTCCTCTCGGCGCGGAGCGCGGGCGGGTCGGGGATCGGCGTCCGCGTACGCATCGGGCTCACCGCCGAGGTGCGCGTGCCGGGAACGTTGCGCCGGCGCATCGCGCTCGGGCGGCTGCGCGTCCACGGGCGCACGCTGGTGCTCGTCGCCGTCAACCGCGGCAACGTCGCAGAGCGCGTCACTCGCGCAGCGCTCCAGGCTCGTCTCGTACGCCGGGGCCGGGTGGTCGCGACGCTGCGGGCGCGGCCGCGTGACCTGCTCCCGGGGACGCGCGGCCTGGTCGAGTTCGCGCTCCCACGGCGGCTGCACGGCCGCGTCGCCGCCGCCGTCGTGCCTCGCGGGTTGCCTGCGAAGGGAAGGAGCTACCGGGTGTCGGTCTGAGCGCTTGCGGCACAATCCAGGCGTGGCCACGACCGAGCCCCGCAAGCAGTCGTCGACGGAGGCGTGGCGCGAGGAGCTGTACGACGCGGCGCCTGAGCGGCAGGGTGTGCTCTTCACGACGATCTCGGGGATCGAGAACCCGCCGCTGCGGACGGCCGAGACGGTGCCGGTCGACTACGAGCGGGATCTCGGCTATCCGGGCGCGTTCCCGTTCACGCGCGGGGTGTACCCGTCGATGTACCGGGGCCGCTTGTGGACGATGCGGCAGTTCGCGGGGTTCGGGACGGCGGAGGAGACGAACGAGCGTTTCCGGTACCTGCTCGAGCACGGCCAGACGGGGTTGTCGACAGCGTTCGACATGCCGACGCTCATGGGGTACGACTCCGACCATCCGCGCTCTTTGGGCGAGGTCGGCCGCGAGGGAGTGGCGATCGACTCGCTTGCCGACATGGAGACGCTGTTCGAAGCGATCCCGCTCGGGGAGGTGTCGACGTCGATGACGATCAACTCTCCGGCGGCGATCCTGCTCGCGTTCTATGCGTGTGTGGGGGAATCGCAGGGCGTGCCGCGCGAGCGGCTGCGCGGGACGATCCAGACCGACATTCTCAAGGAGTACATCGCGCAGAAGGAGTACATCTTTCCGCCGGAGCCGTCGATGCGGCTCGTCACCGACATGGTCGAGTTCTGTGCGCGCGAGATGCCGCTCTGGCATCCGATCTCGATCAGCGGCTACCACATCCGCGAGGCCGGCTCGACCGCGGCGCAGGAGCTCGCGTTCACGCTCGCCGACGGCTTCACCTACGTCGAGTGGGCGATCGAGCGCGGGCTCGACGTCGACGACTTCGCGCCGCGCCTCTCCTTCTTCTTCAACGCGCATCTCGACTTCTTCGAGGAGATCGCGAAGTACCGCGCCGCACGCCGCATCTGGGCGCACGTGATGCGCGACCGCTACGGCGCGAAGAACCCGCGCTCGTGGCTGATGCGCTTCCACACGCAGACCGCCGGCGTGTCACTGACCGCGCAGCAGCCCGAGGTGAACATCGTGCGTACCGCGATCGAGGCGCTCGCCGCCGTGCTCGGCGGCACGCAGTCACTGCACACGAACTCGTACGACGAGGCGCTCGCGCTGCCGACGGAGGACGCGGTGCGCATCGCGCTCCGGACACAGCAGGTGATTGCGCACGAGACCGGTGTCGTCAACACGGTCGACCCACTCGGCGGCTCGTACTTCGTCGAGGCGCTCACGACCGAGCTCGAACGTCAGGCGTACGAGTACTTCGACCAGATCGAGAAGCTCGGCGGCGTCGTGCAGGCGATCAAGGAGAACTTCTTCCAGAAGGAGATCGCCGAGGCGTCGTTCCGCTACCAGTCCGAGGTCGAGAACGAGCAGCGCATCGTCGTCGGCGTGAATCGCTACGAGCTCGACGACGAGACGCCGCTGCCGATTCTCAGGATCGACCCTGCGCTCGAGCAGAAGCAGATCGACCGCGTGCAGGCCTTGCGCGCCCGGCGCGACTCGGCCGCAGTCGAGTTGGCGCTCGCACGGCTGAAGGAGGACGCGGCGCGCGACGACCGCAACCTGATGCAGCCGATCGTCGACGCCTCGCGCGCCTATGTCACGATGGGCGAGATGTGCGACGCGTTCCGTGAGGTCTGGGGCACCTGGCGCGAGACCCCAGTCTTCTGATGGCTGGGAAGATCAGAGTCGTCGTCGCGAAGCCCGGTCTCGACGGGCACGACCGGGGCGCGAAGATCATCGCGCGCGCGCTCCGCGACGCCGGCATGGAGGTCATCTACACCGGTCTCCACCAGACGCCGGAACAGATCGTCGAGACGGTGATCCAGGAGGACGCCGACGCCGTCGGTATCTCGATCCTCTCCGGCGCGCACATGACGCTCGTGCCGCGCATCGTCGAGCTCCTGCGCGAGCAAGGCGCCGACGACGTGGTCGTCCTCGTCGGCGGGACGATCCCGACCGACGACGTGACGGCGCTGAAGGAGCAGGGAGTCGCCGAGGTGTTCACCCCCGGCGCGCCGACGAGCGACATCGTCGAGTACCTGCAGTCGCGGGTCCCTGTCTAGTTAGAGTCCGCGGCCGTGAAGCTCGCCGTCTGCGTGAAAGCGGTCCCGGACGCGTCCGCCGGGAGGCGGATCGACCCGTCCACGAAGCGTCTCGACCGGAGCGGCGAGCTGGCGATCTCCGACTTCGACACGTACGCGGTCGAAGAGGCGCTGAAGTTGAAGGAGGCGAGCGGCGACGGCGAGGTCGTCGTCGTCTCGATGGGGCCCGAGCGCGCGATGGACGCGCTGCGGAAGGCGCTCGCGATGGGCGCCGACCGTGCCGTCCTGATCTCGGACGCGTCGCTCGAAGGGGCGGATCTCCTCGGCACGTCCAAGGCGCTCGCCGGAGCGCTCGCAGGGGAGAACGCGGATCTCGTCCTCTTCGGGCAGCAGTCCGCCGACGGCGGCGGCGCGTGCCTCTGGGC
>JAICYG010000148.1 GCA_025934335.1 Thermoleophilia bacterium | reverse complement strand
GTGCCGGCAACTACGGCATGTGCGGGCGCGCGTACAGCCCGCGGCAGCTGTGGATGTGGCCGAACGCGCGCATCTCGGTGATGGGCGGCGAGCAGGCGGCGACGGTGCTCTCCATGGTCGGCGACACGGACCCTGACGAGATCCGCGCCAAGTACGAGGCGGAGGGCAACCCGTACTACTCGACGGCGCGCCTGTGGGACGACGGCATCATCGACCCGCTCGACACGCGGCGCGTGCTCGCGCTCGGCATCAGCGCGGCGCTGAACGCGCCGATCCCCGAGTCACAGTTCGGCATCTTCCGGATGTGATCGCGCGCCTCGTCCTCTGGAACGTTGCCGACACCGCGACAAGCGTCGACGAGCTGCGCGCGGAGCAGCTGCCCGCGACGACCGGCGCGACGCAGGAGGTGTGGCTCGCCGACGAGTCGGGCGAGCGCTGGGGCGGGTTCGCGCTCTTCCCCGACGCGGAGGCGGCGGCCGCACCGCTCCCCGAGCGGCTGCGCGAGCTGCTCGGCAAGGAGCCGGAGATCCTCGAGCTGTTCGAAGTGGCGTGAGCGCGCTACGCGTCGAGCGTGACGACGCGCTGCTGCGCGTCGCGATGGCACGGCCCGAGCGCCGCAACGCATTCGACGCGGCGCTGATCGGCGAGTTCGCGGCGGCGTTCGCCGACGTCGGCGACGCGCGCGCGGTCGTGCTCTCGGGCGACGGGCCGTCGTTCTCGGCGGGTGCCGACGTCGAGTGGATGCGCTCGTCGGTCGAGCTGAGCTACGACGAGAACGTCGCCGACGCCCTGCGCCTGAGGGCGATGCTCGACGCGATCGACTCGTGCCCCGCGCCGGTCGTTGCGCGCGTGCAGGGGCATGCGCTCGGCGGCGGTTGCGGCCTCGTCGCCTGCAGCGACGTGGTGATCGCCGAGCCGACGACCCAGTTCGCGTTCAGCGAGGTGAAGCTCGGCATCGTGCCGGCGGTGATCTCGCCGTTCGCGCTCGCGAAGATCGGGCCGGGCGCCGCGCGGCGGTGGTTCGTCACCGGCGAGCGGTTCTCCGCGGACGTGGCGCTGCGCATCGGGCTCGTGCACGAGGTGGCAGGCGATCTCGATGCAGCCGTCGACCGTGTCGTCGCCGAGCTCCTCTCGGCAGGGCCGGAGGCGGCGCGCGCCGCGAAGGAGCTCGCCCGCGCCCCCCTCGGCGCCGAGGAGACGGCGAAGCGGATCGCCGTGCACCGCGCGAGCGCCGAGGGCCAGGAGGGCCTGCGCGCGTTCCTCGAGAAGCGCCCGCCCGGCTGGCGTACTCGTGTCTGACACCTCTTGGTGTCGGACACCTGTTGGTGTCTGACACCTGTTGGTGTCTGACACCTTGAAAGGTGTCAGACACTTTTTCGCAACTCGGCACAGACATGTGACGCGTTCGTCGGCACCGTTTTCGGCATGGGCCGGCCACTGCGAGTCTTCGAAGCCGACGGGATCTACCACCTGACGACCCACGGCGTCGACGACCGGCCGATCTTCATCGACGACGTCGACCGCCAGTCGTTCGCGCTTCGTCTTCTACGGATCGTGCGACGCGAGCGGTGGGCGATCTGGGCCGCGTGCTTGATGGACACCCACTATCACGCCGTCGTCCAGCCGTTGGAGGCGCGGGTCGGCGACGGCATGCGCGTCGTGAACGGAGCTCACTCGCGGGCGTTCAACAGACGGCACGAGCGTCGCGGAGCCCTGTTCGAGTCGCGCTATACGGACACGCCGATCAAGGACGAGGCACACCTCTGGTCGACGGTCAACTACGTGCACGACAACCCGGTCAGGGCGGGGATGGTCGACCATCCCGGGGACTGGCCCTGGTCGACCTATCCCGGGTGCGCGCTCGCGCGGCTCCTCGGGCCGCACCTGAGAGGTGTCTGACGCCGATCGATCTCAGACACCTCTCAGCGACACAGCCTGCGAGATCTGGGGCGCATACCCGTGGGCGCCGAGCACCGCGATCCGGTAGCTCCCGGGCCGCAGCGTCCGATCGAACACGCCCCGGGAGCGGGCGACCGGCCGCCATGCGCTGTGCGTCAGCCGCTGCACCTGCAGCGGCAGCGCCGGGCTGACGCGCGCGTGCAGCCGCGCGCCGTCGGCGCTCACGAGCACACGCGGGGCGACCTGCAACCCGACCGCGTCGCCGGCAACGCCGTTGTACGCGAGCCTGAACTCCGTCGAGGCCGCTGCGCGCAGCGTCACCGCGAAGCGGCCGTCGGGCGCGACGCGCAGGTGCCGCACGGTCACCCACCCCGCCTGCGTCAGCTGCTGCAGCCGCGCATGCCCCAGCCCGCGGACGAACCCGGTCAGCTTCACGCTCGACCCGTAGAGCGCGCGGTCCGGGTCGTCCAGCGCGAGCGCGTGCAGGTCGAAGTCCATCGAGCCGAGGTCGAACTTGCTCCGGATCACCGCCCCCGGGAACACGCGCCAGCCCGACGGCGTGCGGACGCGCACCGCGCGGGCCCGTCCCGACGAGTTGTGCACGACCTCGACGTCGAGCACCGACGGCACCTTCAGGACGCTCGCGACGCTCGCCGCCGTGAGCACCTTCGTGGGCCACGCATGGTGCGGCGAGAGGTAGTCGTACGGGTCGCGCACGGAGACGAGGTACGGCACCTGCGCCGCCCGCGGCCACGCGTCGTGAATCGACGACGTCCGGCCGCCCGACGACGAGAAGTAGTACGCCGGGATGATCCGGTCGCGCCACACGAGCACCTGCCCGGCCGTGGCGCCGATCGCGAGGTTCGTCTCGGTGCGCTCGGCGCGGATGCCGCCGTACATCTGCGAGCGCTGGTCGGAGAAGAGGTCGAAGTCCTGGCCGGGCTTGAGCGTCGCGAGGGTGTAGGAACGCGCCGCAACCGCCTGCGCCTCGTACGTCTGCTCGTGCCAGCCGGTCGGCGCCTCCCACGGCACGACGCCGCGCAGGTACCGGTCGAGCGGCAGCACGTTGACGACCATCAGCCCGTCCGGCTTCGCCTTCACGACGACGTCGCCGCGGTAGCCGGCGAGGTCGACCTCCAGCGGCGCCGCGCCCGCCTCGAACCGCAACGGCTGGCGCAGCTTCAGGTGGCGCAGCGTGAAGCGGCGGTCGACGACGACGGCGCGCGCAGGCATGTGCAGCTTGCGCCCGATCGCGTCGACGACCACGAACGGCGCCGACGAGCCGATGCGCACGGAGTCCTTCCCCTGCCCGAGCAGCACCCGCACGTCGCGCGGCTGCGCAATGCCGATCTGCGTGTGCGGGTAATAGTGCGCGAGGATCTGGCGATAGCCGTACCCGTGGCGCGCGTACCCCTCGGCGCCCCACTGACTCATGCCGACGCCGTGGCCCCAGCCGCGCCCGTCGAGCAGGAAGACGGTGCCGGCGGCCGCGCCGGCCGGGAGCGAGAGCGCGGCGAGCGCGGCCGCGATGCAGACGTTCAACCTCATCGCGGAGGCGAACGGTAGACGATCGGCTCCTGATGCTGGTGCCTGCGGGGAGAGCATGCACCAAGCAGCGTGGACGGATCGACCGGTGTCAAGGGCGGTGGCCCTTGGCGCCGGGCGCGCCGGCCGCGATGCGCCGCGTGCAGGCTCCCAGCCGCAGGCGCCGGGCATCCGGAGCCGATCGTCTACGGTCGGTCGCCGTGCAGCGCATCCTCCTTTTGGCGAGCACCGTCGTGTTCTTCGACACGCTCTTCTACTCCGCGCTGACGCCGCTGCTACCGCACTACACGCACGATCTCTCGCTCGGCAAGGCCGGTGCGGGGGTGCTCGCGGCCGCGTATCCGGCGGGCGCCCTAGCGGGCGCGATCCCGAGCGGCGTCGTCGCGGCGCGCGCCGGCGTGAAGCGGACGGTGGTCGTCGGGCTCATCGCGGTCGCGGCCTGCACCGTCGTCTTCGGCGTCGGCGACCAGGCGTGGCAGCTGGACACGGCGCGCTTCGTACAGGGGATCGCGAGCGCCTTCTCGTGGACGGGCGCCCTCGCGTGGCTCGTGGCAGCCGCGCCCGCGGGCCGCCGCGGGGCCCTGATCGGGACCGCGTTCGGCGCGGCCGTCGGCGGCGCGCTGTTCGGGCCGGTTCTCGGCGGCATCGCCTCGCTTGCGGGCACCGGCTGGACGTTCGGCGTCGTCGGCGTCGCCTCGCTCGGGCTCGTCGCGTTCGCAGCGGCGACGCCGGCGTCCGCGCGCGAGGAGCCGCAGCCCCTCCGCGTGCTCTTCGCGGCGCTCGGCGACCCGCTCGTGCTCGCCGGCGTGTGGTTCGTCCTCCTCCCCGCGCTCCTCTTCGGCACGCTCGGCGTGCTCGCTCCGCTCCGGCTCTCGCACCTCGGCTTCGGCGCGGTCGCGATCGGCGCCGTCTTCCTCTGCTCGGCCGCGCTCGAGTCGGTGATGAACCCGCTGATCGGGCGAGCCTCCGACCGGTACGGGATCGCGCCGCTGATTCTCGGCGGGCTCGCCGCGTCCGCCGTCGTCGCCGCGCTGCTCCCGTGGCCGACACACGCGGCGCTCCTCGCCCCGCTCGTCGTGCTCGCAGGCCTCTCCTTCGGCTCGCTGTTCACGCCGGGGATGACGCTCCTCACGCACCTGTCGGAGGGCCGCGGCCTCGACTACGGCTACGCGTTCGCCCTCATGAACCTCGCGTGGGCGCCGGGGCAGACGCTCGGCGCGGCGGGCGGTGGTGCACTCGCGAACGCGACCGCCGACGCTGTCTCCTACCTCGTCGTGGCGGGCGTCTGCGCGCTTACGCTTGGCGCCGCATGGCGCCGGCGAACATCGACCGCCTGGACGACACCGTCGGGACGGGGCTCGAGCGCCTCGTCCGCGCCCACCACCGGCGCCGTCTGAGGCGCCACGGCTGGGCGCGCGCCTACGACCCGCCGGCGGACGGGTGGCCGTGGTGCGTCGGCGACCCGCCGCCGCGTCCGGGCAACGCGCTCGAGTCGCTCGTCGACGGCGAGATCGCGCTCGGCCGGCTCGCCGCCGACATCGTGTCCGCGACGGAGTCTGTGCACCTCGCCGGCTGGCACTTCGATCCCAGCTTCGAGCTCGTCCGCGGCGGGCCGACGCTGCGCGAGCGGCTCGCGACTGCCGCCGAGCGCGTCGACGTGCGCCTGCTGGCCTGGGCAGGCGCGCCGCTCCCGCTCTTCTCGCCGTCGCGGTCGACGGTCCGCGAGCAGCGCCGGGAGCTCGTCCGCGGCACGCGCATCCGGATGGCGCTCGACTCGATCGAGCGACCGATGCACTGCCATCACGAGAAGCTCGCGGTGATCGACGGCCGCGTCGCCTACGTCGGCGGCATCGACCTGACGCGACTCGCCGGTGATCGCCTCGACCGGCCGGGGCACCCGGCGCGGCCGGGCATCGGCTGGCACGACGCGGCGCTCCGGATCGAGGGGCCGCTCGTCGGCGACGTCGCCGCGCATCTCGCCTTGCGCTGGCGCGAGGTAACGGGGGAGCCGCTGCCCGCCGGCACCAGTCCGGTTCGAGCCGGCAGCATCACCGCACAGTTCGTCCGCACCGTCCCGAACGGCGTCTACGGCGCGCTGCCGCGCGGTGACTTCCGGATCCTCGAGGCGTACGTGCGCGCGCTCCGCTCGGCGGAGACGCTCGTCTACCTGGAGAGCCAGTTCCTGTGGTCGTCGGAGCTCGTCGGGATCCTCGCCGACAAGCTGCGCCACCCGCCGAGCGACGAGTTCCACGTCGTCGTCTTGCTGCCGGCCCGCCCGAACAACGGCGCGGACGACACACGCGGCCAGCTCGGCGAGCTCGTCGCGGCCGACCGCGACGGACGGTTCCTCGCCTGCACGCTCTACCAGCCCGGTCGCGAGAACCAGGTGTACGTCCACGCGAAGGTCGCGGTCGTGGACGACCGCTGGTTGGCAATCGGCTCGGCCAACCTCAACGAGCATTCGCTCTTCAACGACACCGAGGCGTGCGTGATCACCTGCGACGAGGAGCTGGCGCGCGGAACGCGGATCGCCCTCTGGCGCGAGCACCTCGAACGCGACGACCCGTCGTTCGAGACGTGGGTCGAACGGGCGCACGACGACGAGTACGACCAGCTGCGCCTGCTGCCTCACATCTCACGGCGGACGCGCAGGTTCCTCGGGCCGATCAACGGCCTCCTGGTCGACGGCTGAGTAAGGTCTCGCGCGTGGAGAGGGTGCTCGTCGCGAATCGCGGTGAGATCGCGCTGCGCGTCTTCCGCGCCGCCCGCTCGCTCGGCCTCGGCGCGGTCGCGGTGGTCGCGCCGGACGACGCCGGGTCGCTGCATGCGCGGAGCGCCGACGAGACGGTCGAGATCCGCTCGTACCTCGACGCGCAGGAGCACATCCGCGCGGCGAAGGAGGCGGGCGCCGACGCGATCCATCCGGGCTACGGGTTCCTCGCCGAGAACGGCGATTTCGCCGAGGCGGTCGAGGCGGCCGGGCTCGTATGGGTCGGGCCCCCCGCGGCGGCGCTGCGCGCCGGCGGCGACAAGCTCGCGGCGAAGCGGATCGCGGCCGAAGCGGGCGTGCCCACGATTCCGGAGGTCTCGGAGCCGCCGCTGATCGTCAAGGCGGCTGCGGGCGGCGGCGGCCGCGGGATGCGGGTCGTGCGCGCGCGCGACGAGCTCGACGACGCCCTCGCCGCGGCGCGGCGCGAGAGAGCGGCGCGGATGCCGTCCATCCCGGCTACGGCTTCCTCGCCGAGTCCGCGGACTGCGCCGAAGCGGTGCTCGCAGCCGGTCTGACGTGGATCGGCCCACCGCCCTCGGCCCTGCGCGCGGGCGGC
>JAICYG010000072.1 GCA_025934335.1 Thermoleophilia bacterium | reverse complement strand
TGGCGGAGCGCCTCGCCGCGGTGCGGGAACGCGACAACGAGGTCGAGCCCCTGCCGCAGGAGCCCGTTCAGCTCATTCTCGGCCTCGGCGAGCCCGCGGGCCGCGAGCGCCGGCCGCTGCGCGTCGAAGCTGAACGGCTGTCCCTGCGGCAGCTGGGTGAACAGGGTCGCGCCGTCGAGATCGACCGGCGCGAGCGCCTGCTCCTCCCACGCGGCCTGCACCTCGTCGGGCGACCAGACGACGTCGGGCGGCCGGTCGAACGCCGCCACGAGATCGTCGGGCACCTGAGGCTTCCGCTCCTCCTCCTCGCCCTCCTCCGGGCCGAGGTCGACCTCGACGAGCTCGCGGCGCCGCTCGGCGGCGGGGTAGATCGTCGCTTCCTCCACCTGGCGCAACGCACGCTGCGTGAAGGGCGAGAACGCGCGGATCTGCTCGATCTCGTCGCCGAAGAGCTCGATCCGGAGCGGTTCTCGACCGGTCGTCGGGAAGACGTCGACGAGGCCGCCGCGAACGGCGAACTGGCCGCGCTCCTCGACGCGTTCGACGCGCTCGTAGCCCGCCGAGGCAAAGTGCTCGGCGAGCGAGTCGATTCCCGGCTCGTCGCCCGTACGGACGGTGAGCGACGCGGGCCGCTCCTGCGCAGGCGGCAGCCCTTCTGCGACAGCGGCCGCCGACGCGCAGACGAGCCCGCCGCGCGCGAGCACCTCGAGAGCCCTTGCCCGCTCGCCGACGAGGTGCGGCGGCGGCTCGAGGCCGCTCCACCAGGTGACGCCGCGCGAAGGGAAGAGCGCGACCTCGTCGTCGCCGAGGAACCACCCGGCGGCCTCGGCAGCGTCGCGCGCATCAGCGTCCTCGGGCAGGAGCACGACGAGCCCGTGCCCGAGCTCCTCGTGCAGGGCGGCGAGCACGAGCGGCAGCACCGGCTCGGAGACGCGCGCGCGAGACGGCAGCGCCGCAGCGAGCTGCTGCAGGCGCTCCTCCGAGCGGAGGCGCTCGACGATCGTGTGGAGAACGGGACGGTCCATGGCTTCGGCCGGACTACGCGTCCGGCGGGGAAGCCATGGTAGTCCGGTTAGAGCAGCCGGCGCGCGCCGTCGTACTCCGCGCCGTACCAGCCGGCGAGCGGGTCGATCGACACATGGGTGCCGGTATGCGGCGCATGGATGAAGCGGCCGGCACCGACGTAGATGCCGACGTGGCCGAGCCCGTCGAAGAAGACGAGGTCGCCGGGGCGCAGGCCGGCGCGCGAGACGCGGCGGCCGATGCCGAACTGCCCGCCTGAGTAGTGCGGCAGCGCGATCCCGAAGTGCGCGTAGACGAACCGCGTGAAGCCCGAGCAGTCGAACCCGCTCGTGGGCGACGTGCCGCCGTACGAGTAGCGGATGCCGAGGTAGTGGCGGGCGAAGCGGACGATGCGCGCCTGCTCGGCCGCGAGCAGCGTGGCACGGCTCGGCGGCGTCGGGTTGCGGTCGATGCCGGCGAGCGCGCAGGCGGCGCGGGCGAAAAACGAGGCGACGAGCACGAGGACGGCCGTCGCGAGGCGGACGCGGTCGGTCATGGGCAGGCTCCCTTCGGCAGGGGCGGCGCGCGGAGAGACGGAGACGCGCCTCCTTGTCGTTGGCGGGCGCAGTGTGACCGGGTTCGCCGCCCATTGCCTCCCCCGGCCGGGGTAGGCCGCGGCGCGCTTCCCTGCTAGGACCGGCGGGTGTTGACGGCTCGCTGCGTCGCCTCGAGCCCCTCGGCGTCGAGCAACTCGACGGCGTCGGCGGCAGAGGCGACGATCGCGTCCGGATCCTCGTGCGGCTCGAAGTCGGCGAGCACCCAGTCGGCGAGCTCGCGCGGGTCGCCCCGCTCGGGGCGGCCGACGCCGATGCGGAGCCGGAGGAAGTCGGACGTGCCGAGGTGCTTCGCGACGGAACGCACACCGTTGTGCCCGGCGGTGCCGCCCCCGAGCCGCGCCTGCAGGCGCGCGAGCGGGAGGTCGCTCTCGTCGTGGACGACGAGGACCGCGTCCGGCTCGAGCTTGAAGAACTGCATCGCCGCGCGCACCGACCGGCCGGAATCGTTCATGTACGTCTCTGGCTTCAGCAGCGCGACCTTGTGACCGTCGATGCGCGTCTCGGCGAGCTTGCCGTTGAACTTCTGCTTCCAGGAGCCCTCGTGCCGGCGCGCGAGCTCGTCGACTACGAGCCAGCCGATGTTGTGCCGGTTGCGCGCGTGCTCCCGACCCGGGTTGCCGAGGCCGGCGACGAGCAGGTCGTACGAGGTGCCGTGGCGACGCGGCCACAGGCGCACGGCCGGCGGTGCTCCTTAGCCCTCGGCGGTGCCGGGCTCGCCGGACTCGCCGGCACCCGAGTCCGGAGCGCCCTCCGCGGCCGCCCCCTCCTCGGCGACCTCGCCGACCGCGGCCTCCTCCTCGCCCGCCTCGAGCTCCTCCGGCTCCTCGCGGGTGGGCTGCATGACGGAGACGAGGACGGCGTCGCCGTCGTCGAGCAGCGTGACCCCCTCCGGCAGCGCGATCTGCGACAGATGCGCCGACTCGCCGAGATGGATCCCGGAGACGTCGAACTCGACCGACGCCGGCACCTCCATCGGCAGCGCCTCGACCGTGATCTCGGTGACCACCTGGTTGAGGACGCCGCCCTCCTTCGTCCCGGCCGCCTCGCCCGTCAGGTGGAGCGAGACCGTCGCGTGGATCGGCTGGTCGAGCCGGACCTCCTGGAGGTCGACGTGCGTGATCGTGCCGCGAACCCGGTCGAGCTGGTACTCCTTGAGCACCGAGGCGTGCGCCTTGCCGGTGTCGACGACGACGTCGAGCACCGCGTTCGTGCCGCCCTTGCCCGTCAGCGCTGCGCGCAGGTCGCGCTCGGGGATCGAGATCGCGACCGGCTGCTCCTGTCCGTAGAGGACGCCGGGGATCAGCCCCTGCCGGCGCAGGCGCCGCGACTCGGCGGAGCCGAGCACGGAGCGGTTCTGGACCAGAAGCTTGACGCGCTCTCCTGCCACGGCGCGGGATTGTAGCTGCGACCAACGGTATCGTCCGGGCATACGAAACGGTATGAGGCGGAGATACTTTATTGTATGCTCGCGTGACACCCGTGATCGTCGACGTCAACCCGTTCATCTACTCTCGCCCCGTCTCGCCCGAGGAGATCATCGACCGCGACGGCGAGACCGCGGCGCTCCTTCGGCACGCCGTCGGCGGTCACTTCGTGCGGCTCTACGCCCCTCGCAAGTACGGCAAGACGACCCTGCTGAAACGGGCCCTGGCGGACGGCGTTCGGAACGAGGGCCTGATCCCGGTTCTCGTCGACCTCTACCGCGTCGGCTCGCTCGCCGACGTGACGATCCGCATCGAGCGCGCCTACGCGCGGCACCTGCGCGGGTCGCTGCGCGACCGGATCGAGGCATTTCTGCAGCGAACAGGTCTCGGGCTGTCGCTCGGCGCCTACGGCATCGGCGCGCGCATCCAGACGACGCCGAGCACCGACCCACTGGCGGCGCTGCACGCGCTCCTCGACCTGCCGCTACGGCTCGACGAGAGCGGCAGCTTCCGGGCGCTGATCGCGTTCGACGAGTTCCAGGACGTCGGCCGGATCGACGGCCTCGACGGGCTGCTCCGCAGCCACATCCAGCATCAGGGCGACGTCGCGTCGTACGTGTTCGCCGGATCGGAGCCCGGACTGATGCGGCGGCTGTTCGAGACGAGGGGACGGCCGCTCTACGAGTCGGCGGTGCCGCTCCGGCTCGGACGGCTCGCGGACGCGGACATCGCCGCGCACGTCGCCGACCGCTTCGTCGCAACGGGCCGCGGCGTCGGCGAGGCACTCGGGCCGCTGCTCGAAGCGGCCGAGGGCCATCCCCAGCGTACGATCCTGCTCGCCCACCACCTCTGGGAGCGGGTGCCGAGCGGCGCCGCGGCAACCCTCGACACGTGGCGCGAGACGCACGACGCGGCGATGAACGAGCTCGACGGCGAGTTCGACGCGCAGTGGCGGCGGATCCACGCGAGCGAGCAGAAGACGCTGCGGTCGATCGTCGCCGGCGGCGGGTCGCCGTACCGGCAGGCGATCCTCGACCGGCTGCAACTCGAGAAGCCCACCGCGCAGAGCGCTGTCCGGCGGCTGCTCGACTCTGCCGACCTCGAGGTCGACGCCAGGCGCTACCGGGTCGTCGACCCGCTGTTCGCGGACTGGATCCGGCGGATCGACGCGGGGTAGCGACGTGGTGCCTGACAGCTGTCGAGTGACCGCCGTCGTGGCGAAGTGGTGTCTGACACCTTGGGTGTCAGACACCGTTCTGATCGCGGCCGTCGAGGCCGCGATCAGAACAACTGGTTCTCGCCGCTGAAGATCGCGCTGACGGAATCGTCGGCGAAGACGTTCATGATCGTCTCGGCGAGGAGCGGCGCGACGGGGAGCACGGTCATGTTGTCGGGCTTCGTCAGCGGATCGATCGGCACCGTGTCGGTGACGACGATGCCGGTGATGTCGGGCGTCTGGAAGCGGTCGATCGAGCCCTCGCAGAAGAGCGCGTGCGTCGCGAAGACCCACACCTCCTCCACCCCGTGCTCGCGCAGCGCCTTCACGTTCGCGAGGATCGTGCCGCCGGTCATGATCACGTCGTCGCCGAGGACCGCGCGCTTGCCGCGCACGCGGCCCGTGACCTCGGTCACCTCGACGACGCGCGCGGAGTGGCGCGTCTTGTGCATCAGCGCGAAGTCCGCCTCGAGCATCTCGGCGAAGCGCACCGCCTGCTTCGCGCGTCCGGCGTCGGGCGAGACGGAGACGACGCCCTCGCCGGTCAGGCCGAGGTCGCGGAAGTGACGCGCGAACAGCGGCATCGCCGTCATGTGGTCGACGGGGATCGTGAAGAAGCCCTGGATCTGGCCGGCGTGCAGGTCCATCGTCAGCACGCGATCGGCGCCCGCGAGCTGGAGCATGTCGGCGACGAGGCGCGCGGAGATCGGCTCGCGCGGCTTCGCCTTGCGGTCCTGGCGCGCATAAGGGAAGAGCGGAATGACCGCGGTGATGCGCTTCGCGGAAGCGAGCTTCGCGGCCTGGATCATGAAGAGCAGCTCCATGATGTTGCGGTCGACGGGCTCGCACCCGGTCTGCACGACGAAGATGTCGGCGCCGCGGATCGACTCGTCGTAGCGGACGTACGTCTCGCCGTTCGGGAACGTGTTCACCTCGGCCTCGCCGAGCTCGACACCGAGCTGCTGCGTGATCCGCTCGGCGAGGTCGGTGTGCGACCGGCCCGAGAAGACCATCAGCCGCTTCTGCGGCCCGCGCTCGATCCAGTGCCCCGCAGCCGGCTGCGTCACGACGCTCGGCTCCAGGCCGGGAAGGATGAGCTCAGGACCGGCGCTGGCGGGCTGCATACCCCTCCTTGTTCTCCTGGCGGGCCCGCGCGACCGCGAGAGCGTCCGCCGGGACGTCCTTTGTGATCACCGATCCGGCTCCGATCCACGCACCGTCTCCGATCGTCACGGGAGCGACGAAGGAATTGTGGATCGCGGTCCTGACGTTGCTGCCGATCGTCGTTCGGCCCTTCGGCCGCCCGGGGTAGTGCGAGAAGTTCGCCGTGATCGCCCCGGCGCCGATGTTGGTGTCTTCACCGATCTCGGCGTCGCCGATGTAGGAGAGGTGAGGCACTTTCGTGCGGTCTCCGATGCGAGAGTTCTTGATCTCCACGAAGGTGCCCGCCTTTGACGACTCGCCGAGAACCGTCCCGGGGCGAAGGTAACAGAAGGGACCGATCGTCGCGTAGGCGCCGATGTGCGCGTCGACGGCGACGGTGTTCGCGCCGACCTCCGCGCCCGTCTCGACGCGAGTCGCCCCCCGCAGGATCGTGAAGGGATGCACGACGCTGTCCGGCTCGAGCTCGACCGTCGGCTCGATCCAGGTCGTCTGCGGGTCGACGATCGTGACGCCCGCGAGCATGTGCCGCTCGTTGATGCGATCGCGCAGCACCGCCGCGGCGTGGGCGAGCTCGACGCGCGTATTGACGCCGTCGGCCTCGCGGTAGTCCGGCGCGACGTGCGCGTGGACCCGACCGCCGCCGCGCACGACGAGCTCGATCGCGTCGGTCAGGTAGAGCTCCCCCTGCACGTTCTTCGGCTCGAGCCGCTCGAGCGCCGGCCAGAGCGCCTGCGAGCGGAAGACGTAGATCGAGCTGTTGATCTCCCGGATCCGCTGCTCCTCGTCGGTCGCGTCCGTGCCCTCGACGACCCTGGCGACGCTGCCATCGGCGTTGCGGACAATGCGGCCGTAGAGGCGTGGGTCGGGCGGCTCGGCGCTGAGAATGGTCGCGTCGGCGCCGTCGCGCCGGTGCGCGTCGACGAGCTCGACCAGGAGCTCGCCGGTCAGCATCGGCGTGTCGCCCGAGAGGATGAGCACGTCGCCCTCGTACCCGGCGAGCGCGTCGCGCGCCGAGCGGACCGCGTCGCCGGTGCCGAGCGGCCGCTCCTGAACGGACACGAGCAGGTCGCCCCCGTCGAAGCGGTCGCGTGTCGCCGCCGACGCGACGACGACGAGGGGGTCCGCCCCCGCCTCGCGCGCAGCCGCGACGATCCAGTCGACCATCGTCCGGCCGAGCAGCGGGTGGAAGTGCTTCGGCACCGACGAGCGCATCCTGGTGCCGAGGCCGCCGGCCATCAGAACGGCTGCGAGGTTTCCCATGTGCGACGGAGACTACTGGGGCGCCAGGATTCGAACCTGGGATCGCGGGACCAAAACCCGCTGCCTTACCACTTGGCTACGCCCCAGGGCGAGCCAAAGGGTAGTTATCTCGGGCGTTCCCTGAACAGGAAGATCAGCGCCGCGACCGCGAGCAGCGCGATCACGCCGATCGCGATCGCCTTCACGATCGCGAGCGCGACGGGCACACACAGGACGAGTAGCTGCGAGACGGCGAAGATCCAGCCGACTTCGCGCACGGCCTGCGAGCGGTGGCCGCGCGCGACGTACCACCAGAAGCCGACCGCGATCACCGCGAGCGCGACCGCGGCCCACCAGTGGAGGACGTGGAAGAGGTAGAGGAGACCCTCGATCGCAGCGATCCAGAGCGTGAAGCGAAGCCGCCGCTCGCGGAGCCAGCGGCCGCCGCGCGTGGATCCGTGCTCGATCGCCTGCGCCCCGAACATCGAATTTACGGTACCACCGCTCACGCGTACCACACAGGCGCGGTGACCCACGCGCGGGCCTCGCTGCGGAGTTGCCTCCGCGCCCGCTCCGCGTCGACGATCTGCGCGAACAGCCCGTAGACGACGGGCCCCGCTCCGCTGACGTCGGCGCGGAACGCGCCCTCCTCGAGCAAGCGCTCGGCGAGCGGCGACCGGGCGAGGTCGTTCGGCGGCAGCGCAGAGAGGTCGCGGGGCCGTCGGACGGCGGCGAGCGCGTCTCGCAACTGTCCGGCACGCTCCTCGAATCCCACCGCACCGGCGCGTTCGTCGAACGCCGCGTAGACGGAAGCAGTCGACAGCTTTCGCTCGCGCTTCGGCAGCAGAAGGAGCACGGCGAAGTCCTGCGGCAGGTCGAGCGACTCGAGAGCCGTGCCGTCACCGGCGCCGAGCTGCGGCCCGTCGTGGAGGAAGAACGGCACGTCCGCGCCGACCTGGGCCGCGAGCGCGTGAAGGGCGTCGAGCGGCAGCGGCTCGTCGAGCTGCGCGTTTGCGAGACGAAGGGCGGTCGCGGCGTCGGAGCTGCCGCCGCCAAGGCCGCCCGCGACCGGAATGCGCTTCTCGATGCGAACGTGCCAGGCCCCCGGGAGGAGCGCGAGCGCGCGGGTAACGATCGTGTCGTCGAAGCCGTCTACGCGTGTGGCGGTGGAGCGCGCCACCTCGATTCGGTCGCCGAGGTCGACGCGCTGGTACACGGTGAGCAGCTCGTGCTTCCCGCCGTCGCGCGCGGCTCCGACGACCAGAGCGAGGTTGATCTTCGCCGGCGCCGGCCCGATCATCGCAGCGTCTCCGCGAGCTCGACGAGCTCCCGGGGCTCGAGCGCCTCGGCCCGGACGTTGGCTGCACGGCCGATCGCCGCGAGCGCGTCCACCGCTCGCTCGCGCGAGGTGACGCCGGCGAGCGCGACGCTGTTCGCAAGCGTCTTTCGTCGATGGGCGAACGCGGCTTCGATCACGGTCTTCACCTCTTCGGCTGCGCCCGGGCCGGTACGCCGGAACGCCACGAGCGCGGAGTCGACGTTCGGCCGCGGGCGAAACACCTCGCGCGACACGGGATGGAAGCCAGTCCGCTCGGTCGCCAGCTGGACGAGCACGGACACGGCGCCGTACGCCTTCGTGGACGGGCTCGCGAAGAAGCGGTCGGCGACCTCGCGCTGCACCATCACGCACCAGAGCTCGAGCTGGTCGCAGGCGAGGCTCTCGGCGACGATCGGCGTTGCGACGTTGTACGGCAGGTTCGCTACCAGCTTCCGCGGCGAGGGTTCGAGCGCGCGAACGTCGAGGTCGAGCGCGTCGCGCCAGTGGAGGGTGACCCGGTCGATCCCGGCGAGGTCTTTCTCGAGACGACGGTCGATCTCGACGGCGTGCACGTGCGCCACGCGCTCTGCGAGGAACCGCGTGAGCACACCGCGTCCCGGCCCGATCTCGAGCACGACGTCATCGGTCTGCAGCTCGGCGAGCCGCCCGATCACGCGGAGGATGTTCTCGTCGACCAGGAAGTGCTGGCCGAGGTCTCTGCGCGAACTGACCGTCATGTCAGGCCGAAGACGCGGTCGGCGTTCTCCTCGATCTGCCCGTGCACGTCCTCCCCTCGCAGCTCCGAGAGGAATGCATAGGTGTGCGCGACGTACGCCGGCTCGTTGCGCTTTCCGCGCACGGCCTGCGGCGCGAGGTACGGGCTGTCGGTCTCGGCGAGTAGGCGGTCGGCCGGCACGCGGCGGGCGCAGTCGCGCAGGTCGTAGGCGTTCTTGTAGGTGACGTTGCCGGCGAACGAGACGTACCAGCCGCGATCGAGCGCGTCCTCGAGAAGCGACGGCGAGGAGAAGCAGTGCAGCACGACCGGGCCGTCATGGGCGACGAGCCGCGCGCGCGTGTCGTCGTCGGCGGAGCGCGTGTGGATCACGACCGGCTTGCCGGTGTCTCGCGCGAGCAGAAGCTCTGCCTCGAACAACCGCTGCTGCGCCTCGCGGGGTGCGTAATCACGGAAGTAGTCGAGCCCCGTCTCCCCGACCGCGACCGCCTTCGGGTGCGCCAGCAGCTCTCGCAGCTCGTGGAGGTTGCCCGGGTCGCCGGCTTCGTGCGGGTGCACGCCGAGGCACGTGAAGACGTTCTGCTCGCGCTCGGCGCGCGCGAGCGTTCGGCGGGCGCCGTCGATCGTCGTCGCGACGTCGATCACGCGTGTGACGCCGGCTGCGCGGGCGCGGTCGAGCACCTCGGCCGCGTCGTCGCCGAGATGCGCGTGCGTGTCGATCACGCCGGGTCGGCGGCGCGCATGCGCGCGAGCTCCTCCTCGACAATCGAATCGTCGAGCTTCCTGAAGAGCGGCCGCGGCTCGCGGAGCGCCTGGCCCGGCGGGAGGTCGCTCGGCGCCCAGCTTCCGACCCAGGTCTCGTAGTCCCCGGTCAGGATCTCGTGCGTGTCGCCGTCCTCGTCCACCTCCTGGAACTCGACCGGGCCGGCGAGCCAGCCCTCGTAGCCGAGCAACTCGTGCACCTGCTGCGACGTGTAGGGCAGGAACGGTGTGAACAGCGTCTTCAGGCTGTCGACGGCGCGCAGCGAGGCGTACAGCACCGTGGCTGCTCGCGCCCTGTCGCTCTTGACGAGCGCCCACGGGGCCTGGTCGCTGATGTACTGGTTGACGGTCGTCGCGAGGCGCATCGTCTCGCCGAGCGCGGCCCGGAACCGTCCGGCTTCGAGGTGAGCCGCGACCGTGTCGAAGCCGCCGTCGACGCCGTCGAGGACCGCCTGGTCGGCGGGCGCGAGCTCCGCAGGCTCGGGGACCGCGCCGAAGTTGCGATGCGCGTTGGTGAGCGTGCGGTTGACGAGGTTCCCCCAGTTCGCGAGCAGCTCGTCATTGTTGCGGCGGACGAAGTCGGCCCAGGTGAAGTCCGCGTCCTGCGTCTCCGGGCTCGCGGCGATCAGGTAGTACCGCAGCGGGTCGGGGTCGTAGCGGTCGAGGAAGTCGCGCACGAGGATGCCGTGCGACCTGCTCGAGGAGAACTGCTTGCTCTCAACGGTCAGGTACTCGGTCGCGAAGACGTCGTCGGGGAGATGCAGCGGCCCGCCGCGGCCGCCGACCTCGCCGCCGCCGCCGTACCCGAGCAGGATCGTCGGCCAGATGACGGTGTGGAAGACGATGTTGTCCTTGCCCTGGAAGTACGCGTGCAGCGCGTCCTCCGATTGCCACCATTCCCGCCAGGCATCCGGATCGCCGCTGACGGCAGCCCATTCGATGCTCGCCGAGAGGTAACCGATCACCGCGTCGAACCACACGTAGATCCGCTTGTTCGGATCCTCGGCGTAGCCTGGAATCGGGATCCGCACGCCCCAGTCGAGGTCACGCGTGATCGGGCGGGCGCGAACGTCCTCCAGCAGCCCCAGCGAGAAGTTGCGCACGTTCGGACGCCACGCGTCGTGGCCCTGGATCCACCCTCGCAGCTCGTGGGCGAACCGCGGCAGGTCGAGAAACAGGTGCTTCGTCTCCCGGAACTCGGGAGTCGAACCGTCGATCTTCGAGCGCGGGTCGATCAGGTCGGTCGGGTCGAGCTGGTTGCCGCAGTTGTCGCACTGGTCGCCGCGAGCCTCCGGGTAGCCGCAGATCGGGCAGGTTCCCTCGATGTACCGGTCCGGGAGCGTGTGCCCGGTCGTCGCGGAGAACGAGACGAGTTGCGTCTGCTCGACGATCGCACCGTGGTCGTAGAGCGTCTTGAAGATGTCCTGCGTGACGCGCTCGTGGTTGCGGGTGGTGGTGCGCGTGAAGCAGTCGTAGGTGAAGCCAAGCCGGCGGAAGTCGTCCCGGTGCGCACGGTTGTAGAAGTCTGCGACCTCACGGTAGGACTTCCCCTCCCTGTCTGCGGCGACCATGACCGGCGTCCCATGCTCGTCCGTCCCGCTCACGGCCAGCACGTCGTTGCCTCTGAGCCGGTGGTAGCGCGCGAAGACGTCGAACGGCACGTAGGCCGCCGCGTGGCCAAGGTGCCGGAACCCCGCCGCATAGGGCCACGCCGGCGCCACCAAGATCTTCTTGCCGCCCCGAGCCATGACGGCCAATCATACGAACGGCTTTCGCGGAAGCCGCGATGCCGACGAGGGCGAGCACAGCCAGCCCCGCGAGCAAGGTGAGCGGAAGCCGTGACGCTGTCGCGGTCCTCGGTCGCGCCGGCCGGGCGACGTGGCGCCGGACAACTTCAGGTGCCGGAGCAGGAGTCGGCGGGAAGCGGGACGAGCCCGTCGGCGCGCGGTCACCGACCGACGGATGGGCGCGCCGAGCGACCGGCGACTCGCCGCCAACGCCGGTGCGCGCGACCTGCCGCGACTGCGTGACCGCTGCGTGCGCGACCTGTGGAGCGACGCGCGCCCCGGGCTCGACGATCGGTGACAGGACAGGACGCGGGTGCGCAACGGGTACGTGCAGCACCCTCTGCGCCCTGAGCGCCGGTGCAGGTGCGCCGCCCTTCACGCCTGGCCGCCCGGCCTTGCTCGCTCCGCGCACGGCTGAGCCGTGAACGGCGACCCCGCCCGCGGTGCTCGTCTCGAGAGACGCTCCCGTGGCCGAAGCGACCGACTCCCCGGCTTGCGTGTCCGCCGACGCGGCAGGCGACGGCGTAGCCTCGGACTGAGCCGATGGATCCGCCGGCAGCACGGCGGGAGACGCGGCCGGAGAAGCGGCGGGCGCCGGCGCGGGGCCCGGAGCGGGCGGCGCGGGTGTCGGCGCGGGGGGCGACACCGGTGCAGGCACGGGCACGGGCGCGGGTGCCGGCGCGGGTGCCGCGACGGGAGGCGCAGCGGCCGCCCGCGCCGGGAGGTAGGCAAGCGGGTCGCGGTACCCCTGCGCCTCGGCGGCGACACGGATGCCTAGATGCACGTACGCCCCGTCGACCTCTGCATCGCCGCTCGGGCCGACCGCACCCACCTCGTCGCCCTCGTCGATCGCGGCGCCGTCGGCGACTTCGATCGAGCCGAGGTGCGTGAGCGTGATGGCGAGCCCGTCGGCGGTGGTGATGGTGACGGCGTAGCCCGAGCCGGGGACCGTACCGGCGAATGTCACCGTGCCGGTTGCGGGAGAGCGGACCGGTTCTCCGGCGTCCGCGGCGATATCGATGCCGCGATGCTGCCCGACCGCGTACGGGTGCGCCGGGTCGAACGTGAAGGGCTGCAGGACGCGGCCGCTCGTCGGCCACGTCCACGCTCGGGCCATCGGCGCGAGCAGGAGCGCGGCCGCAGCCGCGACGAGAAGAAGACGACGCATCGGCACCACCTCGGCTGTTCGGGAAGGAGAACGTGTGTTCGTCCAGGGTGGCGGCAGCCGGAGGTGTTGTCAAGCGAGGTTACAAAGTTG
>JAICYG010000065.1 GCA_025934335.1 Thermoleophilia bacterium | reverse complement strand
GCAACGAGTTCAGCTTCGACGAGCTGCCCAAGCCGAGTGAGATCAACGAGTTCCTCAACCAGTACGTCGTCGGTCAGGATCTGACCAAGCGCTCCCTGGCCGTGGCGGTCTACAACCACTACAAGCGCGTCCAGGCAGGCGGCGAGGGCAAGCCGCGCAACGCCGACGCGTCCGTCGAACTCGCGAAGTCGAACATCCTGCTGCTCGGCCCGACCGGCTGCGGCAAGACGCACCTCGCGCAGACGCTCGCGCGCATCCTCAACGTCCCGTTCGCGATCGCCGACGCCACCGCGCTGACGGAGGCCGGCTACGTCGGCGAGGACGTCGAGAACATCCTCCTCAAGCTGATCCAGGCGGCCGACTTCGACATCAAGAAGGCCGAGACCGGGATCATCTACATCGACGAGGTCGACAAGATCGCGCGCAAGGCGGACAACCCGTCGATCACGCGCGACGTCTCGGGTGAGGGCGTGCAGCAGGCGCTGTTGAAGATCCTCGAGGGCACGGTTGCCTCTGTGCCGCCGCAGGGTGGGCGCAAGCACCCGCACCAGGAGTTCCTGTCGATCGACACGACGAATATCCTCTTCATCTGCGGCGGCGCGTTTGCGGGCCTCGACAAGATCATCGCGAAGCGGGTGGGCAAGAACGCCGTCGGCTTCGGCCGCGAGATCTCGTCGAAGCGCGACGCCGAGAGCGCCGAGCTGCTCGCCGAGGTGATGCCGGAGGATCTCCTCAACTTCGGGCTGATCCCCGAGTTCATCGGCCGGCTGCCGGTGCTGTCGGCGGTGCACCAGCTGAAGCGCGAGGACCTCGTCCAGATCCTGACCGAGCCGAAGAACGCGCTCACGAAGCAGTACCAGCGCTTCTTCGCCTACGACGACATCGACCTCGTCTTCACCGACGAGGCGCTCTGGTCGATCGCGGACAAGGCGCTCGAGCGCGAGACCGGCGCCCGCGGCCTCCGCTCGATCATCGAGAACGCGCTGCTCGACGTGATGTTCGAGCTCCCGTCCCGGAAGGACGTCTCCAAGTGCGTGATCACGAAGGAGACGATCGAGAAGGGCCTGCGCCCGACGCTCGTCACGAGCGCCGGCGCCGACCTGATCGACCCGGACGAGCTGGCCGAAGAATCGGCCTGAACGGCCGCTTCTTCGTGTGTCAGACACCTTAAAGGGTCTGACACCTCTTCGGCCCGGCCCGTTCGCCGAGCTCAGCGAGGATCTCCGGGTACGCCCTGCGCCGGGTCGCAGACGTACGGCGCGAGCTGCCCGTCCGCCCACGCCCGCGTGGGCGAGCCCAGATCGACGGTCTGCGCCGACGCGGGTGCGCCGAGCGGCGTCTGGCTGACCGTTGGATCGGTGCCGATGCCGTCGTCGCGGGAGCCGATCCAGGTCTTCAGCCAGAGTAGGATCGCCCGCTGCTGCCACCAGCGGTCGAAGAAGTACGCGTGCTCGCCCCGCTGCAGCTCGACCGTCCGCTGCAGCGGATTGCCCGTCTCGTAGGCGGCCATCATCTTCGCCTCGACCGCAGGCACGAGCGAGTCGTCTGCCGAATAGAAGTTGAGCAGCGGCACACGGACCGATGCCTGCGCGTGCATCGCCGTCTCGTTCGCCAGGATCTGGAAGCCCGTCGTGCCGTAGTGGGAGGCTGCGTCGGCGAGTGCCCCGCACGCCGTCGTCTCGTTCGGCGTGACGAGGGCGACGAGCGCGTCCGACGCGGTCGGGTTCGACGCGAGCTGCGTGTTCTGGTCGGCCGGGCCGCTGAAGGTGATCGCGGCGGAGAAGAGGCGCCTTGCGTCCTGTGCGAGCGCGAGCACGGCGTTCTGCGCGCCTTCGCTGAAGCCGACGAGCCCGAGCGCGCCGACGCCGGGCTGCGCCGCCAGGTATTGCCCCGCTGCGAGCACGTCCTGCGACTCCTTCCAGCCGAAGGTTTGCAGCCAGCTCGGGTAGCCGTAGCCCGCCTGTGACTCGTAGAAGAAGTCGCGCTGGTCGGCTGCGAGCACGTCATACCCCCGGGCGTAGAGCATCGCCGCCCACCGAATCACCGACTCGTAGCCGTGCGTGTTGAACCCGTGCGCGACGACGACGCCGGGGTGGGTCCCCGGATGGAGCGCGAGCATGCCGAAGAGTGGCGCCCCGTCGCCCGACGCGAACAGGACCTGCGAGAACGCCGGCGGCCACGCCGGCAGGTCCGGGCTGCCCGGGATCGAGCCGGTCGTGTAATCCTCGGCCGGGGCGGTGTTCGGGACAGCCGCCGGAAAGGCGCTGTCGAAGCCGAGCGGGACGTAATCCGGTTGGTACGGCTGGGCGAGGATGGTGGCGGTGGTCGCGTCGACTCGGGCCGCCGGCCCGTCTGCGAGTGCGCTCGGGACGAGAACGAGCATGGTCGCCGCGGCCGCGGCGACGGTGGCGATCCGCATTGCTGCTACCTCCCGACGAAGCAACTTTTTCTCGGCTTGACAGTCGTATCCATTACGTCAAAACTCACACCTGAATCGGGTCTCAGGTTTGAGCCCACTTCCCAGGGAGGATGCGTTCATGCGTCACCGCTTTACCACGGCGTTGCTCGCAGTCTCGGCGTTCATGCTGCTCGTCGGGACGGCGACGGTCGCGGCCAAGTCGACGAAGTCGGCGGCCACGTACAACGTCGGAATCGTCTACTCGCGCACGGGCCTGCTGGCGGCGTACGGCGCCGAGTACATCGAGGGCCTCAAGTACGGCCTCAAGTACGCGACGAAGGGCACGAACAAGGTCAACGGCAAGCAGATCAAACTGACGCTCGTCGACGACAAGACCGATCCGGCGACCGCGGTCAACGCCGCCAAGGACCTGATCGGGCAGGGCTACAAGATCCTCGCCGGCAGCGTCTCGTCGGGTGTCGCGCTGCAGGTCGCGCCGCTCGCCGCGCAGAACCGGATCCTGTTCATCTCGGGGCCGGCGGCGTCGGACGCGATCACGGGCGTCAACAAGTACACGTTCCGCTCCGGGCGGCAGACGCTGCAGGACGTCGAGACCGTCTCGTCGTTCCTCAAGGGGTCGGGCCGCAAGGTCGTCGTGCTCGACCAGGACTCCGTCTTCGGGCACGGCAACTACGCCGCGGTGAAGGCGCTCGTCGGCAGCAAGGGCCACTCGGTATCCGAGGTCTCGGTGCCGCTGACGGCCACCGACTTCACCCCGTTCGCGCAGCAGGTCAAGAACCAGAAGGCGGACCTCGTCTTCGTCGCGTGGGCGGGCACGACCGCCGGCGCGATGTGGAACGCGCTCGACCAGCAGGGCGTCTTCAACGGCCCGGACGTCGTCACCGGCCTCGCCGAGCGGGCGACCTGGTCGGCGCTCGGGAACGTGGCCACGAAGATCCACTTCCTCTCGCACTACGTCTACAACGCGCCGAAGAACAAGGTGAACGACTGGCTCCGCACGCAGCTGCGGAAGCGGAACCAGGTGCCCGACCTCTTCACGCCGGACGGGTTCAACGCCGCGCTGATGATCGTGCACGCGCTGCAGAAGGGGAACTACGACGTGGACAAGATGGTCTCGTCGCTCGAGGGCTGGAAGTTCCTCGGCCCGAAGGGGTTCGAGGCGATCCGGCCGCAGGACCACGCGCTCCTGCAGCCGATGTTCCGCGTCCAGCTCGTGAAGGGCTCGAACGGGAAGCTGCAGCCGAAGGTGCTCGGCACGGCCAACTCGTTCCAGACGGCGCCCCCGATCCAGCAGATGCACTAGGGAACAGGGCAGGCACGGCCGAAGGAAGCGGCGCGTGAGCGCATCCCCGATCCTCGCAACGAGGGACCTCGGGCTCGTCATCGGCGGCGCGACGATCGTCGCCGATGTCGGGCTCGAGGTCCGCGAGGGCGAGTTGCTCGGCGTCATCGGCCCGAACGGTGCCGGCAAGACGACGCTGTTCAACCTCGTCTCCGGGCTCCTCGCACCGACCGCCGGACGCATCGTGCTCGACGGATGCGATATCACGAAGGAGCCGCCGTTCCGTCGCACGCGGGCGGGCCTCGGCCGCACCTTCCAGGTGTCGAACGTGTTCCCGCTCCTCTCGGTGCACGAGAACGTGCGCCTTGCGGCGGAGGCGGCGATCGGCGGCACGATGCGGATCTGGCGGCAGGCGTCGCGGGTGAGGGAGGCGGTCGACCGCGCCCACTGGGCGCTCGAGCGCGTCGGTCTCGGTGGCCGCGGGCCGTTGCCGGCGGGGCTCCTCTCACACGGCGACAAGCGCAAGCTCGAGCTCGCGATGGTGCTCGCCGGCGAGTCGCGCGTGATCATGCTCGACGAGCCGATGGCCGGCGTCGCGATGGAGGACGTCGACGAGCTCGTCGAGCTCATCCGCTCCGTCCACGCCGAGGGCAAGACGGTGCTGATGGTCGAGCACCACATGGAGGTCGTGACCGGGCTCGCGCAGCGGATCGCGGTGTTGCACCACGGGAGCCTGCTCGCCGTCGACACCCCCGACGCGATCATGCGCGACCAGATCGTGCAGCAGGCGTACCTGGGAGAGCCGCTTTGAGTCTCCTCTCGGTACGCGACCTGCACGTGCATCTCGGGGAGTCGCACGTGCTGCAGGGGATCGAGTTCGACGTCCCGGAAGGTGGCGTCACGGCGCTGCTCGGCCGGAACGGCGTCGGCAAGACGACGACGCTGCGTGCGCTGATGGGCCTCGTCGACCGGCGCGGCTCGATCACGCTCGCCGGCGACGAGATCTCCGCCACGCCGACGCACAGGATCGTCCGTCGCGGCGTCGGCTATGTGCCGGAGGACCGCGACGTCTTCGCCGGCCTCACGGTCGAGGAGAACCTGCGGCTCGCCGAACGAAACGGCGACGCGCGGTACGACCTCGTCTACGACCTCTTCCCGGAGCTGCGCGAACGAGGCCGCCAGCTCGCCGGCACGCTCTCGGGCGGGCAGCAGCAGATGGTCGCGATTGCGCGCGCACTCCTGAACGACAACCGCGTCCTCCTCGTCGACGAGCCGACGAAGGGGCTCGCGCCGGCGCTCGTGACGCAGGTCGCCGACGCGCTCGCGCGCGCGTCCGAGCTGACGACGGTGCTGCTCGTGGAGCAGAACCTCGGCGTCGTGCAGCGGGTCGCGCGGGACGCGGTCGTGCTCGACACGGGCCGGATCGTGCACATCGGCCCGGCCCGGGAGCTGCTCGCGAGCGAGGAGATGGTGCACCGCATGCTCGGGGTGGGGCACGCCGGGGATCGCCCGTGAGCACGCTCCTGCTCCTCACGATCACCGGCGTCGGCCTGGGGGCGCTCTACTTCCTGATCGCCTCAGGCCTGTCGCTGATCTACGGCCTGATGGGCGTGCTGAACTTCGCGCACGGTGCGTTCCTCACCGTCGGCGCGTTCGGCATGTGGTACGCCGAATCGAAGCTCGGCGGGCTCGGCGTGCTGCCGCGGTTTCTCGTCGCGTCGCTCGTCGGCCTGGTCGTCGGCGGCGTCTTCGCGGCGCTCGTCGAGCTGGTGCTGATCCGCCCGCTCTACCGCCGCCACATCGAGCAGGTGCTCGTCACGGTGGGCCTCGGGCTCGCGACGACGGCGCTCGTCGTCGCGATCTGGGGCAACGACGCGCGGCCGATCGCCTACCCGGGCTGGCTCGGCCGCACGACGACCGTGGCCGGTGCGCACGTGCCGAACGACCGCTGGCTCCTGATCGCCGCCGCCGTCGTCGTGCTCGTCGCGCTGACGACCTTCCTCAAGCGCACGCGCTACGGCCTGATCATCCGGGCGGGCGTCGAGAACCGCGCCATGGTGACCGCGCTCGGCATCGACGTGCGCAAGGCGTTCACGCTCGTCTTCGCGATCGGCGGCGTCGCGGCGGCG
The DNA here is from genome assembly GCA_025934335.1 of Thermoleophilia bacterium. Lineage (GTDB taxonomy): Bacteria > Actinomycetota > Thermoleophilia > Gaiellales > Gaiellaceae > PALSA-600. The sequence goes on along the minus strand of JAICYG010000065.1, from coordinate 7,876 downwards.
CTCGCGGGCATTCTCGGCAACGTCTACTTCACGACCGCCGACCCGAACCGCGGCACGTCCCTCCTCATCTTCGCATTCATCGTCGTCGTGATCGGCGGGCTCGGTTCGCTCCGGGGCACGGCGGTCGCGGCAGTCGTCGTCGGCCTCGTGCAGCAGTACGCGAACTACTACGCGTCGACGGGGCTCGGCGACCTGAGTGTCGTGCTGTTGCTCGGCCTCGTCCTGCTCGCGCGGCCGCGCGGGCTCTCGGGAGCGTTCGCATGAGCACACTTACCGCGACACGGCCGGCGGGTCGGGTGCTGATGCATGCGCGCGGGATCGTGCTCCCGGTCGCGGTGCTGATCGTCCTCGCCCTCGTGCCGAAGCTCGCGGTCGACATCCCGTACGTCTTCAAGGACACCCTGAACACGCCGGGCACGCTGCAGTTGCTCGCGCTCTGCCTGGTATTCGGCGGGCTCGCGATGACCTACGACCTGCTCTTCGGCTACACCGGCTTGCTCTCGTTCGGGCACGCGCTGTACTTCGCGGTCGGCGTGTACCTCGTCGCGATCGCGCTGACGAAATGGCACTGGTCGTTCGCCGAGGGGCTCCTGTTCGCCGCCGCGGTCGGGATCGTGCTGCCGCTGCTGCTCGGCGCGGTCTCGCTGCGCGTGGGCGGGATCGCGTTCGCGATGGTGACGCTAGCGTTCGCGCAGGCGGGATCGATCCTCGCGTTCAAGAACCCGTGGGGCTGGACCGGCGGCGAGGAGGGCTTCGGCACCGACTACACGAAGCTGCCCGCGGCGTTCGTCGGCATCTTCAACACGAAGAACCTCTACTGGCTCGCGCTCGGGTACGCCGCGGTGGTGTTCGCGATCGTGCGCTGGGCGGTCGGCTCGTCGCCGGGGCGTGTCTGGCAGGCGATCCGCGAGAACGAGCTGCGGGTGCAGGTGCTCGGCCTGCGTCCGTACGGCTACAAGCTGCTCGTCTTCGTGCTCGCGTCGTTCCTCGCGACCGCGGGCGGCGTCGTCTACCTGCTCCTGCAGACCGGCCCCACCACCGAGGTGACGACGGCAAACTTCACGCTCACGCTGCTCGTGATGGTCGTGATCGGCGGCACCGGCACGCGCTGGGGCGCGTTCGTCGGCGGCGTCCTCTACACGTGGGCGAACCAGCGGCTCGGCGACGCGTCCGGCTCGCACGCGGTCGAGTCGCTGCCATCGGTGCTGCGTACGCCGTTGCAGCAGCCGCTGTTCGTGCTCGGGGTGATCTTCATCCTCGTCGTCTTCTTCGCTCCGGGTGGCCTCGCGCGCCTCGGCCGCATCGGGAAGGCGCTGCGCTCGTGAGGATCGCATGGGCGGAACGCGGCAACGGGCACCCGCTGCTCCTGATCCAGGGCCTCGGTTACGCGCGCTGGAGCTGGGAGCCGATCGTGCCTGCGCTCGCCGAGCAGTATCGCGTGCTCTTCTTCGACAACCGCGGCATCGGCGACTCCGACAAGCCGGAGGGGCCGTACACGGCCGGACAGATGGCCGAGGACGCGCTACAGGTGCTCGACGAGGCGGGCATCGGGCAGGCACACGTGCTCGGCGCGAGCCTCGGCGGGATGATCGCGCAGGAGCTGGCGGTGCTCGCGCCGGAGCGCGTCGCGAAGCTCGTTCTCTGCTGCACCCATCCTGGTGTTCGGCACGGGCTCCCGATGCCGGAGCAGACGGTGCGCCTCTTCCAGGCGGCGGCCACGCTCGCACCCGACGACGCGCTCCGCCGCTTCGTCGAGAATGCGCTCGGCGACGACCCGCCGGCCGGCGTCGCCGACGAGCTCTACCGGCGGCGGCTCGAGAACCCGCTCGACCCGGCGGGGTGGCAGGCGCAGGCAGCGGCGGGCACCACCTTCCTCGGCGTCGACGGGCCGATCGAGCACGAGACGCTGATCGTCACGGGCACGGCGGACAACGTCGTCGACCCGCGCAACTCCGACGTGCTGGCGGAGCAGATCCCGGGCGCGCGCGTCGAGAAGCTCGCAGGGCTCGGCCATCTGTTCTTCTGGGAGGACGCGCCGGGGTTCGTCAGGATCGTCCGGGAGTTCCTCGATGGCTGACCTGCACACGATCGACCGCTGGATCCGTGACCGCGCCCGTCGCACGCCGCAGCGCGTCGCGATCTCCTTCGCCGGACGCGACGTGACCTACGCAGAGCTCGACGACCGCTCCGACGAGGTGGCGCGTGGCCTCCGGCACGGGGAGGTCGTCTCGACTCTCACCGGCAACTCGCCCGAGCACGTCGCGCTGATGTTCGCATGCGCAAAGGCGGGCGCGATCCTGCATCCGATCTCGTGGCGGCTCGCAGCCGCGGAGGTCGCGTTCCAGCTCGACGACGCCGGCTCCGCCGTGCTCTGGGTCGAGGAGGGGCATGCCCCTTTGGCCGAGGCGGCGCTGGGTCTCGCAAGCGTGACGCCCCGCGAACTGGTGTCTGACACCTTGAAGGTGTCAGACACCAAGGTGTCAGACACCAGGCCGGGCGACTCGGACGGCCTGCTCCTGATCTACACGAGCGGCACGACCGGCAAGCCGAAGGGGGCGCTTCTCACGCACGCGAACTGCTACTGGACGAACCTCTCGTTCGACCTCGCGACCGGTGTCGGCGGCGACGACGTCGTGCTTGCGTGCCTGCCGCAGTTCCACTGCGGCGGCTGGAACGTGCAGCCGCTCCTTGCCTGGTGGAAGGGCGCGAAGGTCGTGCTCGAGCGGCAGTTCGAGGCGGCGCGCGCGCTACGGCTGATCGAGGAGCAGCGCGTGACGACCATGATGGGCGTGCCCGCGAACTACCTGTTCATGGCGCAGGAGCCCGGCTTCGCGACCGCCGACCTCTCGTCGCTCCGCTGCTGCGTCGTCGGCGGCGCGCCGATGCCGGTGCCGCTGCTCGAGCTGTGGCGCGACCGCGGCGTCGAGATCGTGCAGGGCTACGGGCTGACGGAGGCGTCGCCGAACGTCCTCTGCCTCTCGCCCGAGGACGCGATGCACAAGATCGGCTCGGCCGGCAAGGCGTACCCGTACGTCGAGATCGACGTCGGACCGGGCGACGAGCTGCTCGTGCGCGGCCCGAACGTCTTCCCCGGCTACTGGCGCAACCCGGACGCGACCGCGGCGACGCTCGTCGACGGCTGGCTGCGCACCGGCGACGTGGTCGAGGTCGACGACGAGGGCTATGTCACGATCAAAGGGCGCCTGAAAGAGATGTTCATCTCCGGCGGCGAGAACGTCTATCCGGCGGAGATCGAGTCGGTGCTGCACGACCACCCGCGCGTGCACGACGTCGCGGTGGTGGGGGTCGCCGACGAGACGTGGGGAGAGGTCGGCGCCGCGTTCGTCGTGGTGGACGGCGAGGTGAGCGAGCGGGAGCTCGTCACGTTCTGCCGCGACCGGCTCGCGCGCTTCAAGGTGCCGAAGAGCGTCCACTTCGTCGACGCACTCCCGCGCAACTCGATGGGCAAGATCCAGAAGTCCGAGCTGCGGCTCCCGGTGGCCGCGGAATGAGCGAGGTGATCCTCAACGTCGAGGGCCGTCCGCTCTCGAAGCGCGGGCTCGACACCCGCCGGCGCCTGCTCGACGCGGCCGAGCAGGTGTTCGGCGCGCTCGGCTACCACGATGCGTCGGTCGTGAAGGTCGCCGAGGCGGCGGGCGTCGCGGCGGGGACCTTCTACCTCTACTTCGACTCGAAGAAGGCGATCTTCGACGAGCTCGTGCGCGACCTGAACCGGCGCGTGCGGCATGCGATGAAGGAGGGCTCGTCGCAGGGGAAGACCCGCTACGAGTCGGAGCTCCTCGGCTTCGACGCGTACTTCCGCTTCACGGCCGAGCACCCGGCGCTCTACCGGATCATCCGTCAGGCCGAGTTCGTCTCGCCGGAGATGCTCCGCTACCACTACGACCGCCTCTCGGCCGGGTACGTCGAGGCCCTGCACGAGGCGTCGGAATCGGGCGAGATCGGAAAGCTCGACGCCGAGGTCGCCGCGTGGGCGCTGATGGGCCTCGGGGAGATGATCGGCATGCGCTGGATCCTCTGGGGCGACCACGCGCCGCTGCCGGCCCGCGTCTGGAACGAGCTCGAGCGGCTGATTCGCTGCATCCTCGAGGCCAAGGACGCATGAGGCGCGTCGGCATCGCGGGCACCGCTTCGTACCTGCCGGAGCGGTGGCTGACGGCTGCCGAGGTGGCCGAGCGCTCGGGGATCCCCGAGCGGGTGATCGTGGAGAAGTTCGGCCTGCGCGGGAAGCACATCGCCGCGCCCGACGAGCACGTGAGCGACCTCTCGGTGGAGGCGGCGGAGCGTCTGCTCGCCGAGACGGGCGTCGACCCCGGGTCGATCGACGTCGTCATGTACTACGGGTCGATGTGGCGCGACTACGCGGTGTGGCAGGTCGCACCGCACATCGCGTACCGGATCGGGGCGAGGAACGCCTTCGCGGTCGAGTACGACAACGTCTCGCACGGCACCGCGATCGCGCTTCGCATCGCTCGTGATCTGCTGCGCGCGGAGGAGGAGCTCGGCACCGTCCTCGTCGTCGCCGCCTGCCGCGAGTCGTACCTGCTCGACTACGCGAACGAGCGCTCGCGCTTCATGTTCAACTTCGGCGACGGCGCCGTCGCCGGACTGCTCGTCGGCGACTCGACGCGGAACGAGGTGCTCGGCGCCCATGCGATCACGAACGGCGCGTACTCGTTGCAGGTCAAGGTGCCCGGCGGCGGCTCCGTCGACCCGGAGGGCTACCGCTTCCTCGACGTGCAGGACCCGGCCGAGATGAAGGGCGGGCTCGACCAGGAGTCGCTGCCGAACTTCCTCGCCGCCGCGCGCGGCGCGGCCGAGCGCTCCGGCCTCTCGCTCGCCGACATCGCCTTCGTCTGCCCGCTGCACACCAAGCGCTCGATGTTCCTCGCGTTGCTGGGCGAGCTCGGAATGCGCGAAGATCAGGCTGTGTATCTCGACGACACGGGACACATGAGCGGCGTCGACCCGCTGCTCGGCCTCGACCGTGCCGTTCGCGACGGACGCGTGCGCGACGGCGATCATGTCCTGCTCCTCTCGGCGGGCACCGGCTACACCTGGGCCGCCACCGTCGTCCGCTGGGGGGACGCGTGAGGGTCGGCGACGTCTACGGGCCGTCGAGCTGGATCGACGTGCCGCAGGCGAGGATCGACGCGTTCGCCGACGCCACCGACGACCACCAGTGGATCCACGTCGACCCGGAGCAGGCGAAGGACGGCCCCTTCGGCACGACGATCGCGCACGGCTATCTGACGCTCTCGCTGCTGCCCGCCGCCTCGTACGAGGTCGTGCCGCGGCAGGGCGGCAGCATGTCGATCAACTACGGCCTGAACAGGGTGCGCTTCCCGGCGCCCGTGCCCGTGGGCTCGCGCGTGCGCGCGACGTTCGAGGTGGTCGGTCTCGACGAGCAGGAGTGGGGCGGGCAAGCGACGATGCAGGCGACGATCGAGCGCGAGGGCGGCGACAAGCCGGTCTGCGTCGCCGAGCTCGTCTTCCGGTACTACCGCTGAGAGTCGCGCTCGTCACCGGCGCGCGCGGCGGCATCGGCGCCGCGATCGTCGTTCGCCTCGAGGCGGACGGCTGGGCGGTGCACGGGGTCGACGTCGAGGACGGCGACCTGACGACGCCCGTGGGGAACCGCGCCGTCGTCGACGCGGCGCTCGCCGAGTATGGACGGCTCGACGCGATCGTGCCGAACGCGGGCTTCCAGCACGTCGCGCCGGTGCGCGACTTCCCCGAGGAGCGCTGGGACGCGCTGATCGCGCTCCTCCTCACGTCGCCGTTCCTCCTTGCGAAATACGCCTGGGACGCGCTCGCCGCATCCGGCGACGGGCGGATCTGCGTCGTCGCCTCGGCGCACGCGCTCGCGGCGTCGCCGTTCAAGGCCGGTTACGTCGCGGCGAAGCACGGCGTGCTCGGCCTCGTGAAGACGCTGGCGCTGGAAGGCGCCGCCGCCGGCATCTGTGCGACGGCGGTGTGCCCCGGGTTCGTGCGCACGCCGCTCGCCGAGCGGCAGGTCGAGGAGCGCGGGCTCGACGCGGTGATCGAGCGGCACGCGATCAAGCGGATGCTCGGGCCGGAGGAGGTGGCGGACGTCGTGGGGTTCCTGGTTGGGCCGTCAGGGCGCGGCTTCACCGGGGTGCCGGTGCCGATCGATCTAGGCTGGACGGCAGCATGAGCCGCAAGATCGCCATTCTCGGTGCCGGCCGTCTCGGCGAGTCGATGCTGCGCGGCCTCCTCTCGACCGGCTGGCGGGAGCCCCACGAGGTCGTCGCGACGAGCCGGCGCGCGGAGCGACGCGACGCCCTCGCCGCGCTCTACGGCATCCAGGCGACCGCCGACAACGCGGCGGCGATTCGCGAGGCGCGCCTCGTCGTGCTCTCGGTCAAGCCGCAGGACACGGCTGCGGTCCTGGCCGAGATCGCGTCCGCCGTCACGCCCGACCAGACGCTGCTCTCGGTCGCGGCCGGCGTGACGACGGCGGCGATCGAGTCGCGTCTGCCCGAGGGCGCGAGGGTCGTGCGTGCCATGCCGAATGCGCCCGCGCTCGTCCACGAGGGGATCGCCGGGCTCTGCGGCGGCGAGCACGCGCGCGACGAGGACCTGGAGATGGCGACGAGCGTCCTCGGTCACCTCGGCGCCGTGGTGCGCGTGGCCGAGGACGACATGGACGCGGTCACGGCGCTCTCCGGCTCCGGCCCCGCGTACTTCGCGCTGCTGGCCGAGGCGATGATCGAGGCGGGGCTCCTGCTCGGCCTCTCGCGCGACGTCTCGACGCGGCTCGTGGTGCAGACGATGTTCGGCAGCGCGCGTCTGCTCCGCGACGAGCAGATGCATCCGGTCGAGCTGCGCGAGGCGGTGACCTCCCCCGGCGGCACGACGACGCGCGCCATTCGCGAGCTCGAGCGCTCGGGCGTCCGCGCCGCGTTCCTGAACGCGATCAACGCAGCGACCGAGCGCTCGCGCGAGCTCGCCGAACGGCTGCCGCGCGCCGAGTAGACGTCAGCCGGCGGTCTGTGCGGCCGGCGCCTCTTCGACCGAAGTCGTGCCGCGCGTGACCAGCATCGCCGCCGCTGCGCCGACCGCGTAGCCGACGACGATCGCCGCGATCGCACCTGCGGTCCCCGGCTTCTGCGTCATGTTCCATACGATCGCGAACACCACGCAGAGGTTCGTGAACTCGGTCACCCACAGCCCCGGGTGCCTCGTCATCCGCCGCGCCTCGTCGCCGAGCGGCCCCGGCCCATTGGCGTGCAGCGCGCGCTCGAGCATCTTCCCGGTGCGGCCGCCGACGAGCGGCCCCTGGAGCGAGACGAGAGCCAGCCCGCAGATCGAGACGACGATCCAGCCGGTGCTCCACGTCCAGACGTCGGAGGTCATGTACGCGCCGGTGCCGAAGAGACCGAGAATCGCGACCGGGAACGCGCGCTCCGTCGACCCGGCGAGCATGCCGAACGGCACGGCCTCCTCGAGCGTCGTCGCCGCCTTCAGGCGGAAGAGGCACGCCACGAGGACGGCCCCCGCCCCGACCCCGACGAACAGCGACAGCAGGTGGACGTACAGGACGACGTGGTAGGTGTCCATCTGGGACCTCCGGAGCTCGACTGACCTTCCTCGACGCTACGAGATCCGCCGTTCCGGTTCAAGGGACCGCGCTGTCGGTCTGGGGCATCGGGATCCGAAAGTGCCTTCCTTTGGATCCCGAGCAGGACATCTCGAGCGGATTTTCCGACTTGACTTTGCGAATAGTGCCGATTTAGGATCCAGGATCGTGACCAGCCAGACGGAGGAAAGGTCGTGAAAGTCGAGTCTCGGATCCAGGAGCAGGGCGCTCTGCTCGAGTCGCAGTGGAAAG
>JAICYG010000067.1 GCA_025934335.1 Thermoleophilia bacterium | reverse complement strand
TGTACCTGATGAAGACGCAGCGCTCGCTCGGGATCAAGGATCCCTACGAGCTGAACTCGAAGCAGTTCAACGCTGCGGTCAGCCTGCTGAAGAAGCAGAAGCCGCTGATCATGAAGTACTGGGCGCTCGCGTCCGACGAGATCGACCTGTTCAAGAACGGCGACGCCGTGGTGGGCGCGTCGTGGCCGTACCAGACGAACACGCTCGTGGCCGACAAGGCACCGGTGAAGGACCTCGTGCCGAAGGAGGGCGCGACCGGCTGGCTCGACACGTGGATGGTGTCGTCGAAGACGAAGAACCTCGACTGCGCGTACAAGTGGCTCGCGTGGGTCTCGACCCCGAAGGTGCAGGCGCAGCAGGCGATCTACTTCGGCGAGACGCCCGTCAACTCGAAGTCGTGCCCGATCATGAACAAGCTGTCCAAGGGATCGTGCGCGCAGTACCACGCGAACGCGCCGCTCAAGTACTTCAAGCAGATCTACTTCTGGAAGACGCCGATCGCCGACTGCGGTAACGGCAAGAAGGACTGCATGGACTACACGAAGTGGCAGCAGGCCTGGACACAGCTCAAGGGCTGACGCCGCCTGCCTCCGGCTCCGGAGCGCGCCGCCGTCTCGGCGGCGCGCTCTGGCGCCGACGCTGGTTGAAGGCGCTCGCACTGCTCGCCCCGCCGACGGGCGCGTTCATCGCCGTCTACATCGCGGCGCTCGTCGCGCTCTTCGTGTCGGCGTTCTGGCTCGTCAACCCGTTCACCGGGATCGTCCACACGTGGTCGCTCGACAACTTTCGCGAGCTCTGGCACGGCGGCACGTACCACACGGTTGCGCTGCGCACGATCGGCATCGCGGCCGCCGTCACGGTGACCGATGCGGTGATCGCGTTTCCCTTCGCCTACTTCATGGCGCGCGTCGCGGGCCGGAAGACGCGCGCGGCGCTCTTCGTCCTCGTGCTGCTGCCGCTGTGGGCGTCGTACCTCGCGCGCGTCTACGCATGGCGGCTGATCCTCAACTCCGACGGCCTCCTCAACTGGACGCTGCACAAGCTCGGGCTCCCGTCGGCCGGGCTCGCGTACACGAACACCGCCGTCTGGATCGTGTTCTCGTACATCTGGCTGCCGTTCATGGTCCTGCCCGTGTACGCCGCGCTCGAGCGCATCCCCCACTCCTACATCGAGGCCTCGCGCGACCTGGGCGCGAAGAACGCGCGTACGCTCCGCTCGGTGATCCTGCCGCTCGCGCTGCCCGGCGTCGTGGCAGGTTCGATCTTCACGTTCTCGCTGACGCTCGGCGACTACATCACGCCGCTCCTCGTCGGCGGCGCGTCGTCGCAGTTCATCGGCAACGTGGTCTATGACTCGGTGCTCGGCGGCGGCAACCTGCCGTTCGGCGCCGCCTACGCCGTCGTGCCGCTCGTAATCATGGGCATCTATCTCGTGATCGCGCGCCGGCTCGGCGCGTTCGAGGCGCTGTGATGGAGAGCCGTGGTACGCGGATCGGGCTCGGGATCTGGGTGGCGCTCGTGCTCGCGTTCCTGTACGTGCCGATCGTGATCATCTGCCTCTACGCGTTCAACAAGTCGAACGTGCAGAGCTGGCCGATCCCCGGCCTGACGACCAGGTGGTTCTCGCCGGCGATCCACAACGGCGACGTGCAGAAGGCGCTGTGGCTGTCGCTCGAGTGCGCAGCGATGGCGACCGGCGCCGCGCTCGCCCTCGGATCGCTCGCAGCGTTCGGCGTGCATCGCTTCCGGTTCTTCGGCCGTGAGGCGATCTCGTTCCTGCTCGTGCTGCCGATCGCGCTGCCGGGGATCATCACCGGCATGGCGCTCAGCTCCTACTTCACGTGGTGGGGCATCAATCTCAGCTTCTGGACGATCGTGATCGGCCACGCGACGTTCTGCGTCGTCGTCGTCTACAACAACGTCCTCGCGCGGCTGCGGCGCGTGCCTGGCTCGCTGACCGAGGCGTCGATGGATCTCGGCGCCGACGGCTGGCAGACGTTCCGCTACGTCACGTTCCCGTCGATCTCGACCGCGCTCATCTCGGGCGGGCTGCTGGCGTTCGCGCTCTCGTTCGACGAGGTGATCGTGACGACGTTCACCGCCGGCGCGCAGAACACGCTCCCGATCTGGATCTTCGGCCAGATCCGCCTCGGGCAGCAGCTGCCGCAGGTGAATGTGGTCGTCTTCCTGATCCTGGCAGTCACAATCGTTCCCGTCGCGCTCGCGCAGCGGCTCACGCGCGAGAGCGGGATCCTTCGCACCGAATAGGAGGGGCTCATGGCAGTGGCAACCGAGGGCACGCTCGACGTTCTCAACCCGGCGACGGGCGAGACGATCGCGCAGGTGCCGAACATGTCGGCGGCAGAGGTCGACGAGGCGGTCGAGCGCGCGAAAAAGGCGCTGCCCGAGTGGCTGGATGCGACGCCGAAGGAGCGGTCCGAGCTGCTGCACAAGCTCGCCGACGTGATCGAGGACAACGCGGAGGAGCTCGCTCAGATCGAGTCGCGGAACGTCGGGAAGCCGCTGATGGCCTCGCGCGACGAGATGCCGTTCTCGGCCGACAACCTGCGCTTCTTCGCGGGTGCGGCGCGGAACCTCGAGGGGAAGTCGGCGGGCGAGTACATCAAGGGGTACACGTCGCTCGTCCGGCGCGAGCCGCTCGGCATCGTCGCCGGCATCTGCCCGTGGAACTACCCGTTGATGATGGCGGTCTGGAAGCTGGGGCCCGCGCTCGCCGCCGGGAACGTCCAGATCCTGAAGCCTTCCGAGCAGACGCCGATGTCGCTGCTCCGCTTCGTCGAGCTCGCGAAGGACGTGATCCCGGAGGGCGTGTTGCAGGTCGTGACCGGCGACGGCGTCCCGACCGGCCAGCGGCTCGTCGAGCACCCGGACATCGGCCTCGTCTCGCTGACCGGGGACGTCGAGACCGGCAAGCTGATCGCGCGCAACGCCTCCGAGACGCTGAAGCGCGTGCACCTGGAGCTCGGCGGCAAGGCGCCGATGGTGATCTTCGATGACGCCGACGTCGAGGCGGTCGCGGAGGGCATCAAGCTCGCCGGCTACTGGAACTCCGGCCAGGACTGCACCGCCGGCTCACGCGTCATCGCCGGCCCGAAGATCTACGACTCGCTGCTCGAGGCGCTCGTCCCGGTGATCGAGGGAATCAAGATGGGCGACCCGCTCGAGAGCGACGAGATCGAGATGGGCCCGGTGATCACGCAGTCGCAGCAGGAGCGCGTGCTCGGCTTCCTCGAGCGGGCGAAGGGCGCGACCGTGCTGACGGGCGGCGGGACGAGTGGCGACAAGGGCTTCTTCGTCAACCCGACGATCGTCACCGACGTCTCGCAGGACGACGAGATCGTGCAGCGCGAGGTGTTCGGCCCGGTCGTGACCGTGCAGAAGTTCGCCGACGACGACCAGGCGATCGCCTGGGCCAACGGCGTCCGCTACGGGCTCGCCTCGTCGGTCTGGACACGCGACGTCGGCCGCGCCCTGAACGCGTCACGCAAGCTCCAGTTCGGGACCGTCTGGGTGAACGACCACCTGCTGCCGATCACCTCGGAGATGCCGCACGGCGGCTACAAGGGCTCCGGCTACGGCAAGGACATGTCCATCTACTCCATGGAGGAGTACACGCAGATCAAGCACGTGGCGCTGAAGATCTGACCCTCGACGGGTCAGATCTTCAGGGTGTCAGACACCTAAAGGTGTCTGACACCACTTCGGCCTGAGCGACCCGCGGCTCGAAGAGGTGTCTGACACCTTGAAGGTGTCAGACACCATGCGGACGACCGGTCGTCAGAGCGCTCGCAGCTCCGCGAGCTCGTCCGCCGTCGGCTCCCACTCCCCGGCCGCCGCGTTCGCGCGCACCTGCTCCGGCTTCGTCGCCCCGGCGATCACCGAGGCGACCGGCGACACCGCGGCGAGGCCGCCGATCGCCACCTCGAGCAGCGTGCGCCCGTCTGCCTCGGCCCATGCGCTCAACCGCTCGACGCGGTCGAGGTCCTCGTCGGAGAGCGCCCGCCCGTGCAGGCGCGTTCCCTCCCCTGGCGGCCGCCCGCGCGAGACCTTCCCCGTCAGGAGCCCGCTCGCGAGCGGGAAGAACGGGATGAAGCCGAGCCCCAGCCGCTCGCAGGCGGGCAGCAGCTCTGCCTCGGCATCGCGGCGGAGCCACGAGTACTCGCTCTGCTCCGACACGTACGCGTCAGACGCGAGCGCCTTCACCCGTCCGAGCGTCTCGGGGCGGTAGTTCGAGGTCCCCCACGCCCGGATCTTCCCCGCGCGCACGAGCTCCTCGACCGCCTCCACCGTCTCCTCGAGTGGCGTGCCGGTGTCCTCCTCGTGGTGCTGGTACAGGTCGATCACGTCGGTCTGCAGCCGCCGGAGCGACGCCTCGACGGCGTGCCGCACGTAGCCGCGGGTGCCGCGGCGCTCGGCGCCGTCGTCCATCGGCTTTCCCCACTTCGTCGCCAGCACGACCCGGCCGCGGCGGCCGCGAAGCAGCCGTCCGAGGATCTCCTCGCTGCCGCCGCGGTTGCCGTAGACGTCGGCGGTGTCGAAGAACGTGACGCCGGCTTCGAGCGCCGCGTCGACGACCGCGCGGCTCGCGTCCTCGTCGATGCGGCCGCCGAAGTTGTTGCACCCGAGGCCGACGACGGAGACGGCAAGCGGTCCGAGCTCCCGTGTGCGCATCGGGTGACCGTAGCGATAGCCTCCTGCGTCGTGCGTTACCTCGAGGACTTCCGCGTGGGGGACGTGACCGAGTTCGGGCCGGTCGAGGTGACCGAGCAGGAGATCGTCGACTTCGCGTCGCGCTACGACCCGCAGCCGTTCCACGTCGACCCCGAGGCGGCGCGCGAGACCATGTACGGCGGCCTGATCGCGAGCGGCTGGCACACGACGGCGCTCTTCATGGGCATGTTCGTGCGCGCGGTGCTGCGCGACTCGGCATCGCTCGGCTCGCCCGGCGTCGAGGAGATCCGCTGGCTAGCGCCGGTCCGCCCGGGTGACCACCTCCACGCGCGCTCCACCATCCTCGACGTCCGCGACTCCTCGACCGACCCGCACCGCGGCACGGTCTTCACCCTCAACGAGGTGCTGAACCAGGACGACGTCGTCGTGATGACGCTGAAGGCGCGCGGCTTCTTCGCGAAGCGGCCGGCTACGCCCACGTAGCGTCGAGCACGCGCAGCCAGTTCTCGTGCGTGATCTTCGCGACCGCCGCGTCGTCGAGCCCTCCTGCTCGCAGAGCCTCGACGAGCAGCGGCAGCCCCGCGATGCCGACGAGCGCCGCCGGCATCGTCGCACCGTCGAAGTCCGAGCCGAGCGCAACGTGGTCGATGCCCATCCGGCCGACGAGGTACCGGACGTGCCGCACGATATCGTCGAGGCCCGTCTCCTCCGGGAGCCGAGCGCCGTCCGCGCGCAGGAACGAGACGCCGAAGTTGACGCCGACGACGCCCTCCGAGTCGCGAACGGCAACGAGCTGGGCATCCGTCAGGTTCCGGGTCGACGGGCAGAGCGCGTGCGCGTTCGAGTGTGTCGCGACGAGCGGCGCGTCCGAGATCTCCGCGACGTCCCAGAAGCCGCGCTCGTTCAGGTGCGAGAGATCGACGAGGATCCCGAGGCGGTTGCATGCGGCCACGAGCGCGCGCCCGGCGTCGGTCAGCCCGGGCCCGGTGTCGGGGGACGCCGGAAACTCGAACGGGACACCGTGGGCGAAGTCGTTCGGGCGCGACCACACCGGCCCGATCGACCGCAGGCCGCGCGCGTACCACTCGTCGAGGTTCGACAGGTCGGGGGCGATCGCCTCGGCGCCCTCCATGTGCACGATCGCCGTCACCTCACCCGGCCGGAAGTCGTCGACGGACGCGGCCCGCCGCACCGGCAGCGACAACAGCGTCTCGTACAGCCCCTCGGCGACCTGCGCGGCCTCCTCGAACGGGATCGGCTCGGCGATCGGCAGCGCGTACGGCGGCTCCGACGGCTCGGCCGCCGGCGGCGACGGGATGTACAGCGCGAAAAACCCGCCGGCGAAGTCGGCGTCCCGGGCGGCCGACAGATCCATGTTCGGTGACGGCTCGCCCCGGTACCGCCGCAGCACCAGGTCGTTGTGGCCGTCGATGATCATCACTGCCGCATCGTACGCACCCGTTCTGGCAGGCTCTTCGCCTCGTGCGCGACAGCCCCCTGCGCATCCTGATCTGTGAGGACGACGAGCGGCTCGCGGCGCTCGTCGCCGAGACGCTCGATGCCGACGGCCGCTTCGTCGTCGTGGCCCGTGCGACCGACGGCGACGAGGCCGTGCAGCTCACGAAGGAGCACGGGCCCGACGTCGTGCTGATGGACATCGGCATGCCCGGCCGCGACGGCATCGACGCGACCCACGCGATCCACGAGCACGACGCCGCGCAGCACGTCGTCATCTACACCGGCTCCGACGAGTACGAGGACGTCGCCCGCGCCGACGCCGCGGGCGCCGCCGGCTTCCTGCACAAGGAGGCGCTCACGTCGCCCGACCTGCCGGGAGCGATCCTCGTGCTGCACCGGAACTACCGCGCGGGCGTTCCCGACCCCGAGTGAGCGAGTTCGACGCGATCGTCGTCGGTGCAGGCCCCGCCGGCGAGGTCTGCGCCGGGCGGCTCGGCGAGAACGGCCTCGCCGTCGCGATCGTCGAGCACCACCTGCTCGGCGGGGAGTGCTCGTTCTACGCGTGCATGCCGTCGAAGGCGCTGCTGCGCCCGGCCGAGGCGCTCGACGAGGCGCGCCGCATACCCGGCGCCGCCGAGGCCGCGACCGGCGAGCTCGACGTGGAGGCGGTGCTGCGGCGCCGCGACGAGGTCGTGCATGACCTCGACGACGCGTCGCATCTGCCGTGGCTGGCGGAGCGCAACGTGACCGTCATCCGCGGACGTGCCCGCCTCACCGGCGAGCGCGCTGTGGAGGTGGACGGCACGACCCACACGGCCCGCCGAGCGGTCGTGATCGCGACCGGCAGCGAGCCTGTCGTGCCGCCGATCCCCGGCCTCGCCGAGGCGCACGGCTGGACGAACCGCGAGGGCACGATCTCGCAGCTCGTGCCGGAGCGGCTGCTGATCCTCGGCGGCGGCGTCGTCGGGGTCGAGCTCGGGCAGGCGTGGTCGTCGCTCGGCTCGCGCGTCGCGATCGTCGAGGGCGGGCCACGCGTGCTCGCCCGTGAGGAGGAGCTCGCGAGCCGCTACGTGCACGACGCGCTCCGCGACCGCGGCGTCGACATCCACACCGGCTCCCGCGCAGTCGCCGTCGAGCGCGACGGCACCGTGCGGCTGACGCTCGAGAACGGCACGACGCTCGAGGGCGACGAGATCCTCGTCGCCGTCGGCCGCCGTCCCGCGACGCGCGAGCTGGGGCTCGAAACGGTCGGGCTCGAGCCGGGCGAGAGCATCGACGTGGACGACCGGTTGCGCGCCCGGAGCCACGAGTGGCTGTACGCGATCGGCGACGCGAACGGCCGCGTGCTGCTCACGCACATGGGCAAGTACCAGGCGCGGATCGCGGCCGACGCGATCCTCGGCCGCGACGCGCAGATCGGAGCGCGCAGCGACGGGCCGCTGTCGCCGCGCGTCATCTTCACGGAGCCGCAGGTGGCGGCGGTCGGGCACACGCTCGCCTCCGCGCAGGAGGCGGGCATCGACGCGCGCGCCGTCGACGTCGAGACGTCGGGAACCGCGGGCGCGAGCTTCTACGGCCGCAACACGCCCGGCACGTGCCGCATCGTCGTCGACGAGCGACGGCGCGTGGTCGTCGGCGCGACGTTCTGCGGCGTCGACGTCGGCGAGTGGCTGCACGCCGCCACGATCGCGGTCGTCGCCGAGGTGCCGCTCGACTCGCTCTGGCACGCCGTCCCGTCGTTCCCGACGCGCAGCGAGGTGTGGCTCCGCCTGCTCGAGACCTACGGGTTGTGAGCGCGTGACGGAGCGCGACCGCCTGCGGGATCCCGCGTGGCGGCGCGTCGGCCCCTACCTTGCGGAGCGCGCCTGGGGAACCGTGCGCGAGGACTACAGCGCAGACGGCGACGCGTGGACGTACTTCCCGCACGACCAGGCCCGCTCTCGCGCGTACCGCTGGAGCGAGGACGGACTCGCCGGCATCTGCGATGAGAACCAGCACCTCTGCTTCGCGCTCGCGTTCTGGAACGGGCGCGACCCGATCCTGAAGGAGCGCATCTTCGGGCTGACCGGGCACGAGGGGAACCACGGCGAGGACGCCAAGGAGTACTGGTGGTTCCTCGACTCGACTCCCACCCACTCGTTCCTGCGCTGGCGCTATGCGTACCCGCAGGCCGCGTTCCCGTACGACGAGCTGCGCGAGGCGAACGCGGCGAGAGGCCGCGACGACCCCGAGTACGAGCTGGTCGACACGGGCGTCTTCGACGACAGCCGCTACTGGGAGATCGAGGCCGTGTACGCAAAGGCGTCGCCGGACGACCTGCTCGCGTGCGTCGAGGTGAGAAACCGCGGCCCGGAGCCGGCGACGATCCACGTCCTGCCGCACCTGTGGTTCCGGAACACGTGGTCGTGGGGGCTCGACGACCGCCGCCCCGAGCTGTCGCTCGATGACGGCCGCATCGTCGCGCGCCACCACCTGCTCGGCACCCGCTACCTCACGGCGGCCGGCGCGCCCGAGGCGCTCTTCTGCGAGAACGAGTCGAACGCGAAGCTCCTCTGGGACGCGGACGGGCCGGCCTACCCGAAGGACGGCATCGGCGACCACGTGCTGTACGGCGCGCCGACGGTCAACCCGGCGCGCACGGGCACGAAGGCCGCGCTCCACTACGTGCTCGAGGTGGCGTCGGGCGGGTCGGCGACGGTCGAGCTCCGCCTCGCCGACGAGCCGAAGGGAATCGGCGCCGGCTTCCGCGAGTCGCTCGCCGCGCGCGAGCGCGAGGCGGACGAGTTCTACGCGGCGCTGACGCCCGCCCATGCGAGCGCCGACGAAGCGGCGGTGCTTCGACAGGCGCTTGCCGGGATGCTCTGGTCGAAGCAGTTCTTCCACTACGACGTTCGCCGCTGGCTGCAGGGCGACCCCGCCCTACCGACACCGCCGGCCGAGCGCCTGCACGGCCGCAACTCGGGCTGGACGCACCTCGCGAACCACGACGTGGTCTCGATGCCGGACACCTGGGAGTACCCGTGGTACGCCGCCTGGGACCTCGCGTTCCACTGCATCCCGCTCGCGCACGTCGACCCCGACTTCGCGAAGCGCCAGCTCGTGCTGCTGTGCCGCGAGTGGTACATGCACCCGAACGGGCAGCTGCCCGCCTACGAGTGGGCCTTCGACGACGTCAACCCGCCCGTGCACGCGTGGGCGGCGCTTCGCGTCTTCGAGATCGACGGCTCGCGAGACGTCGAGTTCCTCGAGCGCGTGTTTCACAAGCTGCTCCTCAACTTCACCTGGTGGGTCAACCGCAAGGACGCCGCGGGCAACAACGTCTTCGAAGGCGGCTTCCTCGGCCTCGACAACGTCGGTGTCTTCAACCGCTCGGTGCTGCCGGTGGCCGGGCTGCTCGAGCAGTCCGACGGCACGGCGTGGATGGCGATGTACTGCCAGAACCTGCTCGAGCTGGCACTCGTCCTCGCGGAGCACGACCACACCTACGAGGACCTGGCGACGAAGTTCTACGAGCACTTTGCGCTGATCGCGGCGGCGATCAACGACAAGGGGCTGTGGGACGAGGAGGACGGCTTCTACTACGACGTCCTCCACACCGAGGACGGGACGACCCTGCCGCTACGGGCGCGCTCGCTGGTCGGCCTGCTGCCGCTGGCCGCGGTGACGACGCTCGGCCCGCAGACGATGGCGCGCCTACCCGCGTTCATGAGGCGCGTCGAGTGGTTCACGAAGCATCGGCGCGAGGGGCGGGACGTCGTTCAGCACACGGCCTCGCCGGCGCACGCAGGCTGGCGGATGCTCTCGATCGTCGACGAGGACCGGCTGCGGCGGATCCTCCGCCCCATGCTCGACCCCGCCGAGTTTCTCTCCGACCACGGCGTGCGCTCGCTCTCGAAGTTCCACGAGCAGCACCCGCTGACCGTGAGCGTCGAGGGGATCACCGCGACGCTCGACTACGAGCCGGCCGAGTCGCGGAGCGGGCTCTTCGGCGGCAACTCGAACTGGCGGGGCCCCGTCTGGCTCCCCACCAACTACCTGCTCGTCGAGACGCTGCGGGTCTATCACCGCTACCTCGGGGACTCCTTTATGGTCGAGTGCCCGACGGGCTCCGGGACGCGGCTCAACCTCGCGGAGGTCGCCGACGAGCTCGCGGCCCGCCTCGTCGGCATCTTCCTGCGCCGCGAGGACGGGACGCGCCCGGTCTTCGGCTCCTACCGGCTGCTGCAGGAGGCCTGGGGCGACGCGTTCCTCTTCCACGAGTACTTCCACGCGGACACGGGGGCGGGCCTCGGCGCCTCGCACCAGACCGGGTGGACCGGGCTCGTCGCCGACCTGATCCTCCGGCGAACGTTGCCGGTTGCATCACCAGGTCAGAAGACTCCGCCGACGAGCGGCTTCTCGCGTCCCCGCGCCGACTCGCGCCCGGTGCGCGGGTCGAACACCGCGTAGAGCGTGTCGACCAGGAAGTTGCCGATGACGACGATCAGCGTCACGAGCACGACGATCCCGAGCGTGAACGGCAGGTCGATCTGCGAGGTCGCCCCACCCATCGCGAGCACCGCCTGCCGGGCGAGGCCGCCCTGGATGTTGAACGCCGACTCGATGTAGATGCAGATCCCGAACGCGGTCCCGATCTCCATCCCGACCATCGTCAGCACGCGCAGGCTCGCGGGCGGCAGGACGTGGTGGCGGACGATGCGCAGGGAGCTCGCGCCCTTCGCCCGTGCGGTCCGGATGTAGTCCTCGTGCAGCGTCTCGGCGACGCTCGCGCGGATCATGCGTGTGTAGAGGGCGAGGAAGAGCAGCGCGAACGTCACCCACGGCAGGATCAGGTGGGAGGCCCAGTCTGCGGGGCCGCCGCAGGGGCTGAACCCGGCCGGGAAGACCACTCCCCCGGCCGGCGCGTGCTGCACGAGCGGGCAGTAGCCGTACGTCGGCAGCCAGCCGAGCTTCCCGACGCCGAAGACGGTGGCGAGGATGAGCCCCAGCACCATCGGGTGCGTGCAGATCCCGACGAGCGTCGTCGTCGAGACGACCCGGTCGCCGAGCGAGCCGACGTGTGTGCCCGAGTAGGCGCCGAGCGGCACCGCGAGCAGCAGGACGAGCGCAGCGCCTCCGAGGATGATCGAGAGCGTGATGCGGAGACCGGGGTACAACGACGGCCCGAGCGCCGGCTGCTCGAGCCGCTTGTTGTCGACGAGCTGCGAGCCGGTCCAGGAGTGGCCGAGGTCTCCGCGCACGAGCTGCCCGAGGTAGTGCAGGTACTGCATCGGCTTCGAGCGGTCGAGGCCAAGCAGGTGATTCGCGTGGTCGACCTGGTAGCTCGTGTACGTGTGCGCGTAGGGGTAGACGAAGCCGGTCGGGGCGGTCGGCAGGGCCCAGTAGACGACGAACGTGATCGCGATCAGCGCGAGCAGCGTGAAGAGCGCGGCCGCGACGCGCCTGACGAGGTAGCGCGCGAGCCTCATACGCGCGCCCCCGGGTCGAGCGCGCGGCGGACGCCCTCCGACACCTGGTTCAGGGCCACGACGGTGACGAAGATGGCCACGGTCGGGAAGAGCGTCTGCCACACCGTCGGCGTCGTGAGGCTCCGGGTGTAGATCGTCCCCCACGCGTTCGAGAGCAGCGAGCCCCACGTCGGCACGTCCGGCGGCACCCCGATGCCGATGAAGCTGAGGCTCACCTCGAGCAGGATGTTGGTGGCGACGGCGATCGCGCCCCAGACGAGCAGGGTCGGCACGAGGTGCCGGAACAGGTGCCGGCGGAGGATCCGCAGATCCGATGCGCCGATCATGTGCGCCGCGTCGACGAACTCGGCGTTGCGGAGCACGAGCAGCTGCGAGCGGACGAGCCGCGTCGGGTAGAACGACGTGAAGACTCCGATCAGCAGCATGTCCGCGAACACCCCCTTCGGGACGACCCAGCTGTAGTTGACGCCCTCGAGCACCGGCGCGAGCTTGGCGGTCGCGAAGACGAGGAAGAGCAGCATCGGGAACGCCATCACGGTCTCGGTGAAGCGCGAGACCGCGGCGTCGACGAGGCCGCCGAAGTACCCGGCGGCAGCGCCGATCGGGACGGCGACGAGCAGCGCGACGATCACCGCGCCGATCCCGATCTCGAGCGACGTGCGCCCGCCGTCGAGGACCCGGATCAGTTCGTCCCGCCCGAGCGAGCCGTCGCCGCCGAGCACGAGCAGCGTCGTCTTCGCGTCCTTCGCCGGCTCGACGATGTTCCCGTACTCGTCGAGCTCCGTCTGCGCCGTCTCGGGTACGCGCGTCCACGGCCCGACCGGCGTCAGGTGCGTCCCCGTGGCCGCGTACGGGAACGGCCGGGCGCCGTCGTGGCCGACGATCCTCGTGACGACGGCGCCGCCGAACAGCGCGACCACGATCACGACCGCGAGCGTGACCAGCGCGACCATCGTCCAGCGGTCGCGGCGGACGCGCAGCCAGGCCGTCTTCCAGGGCCCGCGCGGCTGCACGTCGCGCGGACGCGCCATCCGGGTGCGCGCGTCGAGAGCCCCTTCACGCGCAGCACCCAACCTGCGCGTCAGGGTATGCGAAAAATCGGCGCCGGTCGATCGGCGTCAGGCGTGCGCGCGCTCGCGCGTGCCGGAGCGATCGCGCGCAAGCGGCCGGTCCGCGTCCGCGCCGAGATCCGCCTGGATCTCCTCGAGCGAGCGGTCCTTCGTCTCGGGCACGACCGTCACGAAGAAGATGACGGCGCAGATGCCGAAGAAGGCGTACAGCCAGAACGTTCCCTGCTTCGTGATCACGTCGGTCAGCGTCAGGAACGTGTACGAGATCGCGAAGTTGAAGCCCCAGTTGAACATCGTGCAGACGGCCATCGCCGGGCCTCGCATCTGCAGCGGGAAGATCTCCGAGATCATCAGCCAGAACACGGGGCCGAGCCCGACCGCGAAGCCCATGATGTAGAGGAGGAGGCAGGCGAGCGCGAGCCACGGGACCGCGCCCTGAACGCCGCCGGAGGCGAAGAAGATGCCGAGCCCGACGAGCGCCACCGTCAGCAGCGACGTGCCGCCGACGAGGAAGAAGCGACGCCCGAGCCTGTCGAGCAGCAGGATCGCCACGATCGTGAAGAAGACGTTCGTGCAGCCGATGTAGACGCTCTGCGTGAGCGCACCGGTGTTCTGCTGCCCGGCGAACTTGAGGATCGTCGG
>JAICYG010000087.1 GCA_025934335.1 Thermoleophilia bacterium | reverse complement strand
GTTGACGCGGTTGCCGTAGACGCACAGCACGTCGCCGAGCTCGCCTGACGAAACGAGCTCCTTCAACTTCAGGACGGCGGGGTGGTAGAGCAGGAGGTGCCCCGGCATGAGCACTCGGTCGCCGTCGGCTGCGAGCTGCACGAGCTCGTCCATCTCGACGGCGCGCATCGCCGGCGGCTTCTCGACGAAGACATGCTTGCCGGCTTCGAGCGCCTGCTTCGCGAGCGCGTAGTGCGTCGGCACCGGCGTCGCGATCACGACGGCGTCGAGCGCGTCGTCCGCGAGCATGTCGTCGAACGCGTTCGTCGCGCGCGCATGCGGATACCTCTCCGCGAGAGGCTGAAGATGCGTGTCGTCGAGGTCGCAGAGCCACGTGAGCTCGGCGAGGCCGTCGAAGTTCCGGACGAGGTTCGGCCCCCAGTAGTTGAGCCCGACCACGCCGATCCGGGCCGGTGCGGGCACTAGAGCTTCCAGACCTTGCCGTCGACCTCGTGCCCCTTGGTGGCGTTGCGGAAGTCGACGATCACCTTGCCGCGCTGGACGAGGTCGGCGTAGTCGATCGAGGAGTGGTTGGTGACGATCGCGATGCAGTCGTACGCCTCCGGCTCGAGCGGCGACGAGGTCATGCCGTCGAACTCCGGCACGAACGGGTCGTGGTAGGCGACGTCGGCGCCGGCGTTCTTGAGCAGATGGATCAGCTTCTCCGCCGGAGTCTCGCGGTAGTCGCCGATGTCGGGCTTGTACGCGACGCCGAGGATCAGGATCTTCGCGCCGGCGACCGACTTGCGTGCACCGTGGTTCAGCGCCTGCGAGATCAGCGAGCGGCAGAAGTACGGCATGTTGTTGTTGACCTCGCCGGCCAGCTCGATGAAGCGCGTCGAGAAGTCGTACTCGCGCGCCTTCCAGGTCAGGTAGAAGGGGTCGATCGGGATGCAGTGGCCGCCGAGCCCCGGCCCCGGCTTGAACGAGGCGAACCCGAACGGCTTCGTCGCAGCCGCGTCGACGACCTCCCACACGTCGATGTCCATCCGGTCGCAGAGCTGCGCGAGCTCGTTGACGAGCGCGATGTTGACGCCCCGATAGATGTTCTCGAGCAGTTTCGTCAGCTCCGCCGCCTCCGGGGTCGAGACCTCGTGCACCGAGTCGATCGCCGCCCGGTACACCTCGGCGGCGGCTCTCGTCGAGGCGGCGTCGATCCCGCCGACGACCTTGGGCGTCGTCTTCGTCGTCCAGTCCTCGCGCCCGGGATCGACACGCTCCGGCGACATCGCCAGGTGGAAATCCTCGCCCGCCTTCAGCCCCGACCCCTCCTCGAGAATCGGCAGGAGCACCTCTCGCGTCGTCCCCGGCCACGTCGTCGACTCCAGCACGACGACCTGCCCACGCTGCAGCACCGGCGCCAGGCTGCGCGCGGCCGACTCGATGTACGACAGATCGGGCTCACGCTGGCGCGAGAGCGGCGTCGGCAGCGCGATCAGGACCGCACGCGCCTGCTTCACGACCGCGTAGTCGGTCGTCGCAACGATCGTTCCCGCCTCGACCAGCTTCGCCAGCCGCTCGTCGCTTACGTCCTCGATATGGCTCACGCCGCCGTTCAGCGCGTCGACCAGCGTCGGCTGCACGTCGACGACGAGCACGCGCCGGCCGGCCTCGCCGAAGGTTGCCGCGAGCGGCACACCGACGTAGCCGGCGCCGATCACGGCGACGTCGTAGAGGGGGGACTCGCTCAACGCGGCGTCAAGCGTACAGGGCGGTCGCGACACGTCCGGCGGCGTGACCGTCGCCGTAGAGGCGCGGCGCGTCGGCCGGGAACCCCGCACGCTCGACGGCCGCGGCGAGGGTGTGGGGCGAGGCGAGCTCGTTGGCGCCGGCGGCGACGGTGTCGACCCATTCGGTGGTCGGCCGCAGCGTTACGCAGGGAACCTCCAGCCAGTACGCCTCCTTCTGCAGCCCGCCGGAGTCCGTGACGACCGTCTCGGCGCCGGCGACGAGCGCGAGCATCTCGAGGTAGCCGAGCGGCGCCGACGGCTCGACGTTCGCGGGCAGCGCGATCCCGTGGGCGGCGAGGGTGTGGCGCGTCCGCGGGTGCACCGGGAACACGAACCGCCGCGGGATCCCCCCGACCGCGTCGACGATCGCGCGCAGCCGCTCCGGCTCGGTGTTCGCCTCTCGGTGGATCGTCAGCACGGTGTACGGCCGGTCGTATGCGGCCGTGCGACGGAGCGCGATCGGCGTGAAGAGTCGGGTCGCGTCGGCCATCACGTCACCGACGACCGCGCGGCGTCCGGCGATGCCCTCCGAGGCGAGCTGCGCGGCCGAGCGATCGTCGGGGCAGAGGAGGAGCGCCGCGATCCGGTCGACCTCGACGCGGTTTCGCTCCTCGGGCATCGAGGGGTCGAAGCTCCGGAGCCCGGCCTCGACGTGCGCGACGCGCACGTCGCCCGCCGCGCGCGCGCCGGCGAGCGTCGAGTTCGTGTCGCCGTAGACGAGCACCCAGTCGGGGTGCTCCCGCTCGACCACCTCGGCGATCGCCGGCGCCATGCGCCCCGCGTCGGCCGTGCGTAGGTCGAGCCTGTGGGCGGGCTCCGGGATCGCGAGCTCGTCGAAGAAAACCTGCGACATCGCCGCGTCCCAGTGCTGCCCGGTGTGCACGACGACCTCGTCGATCCCCGCCTCGCGAAACGCGACGGTTACGGGGGCGGACTTGACGAACTGCGGCCGGTTCCCGACCACAGAGAGCACGCGCATCGCCGCTACGATACCCACCGCTCCAGGGGCCGTTAGCTCAGCTGGTAGAGCAGGGGACTCTTAATCCCAAGGTCGTAGGTTCGATCCCTACACGGCCCATCCCGCCGGTGTCCGGCTCACGTCGCCAGTCGGTATGCGCCGTAGGCGATCACGCCGAGCCAGGCCACCTGGAGTACGACGACCACGCTCAGCACGACCAGGCCGTCCAGCTTTTGCCGCGCTCGTGTTCTGCTTGCAGCCAGTTCGCCGGCTGCCGACTCGACCACCGTCAATCTCTCTCCCCTCAGGTCCTGCGTATCACGAACTGCCGGGAACCTTCTGTCCCTCGCTCGTTCTACGCAACCTGATCGAGACGGCTTTTACAGACCCGTTACGCGGCGGCGCCGGCGGCGGTTCTTGCCGCCGGCCGGCGCCTTGCTCTCTGCGGGGCGCGGGAGAGGAAAGAGCGCCGCCGCAAGCATTAGTGGTGCGACCGGCAACGCCTGCCGGCTCCCTGGCCCGCGATCATGCTGCGCCTTGCCGCGTCCTCGGCCTCGTCCATAGCGCTGCTATGAACGAGGCCTGCGCCCTTGCATCGCTTGATGCTCGCGACCCAGGAAGCGGGCGACGTCCCCGGCCGCACCACCTAGAACACGTTCCGGTGCGGCTTCGACCACGCCACGCGGATCAGCTCCGCCTCCGCCTCGAGGAGGCCCAGCTCCTCGGGCCGGGGCTGCGGGGCGCGCTTGCCGTTCGGGCGCCGTGGTGCCGTGGTGTCCCACGAGAGACGGTTCATGCGTGCACCTCCTGGTTCGTCGTGGGCGCAGGCGCCCTGGTAATCCTGATGTCGCCCGAGACCGTCTTCGCGCGGATCTCGACGAAGGGAGCGTCGTCGCCCGCCTGCGGCGCGCCCGCCGCCATGTCGAGCTCGGAGCTCGTGTCGCCGCTCACGGTTGTGCAGTCGAGGAAGGCGTTCGAGCCGCGCCGGACCGCGACCGTGACGTCACCCGACACCGAGTGGGCGGAGACGATCCCGCGCATGACGGCACCGTGGTCCTGGTCGCCGCTGACGGAGTTGGCGGTCACGTTGTCGTACGCCTCGCCGATCGAGATGTCGCCCGAGACGGAGGTGACGTTGACCGGCCCGTTCGCGACCGTGATGTCGATGTCGCCCGAGGCAGTCTGGATGTTCGTCGGCCCGACCTCGCGGGCGGAGAAGTCGGAGCTCGCACTCTTGACGTTGACGCCGCCGCTGACGCGGTCGACCTCGACGTCGCCCGAGGCTGTCGCGACGTTCAGGCCGCCGAGCGTTCCGCGGGCGAGGACGTCGGCGGATTTGCTGCGCACCGCGAGGCCCGAGTCGTGCGGGCAGCGGATGCGGCACTCGATCCCACTGCGTCCGAAGAGCGTCAGGCTGAAGCCGCGCTTCTGCGGGACGTCGACGACGACCGTAGGGCGGTGCCCGTGCTGGTTCAGCTCGATCCGCGCGCTGTCGACGAGCCGCTGCGACTCCTCGTCGTGCGCGACCAACTCGACG
Source organism: Thermoleophilia bacterium (assembly GCA_025934335.1). Lineage (GTDB taxonomy): Bacteria > Actinomycetota > Thermoleophilia > Gaiellales > Gaiellaceae > PALSA-600. Next base: position 6,209 of record JAICYG010000087.1, on the reverse strand, counting down.
TCGACGCGGCCGTCGAGTGTCGGGTCGACCTCGATGTCGCCGCTTGTGAGCCGCACGTCGAGCTCGACGGGCCCCTGGACTTCGAACGACTTCTGCATCAAAAGCTCCTCCTCAGCTCTGGGCGTAGCCCGATAGGCGCTTGCCGCTGACGTGAACGGGGCGCGACTCGGTCGCACGAGCGATCGCGCGCACGAGCCACGCGTTCACCGAGATGCCCTCGCGCTCGGCCGCCTTCTCGACCGACGCCTTCAGGGACTCGGGGAGGCGCAGGCTGATCCGCGCCGAGAGCTCCTCCCCGGCAACCCCGGCGGCCTCGCCCGGGGCATCGACGAACACGAGCTCGGGCTCCTGGCCGGCGAGGCGCACCTCGATGTGGCCGGAGGGAAGCTTCGAGGAGAGCTCCACCGCCGCCTGCGAGAGCAGGTCGAACAGCTTCAGCCGCAGGTTCGAGGCGAGCGCGTCGGAGAGCCGCTGGGCGACCTGCGCCGAGCGCTCGTCGCCGAGTTCCGCGAGCCGCTGCAGATCCTGCTGGAGCCCCTCGAGAACGATCGTCAGATTCATCGTGACATCATTGTGACATCAACACTGGTGCCTGTCAAGCAGCATGCCGCCCCAAGCGTGCTGTCGCAGGTAGCAGCGCCACCTGCAGGCGCCCCGCAGTACGCTGGCGCGGTGTCGCAGCCCTCCTCCGCGGCGTGACGCACGACGTGTCCGAGGCCGGCGCGCTCCTCGACGCGCTCTACGACAGCGCGCCGGTGGGGCTCGGTTTCTGGGACCGCGACCTTCGCTACGTCCGCGTCAACGAGGCGCTCGCGGCGATCAACGAGCGAAGCGCCGACGACCACGTCGGCCGGACGTTCCGCGAGGTGGTGCCGCAGCTCGCCGACGAGCTCGAGCCGCTCGTCCGGGACGTGCTCGAGACGGGGCGGCCCGTGATCGGGCACGAGATGACCGCCGGGACGCCGCTCCACCCCGACCGGCCGCGCCACTGGTCTGCGAGCTACTACCCCGTCTTCGGAGGCTCCGGCGAGCCGATCGGCGTCGGGGCGGTGATCGAGGAGACGACCGACCGCCGGCGCGCGGAGCAGCTGACCGAGCTGCAGCACAGCGTCACGAGCGTCCTCAGCGGCGCCGACACGGTCGACGCCGCAGTCAGGGGAGTGCTGGCGGTCGTCTGCACCGCGCTCGACTGGGACGTCGCCTGCTACTGGTCGACGGAGCCGGACACGCGGGCCGTCACCTGGGCGCGCTCCGCGGCGGAGCTCGAGGGCTTCATCGCCTCGACCGAGCGCGCTTCGCTCTCGCCCGACCTGCTGCCGGGCCGCGTCGTGCAGCAGCAGGCGGTGGAATGGCTCGCCGATTTCGCGCAGGAGCCGTTCCCGCGCGCGGCGGTGGCCGAGGCGGAGGGCCTTCGCTCCGGCCTCGCCTTCCCGGTGCTCGTGCGCGGCGAGGTGGCGGGCGCCGTCGAGGCGTTCTCGCGGGCGCGGCGCCAGGTCGACCCGGAGCTCGCCGCCTCGCTCGAGGCGCTCGGACGCCAGCTCGGCCAGTTCCTCCAGCGCAAGCGCGTGGAGGACGAGCGGACGCGCCTCCTGCAGCTCGAGCAGGCGGCGCGCGCCGACGCGGAGGCGGCCGCTGCGACGCTTCGGAAGCTCGCCCGCGTCTCCGAGGCGGCGCTCGAGCACATCTCCCTCCACGACCTGCTGCCCGCGCTCCTGACGCGGATCGCCGGTGTGCTCGAAGCCGACACCGGGGCGATCCTCCTGCTCGGCGACGACGGTCACCTGCACGTCCGTGCGACCGTCGGGCTGGCCGACGGCGTCCGGTACGCCGACGCGATCCCGCTCGGAGAGGGGATGGCCGGCGTCGTCGCCGCGTCGCGCACGCCGCTGCTCGTCCCTGACCTGTCGACGGTGCAGCTCGCGAGCCCGGTGCTGCGCGACCGCGGCATCAACTCGGTCGTCGCGATCCCCCTGGTCGTCGAGGACCGCGTGATCGGCGTCGTTCATGCGGGATCGGAGCAGTACGCGAAGTTCGTCGAGGACGACGCACGGCTGCTGGAGCTGATCGCCGACCGGATCGCGCTCGCGATCAGCCAGGCGTCCCTGTACGAGGCGGAGCAGGTCGCGCAGCGGCGCCTGCGGTTCCTCGGTGAGGCGAGCGCCCTGCTCGGCTCGTCGCTCGACGCCGACCGGACGCTCGAGCAGCTCGGGGCCCTCGTCGCCGGTCGTGTCGCCGACTGGTGCAGCACGCATCTCGTTGCGGAGTCGCCGGAGATCCGGCTTGTGACGGTCGTCCACCACGACGATTCGAGGGTCGATGCGCTTCGGGCCGAGCTCGCGAAGACGAAGGCGACGGAGCGGATCCGGCGCGTGATCCGCGGCGGCCGGCCGAGCGTGTGCGTTGACTCGGTCGTCGTGCCGTTGAGCGCGCGCGGCCGCACGTTCGGCGCCGTGACCCTCGGGTGGGACGCTGCCGCTGCGCCGCCGGGCGACACGGCCGTCGAGTTCGCGCTCGACCTCGCACGGCGCGCCGCGATCGCGATCGACAACGCGCAGTTGTACGGGGCCGCCCAGGAGCGGGCCCAGGCGGCGCGCGTGCTGGCGTCGGTCGGCGACGGTGTCTTCCTCGTCGACCGTACCGGCGTGATCAGGACCTGGAACCGTGCCGCCGCCGCGGCGACAGGGCTCCCCGCGTCCTCGGTCGTCGACCGGCACGCGGCGGAGGCGATCCCCGGCTGGGCGGCGATCGCCCCCCGGATCACGATCGCGACGTCGCGTGGCAGCGGGCCGAGGCCGGAGTCGCTCCCGCTCGACGTCGGCGGGCGCGAGGTCTGGCTCTCGATCCACGGTGTGGCCGTGCCGGACGGCGTCGTCTACGCGTTCCGCGACCTGACGGAGGAGCGCGCGCTCGAGCGGCTGCGGAACGAGTTCGTCTCCACCGTCTCGCACGAGCTGCGCACGCCGCTCGCGGCGATCTACGGCGCGGCGATGACGCTGCGGCGGAGCGACGTCGCGCTCGACGACGACCAGCGGGCGCGGCTCCTCGACGTGGTGTCGGGCGAGGCCGACCGGCTTGCGCGGACGGTCAACGACATCCTCTGGGCGAGCCGGCGCGACACCGACTCACTGCACGTGACGATCGAGAGCTGCGACCCGCTCGAGCTCGTCGCCGACGTCGTCCATGCCCAGGAGGTGCACCTCGACGCCGCACACGAGCTGGTCGTCGAGGCTGCGGACGACCTGCCCCAGATCGCAGGCGATGCCGACAAGGTGGCGCGGGTGCTGATCAACCTCGTCGACAATGCGGTCAAGTACTCGCCCGACGGCGGCCGCGTGACCGTCCAGGTCGCGCCCGCGGGCTCGCACGTGCGCTTCTCGGTCAGCGACGAGGGGCTCGGCGTCCCGTTCGCGGAGCAACGCCGCGTCTTCGAGAAGTTCTACCGGCTCGATCCGAACATGAACCGCGGCGTCGGCGGAACCGGGCTCGGCCTCTACATCTGCCGCGAGCTCGTGCGCCGCATGGAGGGCCGTATCTGGGTCGAGTCCGCGGGTCTCGGCCGCGGCGCGACGTTCAACGTGGAACTACCCGCGGCCTGAGGCGGCTGGACGCCGCCTCAGGCCGGCTCTCGACTCAGTAAGGCTCGGGACCACCCTCGTCCACGTAGGTCGTCCGACGCCGCGTCGGGCCACCGACACCGCCCCAGCTCGACCAGAACATGATGGACAGGATGAGGCCGATCGCGCCCACGACCATCAGGATGACGCCGATCGTGTTGATGTCGACGCCCGACACGGTGGCATTGACGGCCCAGGTAAGAATCGCACCGGCGGCGATCAGGATGAGGCTGACTCCGATACCCATTGTTTGAACCTCCTTGGGTTCGTTCTCCCGACGTGAGGTAACTCGCTCCGGGCGGTCCCGGTGCGTGGATTCAACGGGCGTGCAGGCAAATCGGTTACGGCTCGCCTCGCCGCTTGTTGGACTAGTGTTCGAAAGGGTGCGTAGGGGCTCGGTTCTCCAGCTGGTCGGACTGGCCGCGGTCGCGGCCGTCATCACGACGCTTGTCGCCGTCCTGATCCCGTGGCTGCCGGAGGCCGCGAGCACGGAGTCGGGCCGCATCCACTTCGTCTACTGGTTCACGACCGGGATCGCGATCGCCGTCTTCTCGATCGTCGTCGCCGTTCTCGCGTACTCCGTCCTCCATTTCCGCGCCCGTCCCGACGACGACTCGGACGGGCCGCCGACGCACGGCCACACGAGGCTCGAGATCGTGTGGACGGCGATCCCGACGGTGCTCGTGACCGCGATCTCGATCGTCAGCGCGATCGTGCTCGCCCAGAACGGCCGTGCGGGATCCGACCCGTTGATTGTCAAGGTGAAGGCGCAGCAGTTCGCGTGGGCGTTCACCTACCCGAACGGCCAGAGCTACGGCTCCCTCACCCTGCCGATGGACCGGCACGTGAAGTTCGAGATCACCTCGAACGACGTCATCCACTCCTTCTGGGTGCCGCAGTTCTCGCAGAAGCAGGACGCGGTGCCGGGCCAGACGAACACGATCGTCGTCACCCCGCGCCACCTGGGCCGCTTTCCCGTCGTCTGCACCGAGCTCTGCGGGCTCGGCCACGCGCTGATGCGCAGCCACGTCGACGTCGTCTCTCCGGCGAAGTTCGCCTCGTTCATGAAGAGCGGCGGCAAGACCGCCGGCCCGCCCGGGCTCGCCGTTTTCCAGCAGAACGGCTGCGCCAGCTGCCACACCTTCAGGCCCGCCGGCGCGACCGGGAAGATCGGGCCCGACCTCGACGACCTGCACGCAGCCGCCGCGAAGGCGAACCGCGGGCCGGTCGAGAAGTTCGTCGAGGAGTCGATCGTCGACCCGGCCGCCTACATCGCGCCGGGGTTCACCGACGTCATGCCGCACATCTTCAAGTCCCAGATCCAGCCCGCCCAGCTGACCCAGCTGGTGAAGTACCTGAGCCAGGGAGCGAAGCAATGACCACCGCAGTAGCCGAAGCACACGACCACCACGTCACGCCGCCGCCAGCCGGTCGGCACCGCCTGACCGCGCCAGGCTGGCTGCGCGTCTTGTGGGTGACGCCGATCGGATTCGGCTTCGGCGCCGGCCTGGCGGTCCTGATCCGCTGGCTCGCACACTGGGACCCGGTCTGGAAGGGCTCGGTGATCGTCACCGTCGAGCTCGTCACGACGCCGCTTGCCTTCCTCGTCGGGCTCGGCGGCTTCGACTACTGGGCGCACTACGCGTCCGGTCGGCCGACGCGGCCCGAGGATCATTCGTCGCACGGCGCGCGCTCGTGGCGCGACTACTTCCGCGTCAACACCGACCACAAGGTGATCGGCGTCCAGTACGTGGTCACGACGATCTTCTTCTTCTGCGTCGGCGGCCTGTTCGCGATGCTGTTCCGCGCGGAGCTCGCACAGCCCGGCGATCAGTTCTTCAACCCGCAGACGTTCAACGTCCTCGTCTCGGATCATGCGGCGCTGATGATCTTCCTCTTCGTCATCCCGGCGTTCGCGGGCCTCGGGAACTACGTCATCCCGCTGATGCTCGGCGCCGCCGACATGGCGTTCCCGCGGCTGAACGCGCTCTCGTTCTGGCTGCTGCCGATCGCCGGCGTGATGATCGTCGGCGGCATGGCCACCCCCGGCGGCGGCCCGTCGGCGGGGTGGACGTGCTACGCGCCGCTCTGCTCGCACCAGCCGCTCGGGCAGGTGTTCTTCAACATGGGCGTGCAGTGGGCGGGAGCGAGCTCGATCATGACGGCGCTCAACTTCCTGGTCACGATCATCACGATGCGGGCGCCCGGGATGACGTTCTGGCGCATGCCGCTCCTCGTGTGGGCGAACTTCACCACGTCGCTGCTCGTCGTGATCGCGACGCCGTTCATCGCGGGGTCGCAGTTCTTCGTCATGTTCGATCGCGTCCTGCACACGAACTTCTTCGAGACGGGCGGCGGCGGCTACGTGCTCGGGTACCAGCACATCTTCTGGTTCTACTCGCACCCTGCGGTCTACATCATGATGCTGCCCGGGTTCGGGATCATCAGCGAGGTCATCTCGGTGATGAGTCGCAAGCCGATCTTCGGCTACCGGCTGATGGCGCTCTCGCTGATGGCGATTCTCGTCCTCGGCTTCTCCGTCTGGGCGCACCACATGTTCGTCGCGGGCATGGCCGGGTGGCTACGCGTGCCGAT
>JAICYG010000204.1 GCA_025934335.1 Thermoleophilia bacterium | reverse complement strand
GCTGCTCGGCGTCGCTCCCGCACTGCAGGCACGCTACGTCTCGGAGGCAGCCTGGGCGGCGTACCGTGCGCCGCGCGTCGACCTCCTGATCCACTTCCTCTACCGCGACGAGCCGTCGCTCGCCCGCTTCCAGAGCGGCCTGATCACGATCCGCGACCGGCCGAAGCCGGCGCTGGCCGCCTTCCAGCTGCCGCTCGCCGAGACGGGGAGAACCGGGGCCGTCACGAGCCTCTGGGGACAGCTGCGCGCACCCGCGGCCGAGGGGGCCGCCGTGCTCGAACGGCACGACGGCCGTGCCTGGCGGCGGGTCGCGTCCCTCCGCACGAACGACGCCGGTGTCATCCGCTGGCGCGGGCGGCTCGCGCGCGGCACGGTCGTCCGCGTGCGCGCGGGGAGCCTGGCAGGTGCGCCGCTCTTGATCGACTGATCACGCCGCGAGCGGCACGTGCCCCGGCAGCGCGGCGAAGCGAGCGAGCCATGCGAGCACGGCGGGATAGGGCTGCAGGTCGAACCCGCCCTCGTCTGCTGCATGGGTGTACGCGTAGAGCGAGATGTCCGCGATCGTCGGCGACTCGCCAACCAGCCACTCACGCGTGGCGAGGTGACGCTCCATGGCCGCGAGCGCCTTCGCTCCGTCGGCCTCGAGACGCGGCAGGCGCCGCTCGTACTGCTCGCGCGGGAGCTGCGAGTACGAGACGAGGAACCGCGCGACCGCGATCGCGGGCTCGTGCTCGTACTGCTCGAAGAAGAGCCACTGCAGCACCTGCGCGCGTTCGTACGAGTCGTCGGGCACCCACGGCGTTCCGTCGCCGAAGTACCAGAGGATCGCGTTCGACTCCGCGAGCGGACGGCCGTCGTCGAGGACGACCGTGGGGACACGGCGCGTCGGGTTGAGCTCTGCGAGCTCGTCGCGCGGCGCAGTCCTGTCGACGACTTCGACCTCGCGCGTCTCGTAGTCGACCCCGAGCCGGGCGAGCAGGAGCCTGACCTTGTAGCAGTTGCCCGAGATCGAGCTGTTGTAGAGGATCATGCGCCCTCCGCCGTGTCGAAGAGCGGACGAAGATGGTCGTTCAGGAACACGCCGTGCGGGTCGAGCGTCGCTCGCAACTCGACGAAGTCGCCGGCGCGCGGATACCGCTGGAACAGCTGCTCCCGCGTGAGGAAGTGGAGCTTTCCCCAGTGGACGCGCGCGTCGAACTGGCCGAGCAGGCGATCGACTTCCCGCAGGTACGGCCAGTAGTCGGTGCCCGGCGTCCCCGAGACCGAGAGCACGACGGTGTCGCGGCCATAGCTGTGCGAGAGCCACGCTTCCTCGGACCCGACGGTCCGCACCTCGAGCGGGAACACCGACGCCGGCAGCCTCGTCAGCATCAGCTCCCGCATCGCCGCGAGCGCTTCCCGGCCGCGCTCGAACGGCACGAAGTACTCGAGCTCGTGGAAGTTCGGCTCGTACACCATCGGATAGATGCGGTACGCCGGCCCGACGCGGCGTCGCGGCTCTTCACTCTCGGAAACCTCGTCGCCGACCGTGTCGTAGATCTTCACGTGGCAGCGGCCGGCGAGCGACAGCCCCGGCTCTGCCAGCCCGTACAGCTGCGCCGAGTCGTCGGAAGGCATCCAGAAGAACGAGTAGTGCCGGTGCGTGCGCGCGAGCTCGTCGAACGGCTCCCACGCCTCTTCCCACGACCAGTGCTCGATGCGCTCACGCAGCCGGTAGGCGGGTGCGACCTCGAGCTCGAGCTCGGTGATGACGCCGAGCGCGCCGACCGCAACCTGGACCGCGTGGAGCAGGTCACCGGCGTCCGCCTCGACGACGTCGCCGCCGGCCGTGACGATGCGCGCGCGCCGGACCGAGGACGAGAAGCTTCCGAACTCGAGGCCGGAGCCGTGCGTCGCCGTCGAGACCGCGCCCGCGATCTGCTGCGCGACGATATCTCCCTGGTTCGCGAGCGCGAGCCCTTCCGTCCAGAGCGGCTCGCCGAACTCGCCGATCGTGGTCGCCGGGCCGGTGACGACGCGTCGCCGCTCTGGGTCGAGCGAGCGGATGCGAGGCAGGCCCGTCAGGTCGAGGAGCAGCCCGTCGGTCGCGACGACGGGCGTGAACGAGTGCCCCGCACCCGCGACACGCACGCGCAGCCCCTCGGCGGCTGCGCCGGCGACGAGCTCGCAGACCTCGTCCTCGCTCTGCGGCCTCGCCACTCGCCGCGGCTCGCACTGCTGGTTCCCGACCCAGTTGCGCCACACCGGCCAACCTTCTCACGCCGACGACAGCTTCGCGACGAGCCACGCGCGCGCGTCCGCCCAGGCGCGCCGGTTGAGCGCGTGGCCCGCGTCGTACCACCGTACGGTCGTCCTCGCCGGGGCGGCGTGAACGACGTTCTCGAGCGCGCGGCGGGGGACGATCCTGTCGCGGCGTCCATCCTCGAGCAGGATCGTGCCGGGGCGCGCGCGGGAGATCGCTGTGATCGGGTCGACGGGCCTCAGCGCACGCCGCACCTGCGCACGGGCCGAGGGCGGCGCGGCGGCGGCGAAGCTCGAAACCGTGTCAGCACCGGCCGAGAGGAGCGCGAGCGCGCGAAAGGTGCCCGTGACGAACGTGCCGGTCTTCGCACCGGCGCTCCAGCCGAGGTAGCCGAGGCGCTTCGGGTCGACGTCGACGCGGCCCGCGAGGTAGTGCGCGGCCGTGCGCACCGCGGCGGCGTCGCGAAGCTGCGTGCGCCGCGTGCCGTCAAGAAGCGCGGCGAGGGACGAGGCGGGCGGCAGCGGATCCGCCGTCGAGGGCTCGGTGATCGTCAGCGCGACCACGCCCTGCCGTGCGAGTGCCCGCGCCTGCCCGAGCAGCTCTCGCCGGTCGCCGCCCGCGCCGTGGACGACGACCACGCCCGGATGACGTCCAGAGGTCGAGGGCTCGACGATGAGCCCCTCGATCCCCGAGATCGTGACGGGTTGCGGCTCGGCGCTTCGCCGGTTCGACCCCGAGCCGCAGCCGGCTAGCGCGGCCGTCACGGCCGCGGCAACGGTCAGCCGACGAAGTGGCGCGAGAACGACCAGACTCCCCAGTGTCGCTGCCGCGCAGGGTGCGCCGCCGGGCGAAGCGAGGGGACCGACCCGCCGCGAGCGACCCGCACTCTCCGAGCTACGGCAGCTCCCGCGCTCGCTCGTCGAATCGCCGTCGGGGGACCTCTCCCCGCTCGACGGGTACGCGAGCGGCGCCGGGCTGCGCCGACGGATCGTCGACGGCGAGCTCGTCCTCGAGCAGGCCGGCACGACTGGTCGTGGGCGATCTCCGAGATCGCCGCCTCCTTCGTCGAGCTCGTCGCGGAGGGTGACCCGTCCCGGATCAAGGTGTGCGCGAACCACGACTGCCGGTGGTCGCTCTACGACGAGTCGAAGAACCACAGCCGGCGCTGGTGCGGCGCCGCGTCGTGCGGGACGGCCGACAAGGTGCGGCGGCTCCGCGCGCGCCGGCGCGCGGCCGTCAACTGATGCGTCGCTCGCCGCCGCGCGACTCGAGCAGGCGCACGAGCTCGTCGTCGCCG
>JAICYG010000046.1 GCA_025934335.1 Thermoleophilia bacterium | reverse complement strand
TGCGCAAGGTGATCGACGAAGAGGCGGTCAAGAAGGTCGTCAAGTACCTGACCTCCGGTGGCACCGAGATGCCGAAGAACTGGAACCGGCGCTTCAAGCACAACCGCGACAAGATGAAGACCGGCGACATCTACGAGCTCGCCGAGGTCGTCCGGAACCTCGCGCTGCGCGACGGCGAGAAGGGCCTCTCGACCGGCGAGAAGCAGATGTACGTGAAGGCGAAGAAGATCCTCGCCTCCGAGCTCATGTACGCGAAGAACATGAGCGAGGACGAAGCGCTCGAGTGGCTCGAGATGACTCTGACCGAGGGTGCGAAGCCGAAGGCCGCGAAGGCGCCTGCCGAGAAGAAGGCGGCCGCGCCGGCGAAGAAGGCTCCTGCGGTCGCGAAGAAGGCCGCCACCGCGAAGCCGAAGGCCGCAGCCGCTGCGAAGAAGACCGCGACGGCGAAGAAGCCGGCCGCGAAGAAGAAGACCGCAGCGGCGAGGTGACCACGTGGGCCGTTCTCGTCGCCGCCGGGCGAGGGGAGCGGCTCGGGGAGGACCGGCCGAAGGCGTTCGTCCGCCTCGGCGAGCTTCCCCTGCTCGCGGAGTCGCTGCGCCGGCTCGACGAGAGCGAGTGGATCGACGCGGTCGTGATGGTGGTGCCGGCGGACTGGGAGGAGCCGGCGATCCTGCTCGCAGAGGAGCTCGGCGCGTCCAAGGTGAGCGCGTGCGTGACGGGCGGCGAGACGCGAACGCAGTCGGTGCGTGCAGGCGTCGCGGAGGTGCCCGACGAAGCGGCCGTGATCCTCGTCCACGACGCTGCGCGACCGCTCCTTCCGGACGAGGTGATCGGGCGCGTGATCGAAGGTCTCCGCGACGGATTCGACGGCGCGGTGCCCGGGCTCGCGGTCGCCGACACGGTGAAGCGCGCGCCCGGCGGCGTGGTCGCCGAGACGCTGACCCGCGCCGAGCTTGTCACGGTGCAGACGCCCCAGGCGTTCGTCGCGCCGGTGCTTCGCGCCGCGCTCGCCGAGGGCGAAGGCTCGGACTGCGCGTCGCTCGTCGAGGCGAACGGCGGCCGGGTGAAGGTGGTCGAAGGCGACGAACGGCTGCTCAAGGTGACGACCCGCGCAGATCTCGAGCGGATCTCGGCGTGGCTGTAGAGGCTGTGGTGTTCGACGTCGGCGAGACGCTCGTCGACGAGACGCAGATGTGGACGCGCGCGGCCGAGAACGCCGGCGTGACCGCGTTCACGCTGATGGGCGTCCTCGGCGGCCTGATCGCGCGCGGCGAGCATCACGACAACGTGTGGAGGGTCCTGGAGGTCGAGCATCCCGAGGGGACGTGGACGATGGACGACTGGTATCCGGACGCGCTGCCGTGCATCGAGCGGCTGCGCGAGGCCGGTGTCCGCGTGTGCGCGGCCGGCAACACGCCTGCGTTCGTCGAGGCTGATTTGCTCGCGCAGGTGGACGCGGTCGCATCCTCTGCGAGCTGGGGCGTGCACAAGCCCGATCCCGCCTTCTTCGCGCGTGTCGTCGAGCTCGCCGGTGTTGCGCCTGAGAGGATCGCGTACGTGGGCGATCGCGTCGACAACGACGTCGGGCCGGCGATCGCCGCGGGCATGGTCGGCGTGCACATCAAGCGCGGGCCGTGGGGATACCTGCAGGAACCTCCGGCATCCGCGATCCGCATCCGCTCGCTCCACGAGCTGCCCGGGGTGCTGCCGTGAGCTTCCGGATCGGGATCGGCGTCGACGCGCACGCGCTCGAGGCGGGCGTGCCGCTCGTGCTCGGCGGGGTGCGGATAGAGCATCCGCGCGGGCTCGCCGGCCACTCCGACGGCGACGTCCTCGCGCACGCGCTCGCGGACGCGCTGCTCGGCGCGGCGGGGCTCGGCGACATCGGCGGGCTCTTCCCGTCGTCCGACGAGCGCTATCTCGGCGCCGACAGCATCGAGCTCCTGCGCGAGGCGTATCGCCGCGTGCGTGAGGGCGGCTGGAAGCTCGTGAACGCCGACTGTGTGCTCGTCGGCGAGGAGCCGAAGGTCGCACCGTACCGCGAAGAAATGCGCCGCGTGCTCTCCGAGGCGCTCGGCGGCGACGTGAACGTGCGCGCGACGACGACCGACCGACTCGGCTTCACCGGCCGGGGCGAAGGTCTGGCCGCACACGCCGTCGCGCTGCTGGAGAGCACGTGAGCCACAGCGTCTTCACCCACGTCGAGCGTCCCGATCTCGCCGACGCGACAGTGTCGATCGACCGGCTAGGCCGGTAGCGAAGCGCGGTCGCCGTCGAGCACGACGAGCCCGTCTCGCGCGAGCGAGACGAGCGCGTCGCTGTCGCTCGGCTGATCGCCGGCGGCCACCGCGCGCAACGCAACCGCGCGCCGCTGCCGGAACGAGCCTTCGAAGGCCGACTGTTTGCGCAGCGGCTCGTAACGCTGCCCGCGCGAAGGGCATGCCGCCGCGAGCGGGCACTCACCGCAGCGCGGGATGCGGGCAAGGCAGACCGTCGCGCCGAGGTCGAAGAGCGCCTGCGCGCACGACCCGTCGAAGTTCGACCCGGTGCGTTCCTGCACGCGGCGGACGTTCGTGTCGACCGGCAGCACGTCGCGCCCGAACGCGAAGTTGCCGACCGCGGCGGCGGTGTACGGCCCCACACCCGGCAGCTCGGTCAGGTCGTCGGGCCAGCCGTGCGCCGCAACGTGCTGCGCTGCGCGGTGGAGGCTGATCGCGCGGCGGTTGTACCCGAGCCCCTGCCACGCGACGATCACCTCGCCGGCAGAAGCCGCAGCGAGTGCGTCAGGGCTCGGCCAACGCTCGAGCCAGGCGCGCCAGCGCGGGATGACCCGGTCGACCTGCGTCTGCTGCAGCATCACCTCGCTGACGAGGATCGCGTACGGATCGCTGGTGTTCCGCCACGGCAGATCGCGCCCGTTTTGGCCGTACCAGGCCAAAAGCAGCTCGTTCATCGAGCGCAGACTAGACGAGCTCACGGAGGCCGAGGCGGCGTATCCTTGCGGTCGCGCCCGGCGTTTCGTACGACAAAGGAGGTCGGAATGTTCGGACACCACGACGGCATCAGGACGAAAGTCTCCGGGAACGTCGAGTCGGTGAGGAAGGCGCTCGTCGACGTTGCGGACGCTGCGGTTGGGTACGTCGATCCGTTGGCGCGGGATGAAAAGCTGCGGCAGCGGGTCGCGGCGGCGATCGCGGCGGGCAACGCCGCCCGCAGGCGGGCGCGCAGGCAGGCGGGTCTGACGGGGCTTGCGGTACGGCTGGGCTCCGACCCGGTACTCCGGGCACAGCTCGCGGAGATGGCTGCGCAACTGCAGGGGGCAAAAACGAGGGCGAAGAGGGCGCGGAGCCACAACGTCAGGAATGCGGTCCTGTTCGCGGGCGGCGTCGGCATGGTGATCGCTGCGGTGCCGGCCCTCCGCGAGACCGTGATGTCGAAGATCGGCGGGCGGCGCGACCAGTGGACGCCGGGCGGATCGCCGACGGGTATCGAAGAGGAGATCGAGGTCGCCGTCCCTGTCTCGACCGCGTACAACCAGTGGACGCAGTTCGAGGAGTTTCCGCGGTTCATGGCAGGCGTCGACGAGGTCCGCCAACTCGACGACACGCTCCTGCACTGGGCCGCAACCGTCGGCGGCAAGCATGCCGAGTGGGACGCGAAGATCATCGAGCAGGAACCCGATCGCCGCATCACCTGGGAGTCCACGGACGGAAAGCAGACGCGCGGCACCGTCATGTTCGAGGAAGCCGGCCCCGAACGCAGCCGCATTCGGCTCCACATGAGCTACCTGCCCCAGGGCCTCGCCGAGAAGCTCGGCTCGACTGTCGGCCTCGACAACCGCCGTGTCCGCGGTGACCTGGAGCGGTTCCGCGACCTGATCGAGGCGCAGCGGGTCGAGACGGGTGCCTGGCGGGGCGAGATCAAGGGCGGCGCAGAGACGCACGAGCCCGGACCCGCCTGAAAGACGCGGTCCCGCCTGACCCGGACGGACGAGTGGCCCCTGAAACGGGGCCACTCGTCGCATCTCGACGTCCTGTCGCTTAGAAGAGGAAGATGAGCAGCAGGATGATGATTACCAGCAGGAGAACTCCGCCACCGATGTACATGTGCTCACCTCCTTCGAGGAGTGGGAAACCGCAGGCTCAGGTTCAACGGCGGTAGCCCTCGACGGGTTACGCGCCCATGACGGCGGTCAGGAGGGTTGCGAGGTTCTCACAGCACCGCCGTAGCGGCCGTTGCAGAGGTGAAGATGGAAGAGATGCCGAGCCGCGCCGTCGATACCCCGATCGGGATCCTGGGCCTCACCGGGTCCGACCGGGGCCTCGAGCGCGTGCTCTGGTCCGCGAACGGCCTGCCGGAGAAGAGCTGCGCCGTTCTCGACGCCGCCGCGTCGCAACTCGAGTCGTACTTCGCCGGCGAACTGCTCGAGTTCGACCTGCCGCTCGACCTCCGCGGCACCGAGTTCCAACGACGCTGCTGGCTCGCGCTCGCGACGATTCCCTACGGACAGACCGTCAGCTACGGCGAGCAGGCGCGCCGGCTCGGCCTCGGGCCTGACGCAGCGCGCGCGGTCGGCGCGGCGAACGGCCAGAACCCGCTTCCGCTCGTCCTGCCGTGCCACCGGGTGATTGGCGCGGACGGGTCGCTGACCGGCTTCGGCGGCGGCCTGCACCTGAAGCGCTTCCTGCTCGAGCACGAAGGCGCGCTGCTCGCGTTCGGTTGACGCCGTACCGTCGTTCTAGACTCGCGGCATGAGGTTGGGCCCAGCCGTCTGCTCGGTCCTCGCGGCAACGCTCGTCGCTTCCTGGTCTGCCGGCGCCGCCGGCAACCGCGATCGAACCTACCGCGCATCCTGCGGCGACTCCGTCTATCAATCCCCGCCGCAGACGCCGCCGCCGACCGACGAAGCGCTGCGCCTCGGGCCGGTCGTCTTCAATCACCTTGCACCCGCTGACGATGTGTACCGCGCGAACAGACCGCACCCCTACTACCAGGTGCCGTCGTTCTTCAACGTCCTGACGAGCGCTCCACGAGGCGTAACGATCACGGTCGGCGATCGCACCGGTCGCCTCGCGCTGATCTACGGGAACGTTGCCTCCAAGCCGCTCGGTTTTCTGACCCGGCTCGGGAACGGACGCGCGACCCTCGCTGACGGCACGCGCACCGTCAGCTTCCCGCTCTGTCATGATCCGACGAGCAAGGGGCCGCTGATTACCCAGTACGGCTTCTCGATCCTCCTCGACGCGCCGGGTTGCTTCACCATTCGCGTGCAGCCGATCGGCCGCCGCCGCCGCTACGCAGGAACGGTCCGGGTACTCGTTCCCCGCTGCTGACGATGTAGTTCGCGCTTAATTTAGAGATAGGTTAATATAGAGCCGTGGAAGAAGCCCTGCGCGCTCTCGCCGATCCCGGCCGCCGCCGGATCCTGACGCTCGTCCGGTCGGAGGAGCGCGCGGCGGGCGAGATCGCAGCGGAGCTGCCGGTGACGTGGCCGGCGGTCTCGCAGCACCTGCGGGTCCTGAAGCGCGCGGGTCTCGTCAGCGAGCGGCGCGACGGCACGCGCCGGTACTACCGCGCGCGGCCCGAGGGGCTCGAAGAGGTGCGCGCCTTTCTGGACGGGTTCTGGGGCGACAAGCTGCAACGGCTGAAACGGGAGGTCGAACATGGGTGAGCTGACGAAGGAGGGGGCCCATTCCAAGGGCTCGGACAGCTTCATTCCCGAGCTCGCAAAAGCGGCCGCTGCGTGAACTGGCCGAACGAGTCGAGCGAGTACCGCACGGCACGCGCCGAGCTTCTGCGGGCGGAGATCGCGCTGCGCCGGCAGGAGGAGGCCGTCGCCGAGCTGCGTCGTGCCCTGCCGCTCGGTGGGGAGCTGAAGGAAGACTACGAGCTCGACGGGACGGCGGGCCCGGTCCGCTTCTCCGAACTCTTTGCGGACGGCAAGGACACGCTCTATCTCTACAACTTCATGTTCATCCCCGGCGAGCAGGGATTGCCGCTCGAGGTCGCCTGCCCGTCGTGCACGTCGATCGTCGACGGCATGGACGGCGCGTTCCGGCATCTGCTCGACCGCGTGAACGTCGCGGTTGTCGCCAAGGCGCCGATCGAGCCGTTCGCGGCGTGGGGGGAAGAGCGCGGTTGGCGCTTCGCGCCGCTCTACTCATCGGCTCGCTCGACCTTCAATCGGGACTACAACGCCGAGTCGGACGACGGGGGCCAGTTGCCGGTCGCGCACGTGTTCACGCGCGGCGGCGGCGGGACGATCAGCCACCGCTGGAGCAGCGAGCTGATATCCGCGCCGCGCGACGAGAGCCAGCATCCGCGGCACGTCGACTACATGTGGCCGATCTGGAAGGTCCTCGACGTGATCCCCGAGGGCCGCGGTTCCGACTGGCACCCCCGCTTTCTCTATTAGCGGCTTCTAGGCGCCCTCGGTCGCGGGCTTGCTCGGACGCTCCTCCTTCGGCAGGAAGAGCGCCGTGCGCGTCCAGTGCGGCATCCACCAGTTCGCGGGTCCGAGCAGGCGCATCAGCGCGGGGACGAGGAGCGCGCGGATCACCGTCGCGTCGAAGATGATCCCCGCCGCAAGCCCGATCGCGAACTCCTTGATCTCGAAGCCGGGGCTCGACGAGAGCACGAGGAACGCGAACATCAGGATCAGCGCCGCGCTCGTCACGAGCTTGCCGGTGCGCGCGAGCCCGAGCTCGATCGCCTTCTCCGTCGACCCCGTCTCGTCGTACGCCTCCCGCATGCGCGTCAGCATGAAGACCTCGTAGTCCATCGAGAGGCCGAACAGGAACGCGAAGATCATCAGCGGGATCCAGGCGGTGATCGCCTGCGTGGCCGTGATGTTCCAGAGCCCGGAGCCGTGCCCCTGCTGGAAGATGAAGACGATGATCCCGAACGCGGCGGCCAGCGAGATCAGGTTGAGGATCGCCGCCTTGATCGGCAGCACGATCGACCTGAACGCGCGGGCGAGCAGGATCAGCGTCAGGATCACGACGAACGCCAGCACGTAGGGGAAGTTGCCGTAGACCGCGTGGATGAAGTCGCGGTCGACGGCCGGGACGCCGCCGAGCGTGCCGCTCGTGCCCTTCAGCGACGCGTTGACACGGTCGACGACGCCCTGGATGCCGGGGCCGGCGCCGTCCATCGCCGGGAACGCCTCGACGATCGAGTCGGGGCCGCGGCGCCACCCGGCCGGCGCGGTCGCGCCGACGATGCCCGGCACCTGCCGCACCTTCGCGGCGACCGCGCCCGCGTCGCCTCCGTGCTCGACGAGGATCGCGAACGGCTTCATCACGCCCGGTGAGATGCCGGCGTCGGCGAGCATCTGCCGCCCGTCGATGGCCGTGCCCGACCCGGGGAAGTTCTTCAGCTGCGACTCGTTCGGGTTGAGCTGCGTGCCGATGCCCGCGAGCACGGCGACAATGGTGAGGCCGACCGCGGCGACGACGATCGGCCGTCGCAGCACGAGCCGTGCCCACCTGCCCCAGAGGCCGTCCTCGGGATGGCCGCTGTCGACGAACCGCTTCGGCAGCAGGCGCACGCTGTTGATGCGCTCGCCGAGCACGGCAAGCAGTGCGGGCAGGAGCGTGATCGCCGCGAGCACGGAGACGGCGGGAATCAGCATGCCGCCGATCCCCATCGAGCGGATGAACGGCAGCGGCAGCACGATCATCGACAGGAGCCCGACCGCCACGGTCGAGCCGGACACGATCACCGAGCGGCCGGCGTGCGTCATCGTCTCGACCAGCGCCGACTCGACGTCGGCGCCCTCGCGCAGCTCGTCGCGGAAGCGGAAGATCATCAGCAGGGCGTAGTCGATGCCGACGCCGAGCCCCACGAGCGCGATCAGGAACTGGACGATGATCGACACGTCGGTGATGTGCGTCAGCCCCCAGACGAGGGTGAACGTGTTCAGGATCGCCGCCACCGCGACGACGATCGGCATCAGCACGGCGGGCAACGTCCCGAAGACGAAGAAGAGAATGATCAGTGCGCCCGCGCCGCCGACCAGTGCCTCGACGAGGATGCTCGGGCCGTCGCCGCTGCCGGTCGTCGATGCCTCCTCGAGCGGGTCGTGCCCGGTGACGTTCACGGTGATGCCGTTCGGCAGCCCGCGCGCCGCGGCGGCGCGCATCGCCTCGGCGCCGCTCTTCGTGTCGAACGTCGAAAGGCCCGGGGGATAGACCTCGAGGAACGTCGTGTGCCGGTCCTTCGACACGTACATCGGGTCGTGCGTCGAGAACCACGAGCTCGTCCGCGAGTGGGGGACCGCCGCCGCGGCGCGTTCCATCGCCTCGCGGATCGCCTCGCTCTTCGTCGCGTCGCCGCTCGTGTGGAGCACGACGACGTTCGGGGGCCGCACGCCGGTACCGAACGTCTTCAGCGTGCGCTGGCTCGCCTCGTAGGCGGACTTGCCCGGAATCGAGAAGCTCTGGAACCACTTGACCTGGCCGGCGGCGAACGCGCCGAAGGCGGTGAGGACGAACCAGGCGCCGATCACGTACCAGCGGCGGCGGGCGATCACGTGTGCGAGGCGAGCGAGCATCGAGCTCCTTCCCGTGGGTTCTCAAGAATCTACAGCGGCTAAAAGATTACTGCGACGGTAACGAAGGAGGTTACACTCCGCTTAACATGGGCCTGCGGGAGACGAAGAAGCTCGCGACGCGCCAGCAGATCGCCGACGTCGCGATGCGTTTCTTCGCCGAGCGCGGGTTCGAGCGCGTGACCGTGGCTGAGGTCGCGGCCGCGGCCGGCGTCTCGGAGAAGACGGTCTTCAACTACTTCCCTACGAAGGAGGACCTCTTCTACGACGAGGTCCCGGAACGGGCACGCGCGCTCGCCGCCGCGATCCGCGATCGGCCGGCGGGCGAGTCCGTCGTCGCGGCGCTGCGTCGGCTCCAGCTGAGCCAGTGCGAGCGGCTCTGCAACCCGGGCTTCGCAGCGTTCGCGCGGGTGATCGAGGACTCGCCGGCGCTCCAGGCGAAGGAGCTGGAGGTGATGGCCCTGTTCGCGCGCGCCGCCACCGAGGCGCTCGTCGAGGAGGGAGTGGACGCACGCGACGCACGCGTCGCGGCCGGCCTGCTCGTCAGCGTGCACCGTCAGTTCTTCCGCACCGCGCGGGCCCAGTCGCTCGCCGGCAAGCACGGGCCGGCGGCGGTGCGCCGCCTGCGCGGCGACCTCGAGCGTGCGTTCGCGCTGCTCGAGCACGGGCTCGGCGGTCTCGAGGCTCATGCACGCTCCGACCGCGCCGGGAGGCGATCCTCATCGGTCGTCCGGTCCGTCCGGTCCGGGTCCTAAGCTCGGGTGGGTGGCGATGATGACCCGAATGCACCCGGGGTTCACAGGCGTGGTCCAGCACCACTGGCCGAAGCCGCGCGGCTGGACGCCGCCGCAGCACCTCGACCGCCTCGACGTGTCGTCGCTTCCCGGTGTCGGCCCGACGCTCGCGAAGCGGCTGCGCACGTTCGGCATCTCGAGCGTCCGCGACCTGCTCGACCACGCACCGCGCCGGTACGAGTCGGCCGCCGAGCAGGTGCCGATCGCGAAGCTCGGTCTCGCCGAGGGCGAGGTCGCGATCGAAGGTCGAATAGTGAGCGCGCGTGCGCGGCCGCTACGCGGCCGGCGCACGCTCGTGAACGCCACGGTTCGCGACGAGAGCGGCGGCCAGATCACCGCGCAGTTCTTCAACCAGCCGTGGCTCGTCGAGAAGCTCGTGCCGGGCGCCCACGTTCGCCTGCGCGGGAAGCTGTCGCGCTACGGCTTCGACGTGAAGAGCTACGACCTCGGCGAGGCGCGGCGCACGGCCGACTTCGCGCCGGTCTATCCGGCGAGCGAGCAGATCCCCTCCGCGCGCCTGCGCGAGCTCGTCCGCCGCGCGCTTGCGGACCACGGGCGCTTCCTGCCCGACCCGCTCCCCGCGGAGCTCGAGTTGCCGACGCATGCCGACGCGCTCGCGGCACTGCACTTCCCGGCGGACGAGGACGAGGCGGAGGCAGGCAGGCGACGGCTCGCGCTCGACGAGCTGCTCGCCCTGCAGCTGGTCGTCGTGCGCCTGCGCACCACGGATGCGACGGCGCCGTCGCTGGCCGAACCGGGGGAGCTGATCGCGCGCTACCGCGAGGTGCTCCCGTTCACGCTCACCGAGCACCAGGAGCGCGCGATCACCGAGATCGACCTCGACCTCGCCCAGACGACGCCGATGCAGCGGCTGCTCCAGGGCGACGTCGGCTCCGGCAAGACGGTCGTGGCGCTGTACGCGCTCCTGCGCGCGGTCGAGAGTGGGCGGCAGGGAGCGCTGATGGCGCCGACGGCGACGCTCGCCGAACAGCACTTCCTCACCGTCGAGTCGCTGTGCGCGCCGCTCGGCGTCGAGGTCGCGCTGCTGACGGGGGCGGTCAAGGGCGACGTCGAGGCGCCCGTCGTCGTCGGCACGCACGCGCTGATCCAGCCGGACGTCCGCTTCCGCGACCTGGCTGTCGCGGTGGTCGACGAGCAGCACCGCTTCGGAGTCGAGCAGCGGAAGGCGCTCGCCGAGAACCGGTCGGCGCACGTGCTGCACATGACCGCGACGCCGATCCCGCGCACGCTCGCGCTGACGATCTACGGCGACCTCGCGGTCAGCGAGATCGCGAAGCCGCCCGCCGACCGCAAGCCGATCGTCACCGCACGCGTCGGTGCCGAGCGCTCGTCGGACGCGTACACGCGGCTGCGCGTGCACCTGGACGCGGGCCGGCAGGCGTACGTCGTGTGCCCGCTGATCGAGCAGTCGGAGACGCGGCTCGCACGCGCCGCCCAGGCCGAGGCGGAGCGCCTGCGCCGCGGCGAGCTGCGCGGCTATCGCGTCGGCCTCCTGCACGGGAAGCTCAAGCCCGCCGACCGGCGCGAGGTGATGCGGCAGTTCAAGGAGCACGAGCTCGACGTCCTCGTCGCGACAACGGTGGTCGAAGTCGGTGTCGACGTGCCGAATGCGACGATCATGATCGTGCAGGAGGCCGACCGGTTCGGCCTCGCGCAGCTGCATCAGCTGCGCGGCCGCGTCGGGCGCGGGGGAGAGCAGAGCTACTGCCTGCTCATCTCGCGTCCTTTCGAGGACCTGACCGAGACAGCAGACGCGAGGCTCGACGCCCTCGTCGGGACGACCGACGGTTTCGAGCTCGCGGAGGTCGACCTCGAGCTGCGGCGCGAGGGGCAGCTGCTCGGCACGCGGCAGTCGGGGTGGAGCGACCTCCGCTTCACGAAGCTCCGTCGCGACCGCGACCTGATCGAGCAGGCGCGAGAGCTGGCGGCCGGGCTGCGCGACGAGGACGGGCCCTGGCACGACGCAGCAGAGGAGCTGCTCGCCGGTGCGGATCATCTCGGGCTCGCATAGGGGCCGCCGCATCGTCGCGCCGAAGGGCCGGGAGACGCGGCCGACCTCCGACCGCGTCCGCGAGAACGCCTTCAACCTGATCGGTCCGGTCGACGACGCCGAGGTGCTCGACCTCTTCGCCGGCTCGGGCGCGCTGGGCCTCGAGGCGCTCTCGCGCGGCGCGGCGCACGCCACCTTTGTCGAGAGCGATCGCGATGCCTGCCGTGTCATCGGCGCGAACCTCGACTCGCTCGGCCTCCGCGGGACCGTCCTCTGCCAGGACGCCCTGCGGATGGTCGCCCACGAGCGCCGCCGCTACGGCCTCGTCCTCTGCGACCCCCCGTACGACTTCGACGGCGCGCGGCTCCAGCCGCACCTGGCGGGCCTGCTCGCGGACGAGGGGCTGCTCGTCTGGGAGACGTCGGGACGGCTCGAGGCGCCCGAGGCGCCGGGCCTCCGGGTGCGGACGACGCGCAGGTACGGTTCCGCCCGGCTCACCCTCTACGAGAGATGATCACCGCCATCTACCCCGGGACGTACGACCCTGTCACGAACGGGCACGTCGACGTCATCCTCCGCGCCGCGCGGATCTTCGACCGCGTCGTCGTCGGCGTCGTCGACAACCCGCACCACAAGCGGCCCATGTTCCCCGTGCCGGAGCGCGTCGGCTTCGTGAAGCAGGCGCTCGAGGGCGTCGAGAACGTCGACGTTGACGTCTTCAAGGAGCTCGTCGTCGATTTCGCCCGCCGCTGGGACGCGAAGGTGATCGTGAAGGGGCTCCGCGTCGTCTCCGATTTCGAGTGGGAGTTCCAGATGAACCAGCTGAACCGGACGCTCGCCCCGGAGATCGAGACGGTGTACGTGATGGCGAGCCCACAGGTCAGCTTCGTCTCCTCGAGCGGGGTGAAGGAGATCGCATCGTTCGGCGGAAATGTCGAGGAGCTCGTGCCGAAGCCTGTCGCCGTGCGCCTGAAGCAGATGTTCCCGAACGGCCGGGGCGGCGCTCCCGTCAGCGACCAGGAGTAGACTGGAACTTCATGGACGTATTGGTTCTGATCGACAAGCTCGACGACCTGGTGCACAACGCGAAGGCCGTCCCGCTCACCGACCAGGTTCGCATCGACCGCGAGGAGATCTACGACATCCTCGACCAGATGCGCGCGACGATCCCGGAGGAGATCAAGCAGGCCCGCTGGATCGTCAAGGAGCGGCAGGAGATGCTGGCCGAGGCGAAGCGCGAGCAGGACCGGCTGCTCCAGGAGGCCCGCGAGCAGGCGGTGCGCGAGGCGTCGCAGACGGAGATCGTCAAGCTCGCCGAGCGGCAGGCGCAGGAGATCATCGACGAGGCGCGCCGCCAGGCCCGCGAGATGCGGCTCGAGATGGAGGACTGGGCCGACGGGATGCTCGCGACGCTCGAGACGAACCTCGACAAGTTCCTCGTCGCGGTGCGTCGCGGGCGCGAACGGCTGCACGAGCGCTCGCAGGAGTCGGTCGTCGCCGGGATCGGCCCGGTCGACCTCTCCGACAACGGCTCGACGTACTAGAGCTTCGGGCCGCCGACGGGGCGCCAGTGGCCGTACGGCGCGTACGCCTCGTTCGGCGACGTCGTCTCCCGCTCGACGGACACCCCGTGCCGCGCGGCGACTTCGGAGGCCGGGTACAGGATCGACGCGCCCTCCCGGCGCGCGCCGACCATCAGCAGCACGCACGCGGCGCCGCCGTCGTTGACGAACGCGTGGCGCGTGCCGGGCGGGCAGTGGAGGAGGTCCCACGCCTTCAGCCGCCGCTCCTGCTCCTCGACGATCGCGAGGCACTCGCCCTCGAGGACGAGGAAGTCCTCCTGCGAGGTCTCGGCGTGGTAGAGCGTCGACCGCTGGCCCGGCTCGATCACCGCGAGCTTGATCCCGAGCTGCGGGAACAGGTGCGGCTCCACGCCGAGCTCGGCGGCGACCCGGCCGTCCGCCTCGAATCCGCAGCGCGAGCCGAACCCTTCGCGCTCCATCCACACGGCGTCGCGGGCGTTCAGCACGAACCAGCCGTCGCCCTGCGGCACGAGCCCGGCCGGCGTCTCGCGGAGCGGCGCCTCGTCCATGTCGCAAACGCTACCGTGCCGCGGATGACGAGCTTCAGCCTTCGCCAGGTGAAGCTCCGTCCGGGCGAGCAGTACCGCGACGAGCTCGAGGTCGAGCTGCCGGCCTTCGAGTTCGGCGGCCAGCGCTACGTGCCGGTGCCGGAGCTGGTGCCGGCCGATTTCGAGATCACGCGCGCGAACGCCGGGACGGTCTTCGCCCTCCGCTTCACCGCGCGCCTGCTGGGGCCCTGCTACCGGTGCCTCGGCGACGCATCGCTCGACGTGCCGATCTCGGCGCGTGAGTACCAGGCGGAGGACCCGGAGGACGAGCAGATGACGACGCAGTACGTGTCCGGCGGGAACCTCGACGTCTCGCAATGGGCACGCGACGCGGTCGCACTCGCGCTGCCGGACAAGATCCTCTGCCGGCCCGACTGCGCCGGGCTCTGCGGCGATTGCGGCAAGAACCTGAACGACGAGCCGCACACGCACGAGGAGCCCCACGGCGACCCACGCTGGGCCGTACTCGAGGCGCTGCGCGAGAAGAGTTAGAGCTCTATCGTCCGCGTCACGTCGAGCCGCTCGAGGAAGCGGCGGTCGTGCGAGACGACGACGAGGCAGCCCTCGTAGTCGGCGAGCGCCGTCTCGAGCTCCTCGATCGCCTCGAGATCGAGGTGGTTCGTCGGCTCGTCGAGCACGAGGCAGTTGACGCCGCGCGCAGCGAGCAGCGCGAGCGCGGCGCGCGTGCGCTCACCGGGCGACAATGAGGCGGCGGGCCGGTCGACGTCGTCGGCGCCGAGCGCGAACTTCGCGAGCAGCGTTCGCGCTTCGGTCGGCGGGAGCCCCGACAGCTCGCAGAAGCCGGCGAGCAGCGGCCCTTCGAAGAGGTCGCGGGCCTGGTTCAGCTCGCCGAAGACGGCGCCCGCGCCTGTCCGCCGTTCGCCGGCTGCGAGCGGGAGCTCGCCGACGAGCGCGCGGATCAGCGTCGTCTTGCCGGCGCCGTTCCGGCCGACGATCGCGACGCGCTCGCCGAAGCGCAGCTCGAGGTCGAGGGGGCCGAGCCGGAACGAGCCGGCCCGGGCGACGGCGCCCGCGAGTGTCGCGATCGCGCCCGTCGGCGGTGCTACGGCGAACCGCAGCTGCAGCCGCCAGGGCGACCACGGCTTCTCGACGTCGTCGAGCTGCTCGAGGTGGTGCTTCGCCTGCGCCACCTTGCCGCGTAGCGCATTCGTGCCCCGTCGGTCGGCCATCGGGCCGCCGGCGCGTGCCTCCGTCCGGCGCGTCGCGAGCAGGAGCGAGTAGCGGTCTCGTTCTCCGACGTACTCGGCGTACGCCGCCTCGTGCTGGGCGCGGGCGCGGTCGCGGGCGGCCTCGTAGTCCGACCAGGTGCCGGCGTACTCGTGAACCTTCCGCGTCTCGGCCTCGATCTCGACGACGCGCGTGACCGTGCGGTCGAGGAACGCGCGGTCGTGGGAAACGAGGACGACGCCGGCGCCGAGCCCGGCCAGGAATCGCTCGAGCCGGTCGAGGCCCGCGAAGTCGAGGTTGTTCGTCGGCTCGTCGAGCAGGAAGACGTCGAAGCGCGAAAGCAGGATCGCGGCGAGCGACGCCCGCGCCGCCTCGCCGCCGGACAGCGTCGTCATCAGCCGCTCGGCGCGGCGGCCGAGACCGACGTCCTCCAGTGCGGCGCCGGTGCGCGCCTCGAAGTCGCCGCCGCCGAGGAGCAGGAACCGCTCGAGCGCCTCGTTGTAGGCGTGCGCGAGCTCGGGCTCGGCGTGAAGCCGCGCCGCGAGCGCGTCCATCTCGGCCTCGGCCGCGCCGACGCCCGTGCGCCGCGCCAGGTAGCCGCGCACCGTCTCGCCCGTACGCGCCTCCGGCTCCTGCGGCAGGTAGCCGACGGCGCCCGCCGAGGCGCTCACCTCGCCGCGGTCCGGCTGCTCGAGCCCGGCGAGCACGCGGAGCAGGGTCGACTTGCCGATCCCGTTCGGGCCGACGATGCCGACACGGTCACCCGGCGAGACGACCAGCGAGACGCGGTCGAGCACCTGGACGGCGGCGTAGGACTTCGAGATGTCGCGAGCAACGAGTGCGCTCGGCACGGACGAACCTCCTTCGATCGAAAGAGCGAGAAAGCGCGCTGTTCGGTCTAGAGATCCGTCATGGGGCGCCCCGCAATTCGAGGCGCGCGGACTGTAGCAGGACGCCTGTGGACGGTTTGTCACACTTCCGTTACGTCGTTTGGCGAGGGGCCATGGCCCGCAGGGCCATGGCCCCTCGTGGCGCCGCGTCACGATCTGCGGCGGGCGTTCGCTAGACTGGCGACCGCTCATGGCCGTCCCCAAGAGGAAAACCTCGAAGGCCCGTCGCGACAAGCGCCGCGCCACGCACTCGCTCGAGGCGCCGCGCGTCAACACGTGCCCCCAGTGCGGGTCGCCGAAGCGCGCGCACCGCCTCTGCCCGACCTGCGGCACCTACAAGGGCCGCGAGGTCGAGCCGCTGCGCCTGCAAGCCCCGTAAGTGACGCGCGTCGCCGTCGACGCGCTCGGTGGCGACAACGCACCCGGCGAGGTGATCCTCGGCGCGCTCGACGCTGCCGCAGACGGCGTGGACGTCGCGCTCTACGGCCCCGCCGGGCTCGACACGCAGGGTCTCCGCCTCGTCGAGGCGACCGAGGTGATCGAGATGGCGGACAAGCCGGCCGAAGCGGTGCGCGCGAAGCCCGGCTCGAGCCTCGTCGCATCCGTCCGCGCCGTCGCCGAGAGGGATGCCGACGCCGTCGTCTCCGCCGGCAACACCGGTGCGATGCTCGCAGCCGGGCTGCTCCACCTGAGGCGCCTCCCCGGCGTGATGCGCCCCGCGATCGCGGTGCCGATCCCGGCCAGGGAAGGCCCGAGCGTCCTTCTCGACGCCGGCGCGAACGCCGACGCGCGCCCCGAGCACCTGCTCCAGTTCGCACACATGGGTGCCGTCTTCAGCGCCGAGCTGCTCGACGTGCGCGATCCCGAGGTGCGGCTCCTCTCGATCGGGGAGGAGGACGAGAAGGGCAACCAGCTGACGCTCGAGGCGCATCGCCTGCTCCGCGACGACCCCGGCCTCAACTTCAAGGGCAACGCCGAGAGCCGCGACCTGCTGCGCGGCGCCGCCGACGTCGTCGTCACCGACGGATTCACCGGCAACGTGGCGCTGAAGCTGCTCGAGGGGACGATCAGCGAGCTGCTCGACGCGCTGCGCGAGGAGATCTCGGCGACGACGGCCGGCAAGCTCGGTGGTGCCCTGATCCGCCCGGCTGCCCGCCGCCTGCGCACGAAGCTTGACCCCGACACCTACGGCGGCGCCTACCTCCTCGGGCTGCGCGGCCTCGCTGTGATCGCCCACGGCAACTCGGGCCGGCGGGCGATCGCGAACGCGATCCGCCTCGCCGCGCGCGGCGCCGAGCATCGTGTCGTGGAGCGGCTCGCGGAGCGGCTCCCGGAACGCGTCGGTGTATGATCGCGCGGATTTTCCGGCCAACCCCCTGAAATACCGACAATTGAGGTGACATGGCAGCGTCGCGCGAAGAGGTCTACGAGCGGGTCAAGGAAGTCCTGACCGAGCAGCTCGGAGTCGAAGAGGATCAGATCACCGAGGAGGCGTCCTTCCAGGACGACCTCGACGCCGACTCGCTCGACCTCGTCGAGCTGATCATGGAGCTCGAGGATCAGTTCGGGATCAAGATCTCCGACGAGGACGCCCAGAAGATCACGACCGTCGGGCAGGCCGTCGACTACGTCACGTCCCACCAGTAAGGATCGAACCCTCGGGGAGCTGATCGACGCGCTCCCGCCCGGGCGGGCGGGAGCGGTCTTCACCCATTCGTCCTGGGCGGCCGACCGCACCGAGTCGTACGAGCGGCTCGAGTTCCTCGGCGATTCCGTGCTCGAGCTCGCCGTCGCCCGCGCGCTCTACGACCGCTTCCCCGGCTTCAGTGAAGGGCAGCTCGCGAAGATCCGCTCGCACGTCGTGTCGCGCGCGACCTGCGCCGTCGTCGCGCGCGACCTCGGGCTCGGCGAGCGCCTGCTCGCCGAGGCGACCGGACCTGCCGACGAGGTGACGCGCCTCGCGGCCAACCGGAACGTGCTCGCTGCGCTGCTCGAGGCCGCGATCGCAGCCGTGTACCTCGAGCACGGGTTCGGGCCC
>JAICYG010000173.1 GCA_025934335.1 Thermoleophilia bacterium | reverse complement strand
TAGACGACGAGGATCCCGACGGCGATGAAGATGCCGATCGAGAGGCCCTGCAGGAGCGCGATGCCCCAGAAGACGGGCAGCTTCGCCCCCTCGGCGATGTCGTTCGAGATCGGGATCGACGGCTGCGAGCCCTGCAGTGGGCCGCCCTGCCCGAACAGGTAGGAGCCGACCCAGACGGCGATCCAGTTGAGCATGATCGTGGAGATCACCTCGTGCGCGCCGACGGTCGCCTTGAGGATGCCCGCGATCCCGGCCCACACGGCTCCGGCGAGCGTGCCCGCGACGAGGCAGAGCAGGACGTGCGCCAGCGGGTTCAGCCCGATGAACGAGGAGCCCAGCCAGACGGCGATGATCGTCCCGACGAGGTACTGGCCCTGGCCGCCGATGTTGAACATGCCGCAGCGGAAGGCGAATGAGAGCGCGAGCGCCGTGAGGATGATCGGCGTCGTCAGGAGCAGCGTCTGCTGCAGGTTTCCCGCGGCGACGGAGGCCGTGTCCCACGGGAACCACATCTTGTGCGTGGAGAACGGGATCCGCGCCGAGTGGCTGCCGACGTGGAAGAACCAGTTGATGCCCGTGCCGTTGAAGACCGCGTGGTAGACCTTGAACGGGTTCTTGCCCGTGAGGGCGACGACGGCGCCGGCGATCAGGAACGCGATGATCGTCGTCACGACCGGCGCGGCGATCCCGGCGAGGCCGCGGAAGCGCGAGGCGAAGTGCTGCTGCGGCGTCGGCACCGTGCCGGCGGTCGGCGGCTGCTCGACCTCGTCCTGCGCCGTCGCGAGCTCGGTGCTGTCGTCGACGTTGCCGGTGTCGCGCCCGTCGTCGGTCATGTGCCCGCTCCCGGCGCCGGCAAAGCCGGCACCTTCGCTCCTGGTGAGGCTCCCTCGAGCCTACGCCTCATG
The DNA here is from genome assembly GCA_025934335.1 of Thermoleophilia bacterium. GTDB lineage: Bacteria > Actinomycetota > Thermoleophilia > Gaiellales > Gaiellaceae > PALSA-600. Next base: position 4,300 of record JAICYG010000173.1, on the reverse strand, counting down.
CCGCGTCCTCGTGGCGGCCGCCGGTCATCGCGAAGCCGAGCTCTTCCTCGGTCGCGGTCGGCGGGAACTCGCCGACGATGCGGCCCTCGTAGATCACGAGGATGCGATCGGACAGCGACAGGATCTCCTCGAGCTCGAGCGAGACGAGGAGCACCGCCCGGCCTGCGTCTCGCTGCTCGACGAGGCGGCGGTGCACGAACTCGATCGCACCCACGTCGAGGCCGCGCGTCGGCTGCGCGGCGATCAGCACCTTCGGCTCGCCGTCGATCTCGCGCGCGAGCACGACCTTCTGCTGGTTGCCGCCCGAGAGCGCGAATGCGGGCGTCGTCGGCGTGCCGCCGCGCACGTCGAACTCCCGCAGGAGCCGCCGGGCGCGCTCGCCCATCGCGCGCAGGTTGAGGATGCCGCCGCGCGAGTTCGGCGGGTGCCGGTAGCCGTGGAGCGCCAGGTTCTCGGTCAGCGAGAACGGCAGCACCAGGCCGCGGCGATGGCGGTCCTCCGGGATGTGCCCGAGGCCGGCGTCGAGCGCGCCCTTCGCGCTCCCGTTGGTGATGTCCTTGCCGTCGAGGATGACGCGGCCCGACTTCGCGTTGCGCAGGCCCGCGATCGCATCGATCAGCTCCGACTGCCCGTTCGCGTCGACGCCGGCGACGCCGACGATCTCGCCCGCGCGCACCTCGAGGCTGACGTCGCGCACCGCCTCGAGGCCGCGGTCGTCGATCACCGTCAGGTGCTCGACCTGGAGCAGCGGCCCTGCCGGGTGGGACGGCGGCTTGTCGACCCGCAGCAGCACCTCGCGGCCGACCATCATTCGCGCGAGCCCCTCCTCCGTCGCACCCGCCGCCGGGATCGTGTCGACGACGACGCCGCGCCGGAGGGTCGTGATCCGGTCGGCGATCTCGAGCACCTCGTTCAGCTTGTGCGAGATGAAGATGATCGACTTGCCCTGCTCCTTCAGCGAGCGGATGATCTCGAACAGCTCCTGCGCCTCCTGCGGCGTCAGCACCGCCGTCGGCTCGTCGAGGATGAGGATCTCGGCGCCGCGGTAGAGCGCCTTCAGGATCTCGACTCGCTGCTGCTGGCCGACGGTGATCCGGTCGATGCGGGCGTCGGGGTCGACGGCGAGGCCGTACCGGTCGGAGAGTTCGCGCACCCGTCGCCGCGCTGCGTCGTAGTCGAGCAGCACGCCCGCGTGCCGCGGCTCGGTCGCGAGCACGATGTTCTCCGCGACAGTCATCACCGGGATGAGCATGAAGTGCTGGTGCACCATCCCGATCCCGTGCTCGATCGCGGCCTTCGTGGAGCCGACGTCGATCGGCCTCCCGTTCAGCAGGATCTGTCCCTGGTCGGGCGTGTAGAGCCCGTAGAGGATGTTCATCAGCGTCGACTTGCCGGCGCCGTTCTCGCCGAGCAGGGCGTGCACCTCGCCGCGGCGCAGGTCGAGGTTGACGTCGTCGTTGGCGAGCACGCCCGGGAACCGCTTCGTGATCCCGCGCAGCTCGAGGAGAGGGGCCTCCGCCATCGCTCGGGCGATCCTACCCAGCCTGCGCGACGCCGCCCGCAAGCTGCTGGGCGGCGGCACGCGCCTTCGCGGCGGTCGAGAACGAGATGCGCGGGTCGAGCGCACGGACGCCGACCGCGCCGGTCGAGGGACCGAAGACGACGTCCTCGCCGCCGTGGAAGATGCCCGCGGACGCCTCGCGGACGACGGCTGCCGCAGCGACGGCCGGCAGCAGGAAGTCGCGCAGCCGGAGCGCCGGCCGGTTCTGCTCGTGCGCGGCTGCGGCCGCGGCCGACGCGCACAATCCCCGGGTCGCGAAGATCACCACTGCGTTTCGCTCGAGCGCCGTCAGCGCCGCCTCCTTGCAGCGGGCGGGCACGGCGAGCGATCGCTGATGCAGCACCGCGACGCCCGGGGCGGCTGCGCGCACGCCGCGCCCGAAGGCGGTGACGAGCCCGCGCTCCTCACGGCCGACCCAGGCGACGCGCGGTGCGTCGCCGCCGGCGTCGACGGCGGCGAGCCCGGCGGTGACCCCGGCGAGGTACGCCGCCTTGCCCTGCTCGAGCACGATGCCCGCGAGGTTGGGGACGTTCTCGCCCCGGGCGCTCGCGCCGACGATCGCGAACTGCGAGTCGGGATGGGCGCGCGCCGAGGCGGCGACGGCGTCGGCGCTCGCCGTACCCGCTTCGACAAGCACGAGCGGCTCGCCGGCGACGGCCGCGAGGCTGCCGCGGACGACGCGCACGCCCTGCAGGCCGAGCCGGAGCGGCCCGACGACGCCGACGTGCAGCGCCGGCTGCGCCGGCGCGGTGCTGACGGTCGTGGTCGTCGTCGACGTCGCCCCGCGCTTCGCCTCGCCGCACCCGGAGGCGAGCACGGCGACGAGCAGGCAGAGGGCGGAAAGACGGAAGGGGCGGGCCGCGGCCCGCCCCTTCCGAGAGTGCATCTTCGAGCCGCCTACTACTTGACGGTGGCCGGGATGCCCTTGATCTTGCCGGCCTTCAGGAGCTTGTACTGCGCGGCCACCTTCGACTTGATCGAAGCGGGGACGCTCTTGCTCCACTTGCCGTACCCGATGCCGCCGATCGAGGCACCGAACACCTTGTTCTTGCCGCCCAGGAGCTTGTTGTGGTTCGCAGCCTGGATGGCGTTGTACACGGCGACGTCGACCCGCTTGAGGGCGCTCGTGGCGACCCACGGCCCGAGGTAGCCCTGGTCGGCGTCGACACCGATGCCCCAGACGCCCTTCTCGTGCGCGGCGTCGAGGACGCCGAGGCCGCACTGGCCGGCCACCTGGAACTCGACGACCGAGCCCTGCGCGATCTGGTTCAGCGCCTTCTCCTTGCACTTCGCCTGCTTGACGAAGTCCTGGGAGTAGTCGTTGAGCGTCTTCAGGCCCGGGTCGGCTTTCTTCGCGGCGTACTGGAAGCCCGCGATGTACCGGTCGACCGGCGGGATCTTCAGGCCGCCGACCGAGCCGACCGCCTTCGCGCCCTTCGACTTCGCGTAGAGGCCCGACGCGTAACCGACGAGGTACCCCGCCTCCTGCTCCTTGAACAGCAGGCCCTCGACGTTCTTCGGCTTGTGCTTCAGCGACGTCGCGTCGACGTCGACGATCGCGAACTGCTTCGTCGGGAACGCCGAGGCGATCGCGTCCATCGAGTCCGCCATCAGGAAGCCGACGCCGATCGTGATGCCGGCGCCCGACTGGACGCACGCCTTCAGGTTCGGGATGTAGTCGGCCGGGGAGTGCGACTGGATGACGCGTCCCTTGATACCTGCCCTCTGCGCGTGCTGGAGACCGACGTAGGCGAGGTGGTTGAACGACTTGTCGTTCAGGCCGCCGATATCGGTGACGAGGCACGCGGAGAACGCGGCCTTGTGTGCCGCCGACGCGTTCGTGCCGCGCACGGCGGCGGCGAGCGACGCGACGAGCACGGCCACGACGGCGACCGCCGCGACCGTGAGCCAGCGCTTCCTCACTTGGTGAACCCTCCTTGCTCAGATGTCCTTCTGGGGGGACTAGCGCGCCAACTGTAGCCCGTCTCCCGGAAGGTCGTAAGGGGAAAACCCGCAGAATCTGCGTCAATCTGCTGCGGACGGCACGACCGTCCGCTCGAGCTCGTGCTCGGAGACGAGCACCCGCCGGGGCTTCGATCCCTCGTACGGCGAGATGATCCCGCGCCGCTCGAGCATGTCGATCAGCCGGCCCGCCCGGGTGTAGCCGACTCGCAGCCGCCGCTGCAGCAGCGACACGCTCGCCGTCTGCGCCGTCACGACGATCTCGATTGCCTTGTCGAGCAGCGGGTCCTCGTCGGGGTCGAACTCGCCGTCCTCGGAGTCGACGTCGTCGGCGAACACCTGCGGCGCCTCGAGGAAGGTCTCGTCGACCTGCTGCTCGCGCTGCGTTCGCGTCTGCTCGACGATCAGCGCGATCTCGTCTTCGGTCACGAACGCGCCCTGCACGCGCTGCAGCCGCGAGGTGCCGAGCGGCTTGAAGAGCATGTCGCCCTGGCCGAGCAGGCTCTCGGCGCCGTTCGAGTCGAGGATCACGCGCGAGTCGGTCTGGGAGGAGACGGCGAACGCGATGCGCGACGGGACGTTCGCCTTGATCATGCCCGTGATCACGTCGACCGAGGGCCGCTGCGTCGCGAGCACGAGATGGATACCGACGGCGCGCGACTTCTGCGCGAGGCGGATGATCGAGTCCTCCACCTCCTGTGGGCTCACCATCATCAGGTCGGCGAGCTCGTCGATCACGACGAGCAGGTACGGGAGCTCCTCCTCCCCGCGCTTGCG